>NZ_RDNY01000011.1:0-89771 GCF_003687745.1 Acinetobacter sp. 2JN-4 | reverse complement strand
AATCTTTCGCTTCACCGCCGTAAGTTTTTGCACAAATAGTTGCAATCGCAGCAGTTAAAGTTGTTTTACCATGGTCAACGTGACCAATTGTACCCACGTTTACGTGTGGTTTATTACGTTCAAACTTAGCCTTAGCCATTTGACTTTCCTCGTTTACGTCGACACCAGTTTAGAGAAAACAACCCTGAAACACTTTTCTTATCGACATTCGCCTAAAAAAACTAAACACCCAATACTTGAAAAGCAGACTATAATAGCCTGCTTCTTTAAATCTTTTGTAGAAAAATCTACTAAGCTGTATATCTGGAGCTCTTATCGAGATTTGAACTCGAGACCTCTCCCTTACCAAGGGAGTGCTCTACCACTGAGCTATAAGAGCGATGTCTTCGATAATAATGGAGCGGGAGACGAGGTTCGAACTCGCGACATGCAGCTTGGAAGGCTGCCACTCTACCAACTGAGTTACTCCCGCATGTTGGCACTTACCACTTCAATCGAAGCTAAATGGTGGTGAGAGAAGGATTCGAACCTTCGAAACTTTCGTAGCAGAGTTACAGTCTGCCCCCTTTGACCGCTCGGGAATCTCACCACATCACACTTACACAGTGCTGTTCTTTACTCAAAACATCAAAACCTTAAGATGGTGCCGGCACACGGATTCGAACTGTGGACCTACTGATTACAAGTCAGTTGCTCTACCAACTGAGCTATGCCGGCGTTTCTTAGTGTTTCGTACGTTTCGTATCGGAACGGTGTGCAGTTTAGCAAAACTTACACATGATGCAAGCAGTTTTTTCAGAAAAACTGCGAAAAACTCATAAAATCAATCCGTTTGACGATAATTCAACCGCTTTGATCACTGCGCGTGCTTTTATTTGGGTTTCATTCCACTCTGACTCAGGATTTGAGTCAGCAACAAGCCCCGCACCTGCTTGTACATAGACTTTTTCATCGCGAATCACACAAGTACGAATCGCGATCGACATGTCCATTTCGCCATGCCAGCCCAAATATCCAACTGCACCGCCGAAGACACCTCTTTTTACAGGTTCAACTTCATCAATAATTTCCATGGCACGAATTTTGGGAGCACCTGAGAGTGTCCCCGCAGGAAAAGTCGCCTTAAAAACATCTAAAGCATCGACATCATCCCGCACCTCACCTTGTACATTGGAAACAATGTGCATGACATGCGAATATCGCTCGATCACCATTCGGTCAGTTACCTGTACTTTACCGATTTTAGAAACACGCCCAACATCATTACGACCTAGATCGATCAACATTAAATGTTCAGCTATTTCTTTTTCATCAGACAGCAAATCTTGCTCTAATGCCAAATCTTCTTCTTTGGTCTTGCCTCTTGGACGCGTGCCCGCCAAAGGTCGTACTGTCGCAATGCCATTTTCCAAGCGCGACAAAATCTCTGGCGATGAACCTACGATATGAAACGGTTTTTGATCTGTCAGGGTTTGGCCTTGTACCAAAAACAAATAGGGCGATGGGTTTAAGTGACGTAAAGCACGGTAGACTTGCAATGCCTCACCATCAAAATCAGAGACCATACGCTGTCCAGGTACAACCTGCATGACATCCCCTGCACGGATGTATTCTTTTACTTTTTCAACTGTTTCGATGAACTTTTCTTTGCCTGTAATCGATTCAAAATTCGGTGCAGTATGTGGTTTCGCTTGCAAACTTACTGGTATTGCAAGCAACTGTTCAAGCTGATCAAGTTTCTCTTGTGCCTTTGCATAAGCATCTTCTTGATGAGCATCGACGTGATGAATCAAAAATAATGTGTCTTTTAAATTATCAAATACAATCACAGTTTGAGACAACATCAACCATAAATCTGGCAAGGTCACTGGATCGGCAGCTGGAATATTTTTGAGTTTTGGTTCGATATAGCGCACTGCATCATAGCCCAAATATCCAACCAAACCACCGGTAAAGTTAGGTAAGTCAGGTAGTTCCACTTGCGTCGGCACTTTAAATTGGCTTTGAAAGTCACGAATATATTGAAATGGATCACTACAACGCTGCTGGGTCACAGACCCATCCGCCTGTTGAACGGTTAAAACGCCTTCATTACATGAAAAAACAGTCGACTCACCCAAGCCAATCATGGAATAGCGTGCCCAATTTTCCCCACCTTCAACCGATTCAAATAAATAAGCATGTTTGTGCTGTTTAAATCGTGCAAAAACAGAAAGTGGCGTTTCAGTATCCGCCAACCGTTGGCGATAAACAGGTATCGTGTTATAGCCTGCTGATTTTAGTTGTTCAAATTGTGCAAATGTGGTCATGGGCATTCTCTATGCTTTTAGCTCTATGGTTTCGATTTTTTGCGTTTCCTTGTTTCAATTGCGTCAAGCCCGCCATCGAAAAACCATAACAACATTCATGCCTTACTCCCTACCCGATCTTCTTCAATCAACTCAACTAAACTATCAACCACTTGTTGCGGACAACAGTCATAGATACTTTCTCCATGATTATAGCCATAGCTGACCACAATACAATCAATACCTGCGCGTCTTGCTGCTTCAACATCATTGCTCGAATCGCCAATCATCAAACTTTGTGATGTAGATGCATTTTGACTTTGCATGCAGTGCAATAAAGGCAAAGGGTGCGGTTTCCGCTCAGACAAGCTATCCCCACCAACAACCATTTTAAAATACTGACTCAATTCCAAAATATCGAGGATACCTTTTGCTAAATGTTCAGGTTTATTTGTGACACAGACCATCGAGATATCATGTGCTTGACAATGCTCTAAAAAGGCGAGAACACCATCATAAACAGTGGTATTCACACATAACTCTTGTGCATATACCTGCATAAACGTATCAAGCAATTGCTTTTGCTGCTGTGCATCTACCTGCCCAAACAAATGTTCAAGCACAGTTTCACATAATCTCGCTGCGCCTTTGCCAACCCACTCCCGAACTTGCAATTCTGTAACCAAAGGCAAGCCCAATTTCTCTAAACTCAGATTCATGGCGCGATATAAATCAGCAGCAGAATCCACCAACGTTCCATCAAGATCAAAGAGAATCAGATGACGACTTTGTAACTGTGCAATAGACATTATATTTACTCTAGAAATAAAAAAGGCATACCTATTACGATATGCCTTGCATTGTAAAAGCTTAAAATGATTATTTAAAGAACAGCCAAGCAACCATCGCCAAAATGATCAACACAATAATCGAAATCAAACCAACCGAAGCATTTTTTTGTTGCTGTTTTTCCTGCATCACAGGTGATTCAGTTGCAACTGGCGATTGTTCTGAAGTAGCTTGAATATTTACATGTTCAGGAATTGGTGCTGGCTTTGGAATCGCAACTTGTTGTGGCATGCCATCACGACTGATCGGGGTCTCAACCGCACGTTCAGCAATACTCGGCATACCTTGATCGTGCGCAGCAGATGAAATAGGCTCAATTTCAATCTCTGGCAAATCTATATCCGTCGTTGTCGGCGCAAGAATCGAGAATGTAAAACTCGCAAATTGCAAAATATCACCATCATGCAATTCAGTTCCTTGTTCTATACGCAAATCATTAATAAACGTACCATTAGATGAATTTAAGTCCTGCACCCAAAGCTGTTGGTCTTTTAGCACTAAAGCAGCATGACGACGTGAAATATCCGCTGATTGCAATAAAATATCAGCATCCTGATGTCGTCCGACCAACATATCACGCTCAATCGTGATTTCTTTCCCCGTAAACTCACCTGTAATGGCTTGCAATTTCCAAGTCATAAACACCAATCCTTATCCTGATTTATTGATTATCGGTTCTGGCAATCTTAACATTGTGACATACTGTGCTTGTGTGCATCTACTGTGAAGATGCAGGATGAATCGTCGTGGTTGTCACTGTGTTTTTACTTCGCTCTACTGAACGCTTTTGTAAGGGTGCTTCCACCGTCGCAACTGGCGTTGTCACAACCGCTGTTTGGCTTTGTGTGGCTGTTGGAACATTTTGATAAGGTGAAGCATTCACCGCAGATTGTTGACGATAAATATCATTTACACTCTCAGGTAGTTTTGCAAAGTTGCCATTTTTATCCATCGAAAGCTGCAAGCTATAAAGCTGATTATAACGCTGCTGAGAGATACGGCGAATATCATCCGAATCCCCAATGATGGTCGGATGGATAAACACTAAGAGATTGCGTTTTTCATTACTGCGCGTATCGGCACGGAATAAACGTCCTAAATACGGAATATCGCCCAACACAGGGATACTTTGGCGAGTTAGACTAGTATCATCAGAAATCAAACCACCCAAAATCACAGTTTGTCCATGATCAGCCAATACCGAGGTCTTAATCGCCCGTTTACTGGTCACCAAATCTGTTGCCTGTCCTCGATTAGGCTGAACATTCGAAACCTCTTGTTCAACCTCAAGACGAACCGACCCTCCTTCACCAATATGAGGCACAACTTTAAGCGTTATCCCCACATCCTTCCGCTCAACCGTCGTATAGGGGTTCACGGTACTATTACCCTGAGTTGCAACTGACCCTGTGACAAATGGAACATTTTGCCCCACCACAATATAAGCTTCTTCATTATCCATTGTGACAATCGATGGAGTCGATAAAAAGTTCGATTTAGTATTCGCTCTCAGCGCTTGTATCAGCGCACCGTACGCCCTGCGTGGGTTTTCAAAATTCCCGACACCTATTGAAGCACCATCCCCCAAAGCACCTGCTGCACCTGCTGCACCGCCAGTTAAATAACCAGCTGCAATTTTGGACAATCCAGAACCAAGATTTGAAAAGTTAACCAGTCCAACACCGCTACTTAGATCACCTAGTACCCATTGCACACCGAGTTGATCGGCATCACTACCCACAATCTCAATAATCGCAGCCTCTATCAACACTTGCTGACGACGGGTATCCAATTGTTGAATTGCGGATTCAATTTCACGCATCAACTGCGGATCAGCTTTGACCACTAAAGCATTTTGGGTGCTGTCCGCAATAATACTGACACCGGCACCATTGAAGCTGGTCACATCATTTTGGCGGTTATTAAAACCACTGTTGAGGCTAATCCCCGAACTACCCGATGAATTCCCTGACGAACTTGTGCTTTGGTTATTTGAAATCAAATTATTGATCGGATTTGATGCATTACTATTGTTCGATGAAGCAGATGAAGAAACCGACTGACCAGAAACTAAACCTTGTAAAATTTCAGCGAGACTTTTTGCACTGGCATATTTCAAACGAAAGACTTTCAAGCCACCCAAACGATCTGCCGACGGCACATCCAACATCTCAATGATTTGACGCAAACGCTTACGTGAATCAGGATCACCTTTGATCAGAATACGATTGGTGCGATTGTCAGCAACGATACGTACGCGGGACCCCACAAAATCTTTTGCTGCACCTGTTGCACTCATGGTTTCCAGCAAAGTGATCACTTCCTCAGCCTGACTCGACTGCAAGCCAATCGCTTCAATATCGTTCTGACCCGTACCATCCAAGTTACGTACAATGTTTTCAAGCTGATAAATATTGGCGGCGCGATCCGAAACAATCAATGCATTGGTTCCAGCAACTGCTGCCAAGTGTGCAAACTGCGGCATCAATGGACGTAACGCAGGAACGAGATCATTTGGATTGGTATTTTGCAACCAAATCACCCGAGTGACGATCTGATCACCACCTGCACGATTGCGCCCATCGTAAGGAATACCAGCATTTTTCACATTACTATCGGGTACCAAACGAATGGTATTACCAGAAGGCAATGCCACCACACCATTAACACTAAGCACCCCCAAAAACAGATCGTAAACCTCATCTTTATTGAGCGGTTTATTCGAAATAACGGTCACATTGCCTCGTACACGAGGATCAACCGCAAAATTCTTACCTGTAATATCTGCAACTTCGTTAATAAATGCTGCTAAGTCTGCATCACGTAAATTGATCTTCCATGTCTGTGCGTGTACATGGGTACTGATTGCCGCAACCAAAGGCGCTGCAGCAAGTAATGCCCAAAGTGGACGATGATGATTCAAAGAAGCCATAACCTGCACTTATTCCTAACTAATGTGATGATGTGTTATCACTGAAAACTCTGTTGTATGGTCATCACTTGATCACCACGTTTTATTTCTATTTTGGCATGTCCTTGACGACGTACTTGCTCTAGTAATTGTACTTCGCTTAGTCCTTGCCCAACTGTTTGTCCATTGACCGACAGGATACGATCACCCGAGCGCAAACCCAATGTATTTTTTAAATTCGCGGGCGTTTGATCTGATATTTCATAACCATCTGTGCCACCGCTCACTCCCATATTTTTCATATATTGTTCACGGTTATCCTGCATCTGTTGAATCGCTTGACCTAATGCGGACTGCGGCGAATTCTGAACAGGTTCTTGCATTGGAGGTGGGACATTATTCGGCGGATTGATAACGGGGTCGGCTGGTTGATACAACCCTTTATCTAGTCCTTTAAATTTCACCTCTCGTGTCGCACCATTCCCTTGTTTCAACACCACATGATCCCAATAGACTTCCACCAATTGATATGAGGTCGAACCAACTGTCTCACCGACACGATAGCGCTCAGCCACATCGTTCAGCTTGATGACCGCTGAAGACAAGAAACTCGGAGAACCTAAGAGTACGCCCTGTAATTCTAAATTGACAATGTCTTGGGCCGTTGTCGCTGCAGGCTCATTAAATAATGCAAATGAACTAATATTCGGGACTTGAGCTTGCTGCGAACCCAGTTCAATTCGTTCAAATTGCATCAATTGTGGTGGGGCAACCACCCACCAAAACAATGAAGCCAGTTTCCAGCAGAGCCATAAAATAAGCAAGGCTAAAATCAAAGGACCGAGTTTATCTAACTTTTGCCAACGCAGTTGTTGTATTTTCTGCATCAATGCGTCCATTACAAACCACCCTGCAACAATGGCTGACGTGAACTAATCACAAAAGTTTCAAGTCCCGCTTTGCCTTGATAAGACGGAACATTCAAAAGCATGCGCTGTGTCAATTGCACATCAAGCATGAGGCTAGCATCTACACTTAAATTTGCCATTTTTTGACTACGCTGATCACGAACATCAAGTTGTAATTGTCCGTTGCTATCTTTTAATTCAGCAATCAGTGAAGGCATATTCATACGATCTTGACGTTGACCAAAAGTATAGGTCAGCTCACCTCCACCCCAGTTTAATCGCCCTTCTGTTGCATTGAAGCCTTTTTCTTTCTGATAGTTTAATTGCACATCGGCAAGCTGAATTGCATTCTCAGGCCACTGCCAGTCTGCAAAATATTTCAATGTTTCAGGTGAAATTTCACCATTCAAATCCTTAATCACGATTTTCTTCCCCAAACCATAACCAAAGATACCGTTAAATTGTGTATTGCCACTATGTATATCAAGATTGGCGCCTAAGCGAAACAACAACAGATCCAAAGGTCGAGTTTTCCAATGCACCGAACCCCGTAGCTGACCACGTTGCCAATCCGCCTGCCCCTGCCAAATATTGCCACTGACGTTATGTAATAATTGATTATCTTTAGAAAATTTCGCAATTAGCCATGTTGCTGGAATCTGTAAAATAATAAAAATTAAAAATGCAAAAATGGCGAACAACCACCATCTCCATTGCTTGGTTTTTTTCTTCATCCTACCCATACCAACATACAAAATATCATCCTTTCTGAAATATTCGCTCTGAATGACATTATGCATAATTTTTCAACATCGCCAATTCTCTCATATAAAAAAACCAAGCTTTTTCAGCTTGGTTTTTTATAAAGGATAAAGTCAGCGTATGACAAAACGATGACTTTTAAAACTTACTTAGATTAAGAAATCTTCAAGTTTTGCACCTTTTTCTAATTCAGCAACTAACCAGCGCGGTTGTTTACCACGACCAGTCCAAGTTTCCTCAGTATTGTTTTTATTACGGTAACGTGGCTCTACAGCTTTACGTGTTGTTTTCTTACGTTTTTGCTCACCCGCTGCCAATAACTCTTCAACCGTAAATCCAATGCCTTCAGCAATCGCAACGATTTGATTATATGCATCTTCAACTGCTTGGTCTTTTTTACTCGCAATCAATACTTCTGCTTCTGCTTGCAGACGCTTTAAATCTTCTACCGATAAATCACTAATATCTGGTTTCATCCGAACCACTCCAACTCAACAAGGAAAAATATATATCACGCAAAAATAAAATGAATTCAAAAATTCAGTTCAATATTAATTTATAAGCAATTCACTAATCAATATAAGAATAGTCGATTTAATGGCACTATAACAAAAAATTTGCTTTTTATTTACAATAAACTTCAAAAACATAAACCGAGCATAAAATATTTATTTATCTATTTTAATTTAAACCCATTCCAAACTGATCTTAACAGTGTGCATATTAAGCTCAATAAAAACACTTTTCATCCTATTGATGAGGACGAGATTCAATTACCATCACTATTATTTAAACAATAAAAAAACCACATTATAGTGGTTCCAAACTCAGACGTAATTGTCTTTATAATTACGAGTTTAGCAACAAATCACTCCCTACACCTGCTTCAAGCTGAATAATTTTCTGTCTAATGGGCTCAGGAATATTCGCCTTCTTTGAAGATACTTTATCCACACACACGATTACCGCATCACCCGTTGCGACGATTTGATTTTGTGTTTCACTCCATAAAACATATTGCATTCGAAACGCACTGTTTCGAAGCTCTTCAACTTTCGCACCAATATGCAAGACATCAGGGTAAAATACAGGTCTTAAATACTTACATTGGCTAGAAGCAACCACTGTCAATATATCTTGATCGAATATATTTAATGCCATTAAATAAACAATTCTGGCGCTTTCCATATAACGATAATATTGCACATTATTCACATGGCCAAAAGCATCCATATCCCCCCAAGCAACAGCTTGCTTATGCACAATTGGATAGACAGACAATTCATTCATATTTAGACTCATAGCTTAAAATTAAGAAAATTAACATCATTTTCAAATATTAAATTCAACTGTTTGATTAAATCAAGATTATCCCCAAGCATTGACTTAATTCGTAAATAACTCATTAAAATATTATCAGGATATAAAGTTAATAATTGTTCTGCTTCAAGATGACGTTGAGTTGCCACATAAACATGCCACTTGGCAAAGGTCAACATTGGCACACTGGTATAGCGCTGTTCAAGCTGCATAATACGTTGTTCAACATAACTATAATCAGGGATTTGTTTTAACAACTGTTGTTGGAACCACAGGTAAAATACCTCTGGGTCAAAATGCTCTTGCAACAAATGTAAAGCCAAGTCTTCGTGCTGCAAACTCATCTCTGGCATCCGCGCCAATAATTTTAGCCAGAGCACCTTACTCGTATAGGGGCGGGCTTGAATTTCACTTTGCAACGCGAGATAACGCTGCTGTAAAGCTGCTAAATCATCAACTGAAGCTTGATCAAATTGAATCAAAAGCTGTTGCAGCCATAAGTCACGATGCGCTGGGTCAAGTAGACCAAATTGAGTCGTTTGCAGGAATAACCAAGGCTTTTGTAAAGCAAGTTTCCCCCAAAGCGCGGTCATACGTTGCTGATAAGCTATTTCTACTTCAGCCAACCATGGAGAAAGTTGGTGCTGTGTCAAAAACTCCAAGTGTATCAGTGCCTTTTCGGTCTCTTGTTGTGCTAAAAAAATATCAATTCGTTGCAGCTCTGCCAGCTCAAAAGCCATCGGGGCTGAGCGATCCAAGCACTGCAAGGCAGTATCAAAATCACCATTTTTATAATCAAATTGTGCGTCAACGATCGGACTTAACAAACCAGATTGCGTAAAAACACGTTCAATAAACACCTGCTGATCTTTGGCTGAGTCTAGCAACCAAACGATGCCAAGCTGCTCATAAGGGTGTAAATCTTTAAAATGTAGCGCCGTTTCCTTTTTGCGCTGTTCACGCACGATGTAACGCTTACTAAACAACCAAAAGAGCTGCGCCAAGAAACTGACAAAAACAAACAGTGCGATCAATCCCCATGCACTGCTTTGGAATTGCCAATCACGCCAGTAAATATAGGCATAGCCATGCCCATATCCATAGCTCAATACAGCAAACAGAGCAAATAACAATAAACTTGCAAGTAAATAGATCCGTACTAAATGCTTCATTATCAATTATCCCAACAAGCCTAATGTGATTAATTTTGGTGTTGGTACTGCAGGAAGATTTAAAATTTTATCTAATCGTAGCTTCATTTTTTGGCTGTTCTGATCAGGTAATTCAGCCAATAATTTCATCACCTCTTGAATTGACTTACGATATTCGATTAATTGCCCTTGATGCAACGCTTGCGAGGCAAGCAATAAGCGCAACTGAGCCTCTTTCAAGATAATATTACGATGCATTAAATCAGGTGAAGAACGCTGAATTTTTTCCAACTTAAACCATTGCCACCATGCTGATGATTCATTTTTTGCAATCGTCACTTTAGGATTTTGCAGCTCTTGCTGGATTCGCTGATCGATTTCCTGCAATAAATCTTGTAGCTGTTGCTGTTGTTGGTCTTGAGTCAGAATATATTGCTGAATCGCTTGTTTATCTTGTTCAATTGCTTGAACAAGGCTGTGCTGCAATGCAGGCGATAACGCGGACTGAGCGATATGCTGATGCACCTGATTCAAATGATCCAATGCATAAGTAAACTGTTGCTGATCTAAAGCAAACTGAACCAATTGCAATTGTTGTTGAATTAAAATGACGGGTGCAATCCCCGTCGTTATGATCGGTGTCATGCTGTAATCAGTAGACGCGGTAGCTGCAACACCACTATTTTGTAATTGACGCTGCACGGCGACCAATTGGTCATTCAATAATGCATAACGCTGGTCTGTTTGAGCAAGCTGTTGTTGAAGTTCCGGAACACTCTGAGCATTTTTCGCAACGTCATAACTCAGCTTGGCTAGCCACAATATACTCAGCAGCAGTACCAAATACACAATTTTTCTCATACCTTTCCTTGCCAGTCACGCATGCGTTGAATAATCTCTGATGCAGTTAAATTTTCAAGCTGAATAATGTTAATCGCGTCGCCTAGTTGTACTTGCGAATCTGTTAGAATTTTTGTCAATCGCTCGCCCAAAGCAAGATAAATCCACTGTACATCACTGGAATACTGACCACAAAGTTGCAACCAATTTTGCCAACTAGCCTCACTGCTGATCAATACAGCAGTAGGTTGATTAGGATCGAGTTTTTGCACAATATTTAAAAACCCAGTCTTACTTCCCTCAGGACACTGACGGTGGTAAAGCACAAAATTAAGGATGGAGACACCCTGCTGCTGCAATTGCTGCATCATAAATTGCCGCCCGCCTTTCCCCCGCCAGAAAGCGATTTTATTTAAATTTTCTCTTTGTTTTAAAATTGGCAACTCAAGCATCCCTTCCGAGTTTTCCACCTCGGGGACATCACTAACAATATCAAATTTTGCGAGTGCGTGTGCAGTTGCCTGTCCCACGGCTATCCATTGGATGTGCTCAAGTTGTGCCAACTGAATACCAGCCTGCTGCAAATAACGCATACCAATTTCAACAGCCGTCGGACTCACCACGACAATAACTTGAGTTTCATCGAGTTGCTGATAAAGGTGTTGTAATACATCAGAAAAAGGTTCGGCAACCAACTCAAGTAATGGCAAAGCCTCGACCCGATAACCCACTGAGAGCAACGCTTGGGTAAGTGCGTCTGCGCGATCTTCAGGGCGAGTATTGATGAAAAGCATTAATACAACGCTTTCAATAATTCACCAGCACCTCGATCAAGTAAGCGCTGTCCAAGCTGCTCTCCCAACTGCTCTGCCTCTGCCGCCGTACCGACCATTTGCTCCTTCAGCAAGGTCTTACCATCTACGCTACCGACTCGCCCTTCAATCAGTAATTGATCATTGACTAAAGTGGCATAGCCTGCGATTGGCACTTGGCAACCACCCTCCAAATAAGCATTAAGGGCGCGTTCCGCACGGACACAAATCGAAGTTTCTTCATGTTGCAAGGGTTGGATTAATTTAAGCAATTCTGCATCATCTGCACGGCATTCCAAGCCTAGAGCACCCTGTCCAACCGCAGGCAGACTTACCATGGGCGTTAAACAATGACGAATTCGATCTGCCAAACCTAAACGTTTTAAACCGGCACTGGCTAAAATAATGGCATCGTACAAACCATCGTCCAGTTTCGATAAACGCGTGCCAACATTACCCCGTAAATCAATGATTTCTAAATCGGGACGTTGTTGTAAAATTTGACATTTACGACGCAGACTCGAAGTTCCAACTTTTGCACCTTGTGGTAATGCATCAAAATGCTGATATTGATTTGAAACAAATGCATCTAAAGGATCTTCACGCTCACAAATAACCGCAAGCGTTAAACCTTGTGGCAAGTGCATTGGCACATCTTTCATGGAATGGACTGCCAAATCAGCACGACCATCCAACAAAGCGGCTTCCAACTCTTTCACAAACAATCCTTTGCCCCCAATCTTGGCTAATGGGGTATCTAAAATCTTATCGCCTTGTGTCACGAACTTAACCAGTTCAACCGTCAAATCTGGATAAAGCTCGTTTAAACGAGAACGAATATGCTCCGCCTGCCAAAGTGCAAGAGGGCTTTGTCGAGTCGCAATTTTTAAGGTTTTCATAAATCCAAATTAAGTATTGATCAAGGCAATTGTTCCAAACTTAACTTGATCACCTAAAATTGCAAGCAAAAAATCATAAAGCCGCCCATACGCTGCCAAAAAATACGGCATTTATAATTGATGCATACATTCTCTTAAACTAGGTAAATGACGACGACTGACCGACAGCCGCTCATCCAGTTCACGTAATCGCACCTGATATTGTCCAGCGGCAACCAATTCAAGACCTTCCAAATAATCAAGAGAAACCAATGCATTTCGATGAATTCGAATAAAGCGATCCGCAAATTCCAGCTCTAAATCTTTGAGTGTTTCATCAATCAGTACACTGCCATTTTTATGGCGCACAGTGACATATTTTTGATCGGCCAAGAAATAATAAACACTGTCTAATGGAATCAGCTCGACCCCACGATAGGTTTTCGCCGCAATTTGATGACGCTGGTTTTTTACATCATACAACTCATCTTGTTGCAAACCCGTCATTTGAGCCTGAGTCAGTTGAGTTAAATGCTGAAATACCTGTTCTAAATCTTGGAGTGCTACTGGTTTTAGCAAATACCCTTGCGCCTGAAACTTAAATGCTTCCAGTGCATGTTGATCGTAGGCTGTACAAAAAATAATGGCAGGGCGAGGATTTAAATGACGCAGTTGTTCTGCACATTCCAAACCATTCATTCCAGGCATTTGAATATCTAATAAAACGACATCAGGCGAAGCATTTTCAATATGACTTAACACATCTTGTCCATGATGTGCAGTCGCAACGACTTCATGCCCCATTTGAGTAACTAAACGTGATAAACGCTCTACCGCTAGCGGTTCATCATCCGCAATTAGGACTCTCATCCTTTCCTCCTTGTCACCGCTAACATCATCCATATTTTTTATGGTTAACTTGACTTATTATTTTACTCGATAGTGGTAACAAACCACTGTGGTATATAACGATGTGCCCCCATAAACCTGAAACTTTACGGTTTGACCATAATACGCTTTCAAACGTTGCTCTACATTTTCGATCGCAATACCATTTCCTTTTCGCGTTTTTATTGTATCGCGAGAATATGGGTTAGTAATGACTATACTGACTTGATTTTGCAATATTTCAACCAATACGCTAATTGTTGACTGCTGTAAAACCTTTTCCACCCCATGGAAAATACTATTCTCAAGCAAAGGTTGCAATGTCAATAATGGAATCGTGACCCGTTTTAATTCAAGTGGTGTCGCCTGGATGTTCCATTCTACCTTTAAACGATCACCTAAACGTATTTTTTCGATGCTCAAATACTGCTGACATAAATCAATTTCCTCCGCCAAACTCACCAATTTAAGTTCCTGAAAACTCGCGCGGAAAAGACGTGACAGACTAATCAACATATTTTCAGCTTTATCGGGGTCAATTGTAATTAAACTCACCACACTATTTAAACTATTAAACAGAAAATGCGGATGAATACGCGCCTGCATCGCTTGAATACGTGCATTCAGCTCACTATATTGCTGATTGAGCCACTGTTCTCGCATATATAAATAGCGCAAACAAAATGCCCCCAACAATACCCCATAACTCAAATGCAGACTCATGCCATCAAATAAAATGTCTTCAGAGAAGCCGCCCGAGCGTACCGTCCAATATTGGATAAGATTAACGGCACAGGTCGTCAACAACACAATCAACAGCAATAAAATAAAACCTAAAGTTAATGCGACTTTTTGGCTAAATTTGGCAAAGAAATCTTGAAAGTAATCAACACATGCCGCAAAGGACAAAATCACCCAGTTAATAAAAAATATATATTGTAAAACACGAACACCCTGTAATTCTTGCCATGACTGAGCTTCAGCCAATGCCAACACCATTGCCAAGACATTACTGGCAACAATTAATTCCAATAAGTATTGCCATTGGCCAATTTTCGTAAAAAAATAGGACCCAGATCGATTCAACTGACGAGATTGCAATAACTTCTTACGTCGAGTTTCGGCAACTGCGTTTGGATTTGCTATACTCTTTTTTATTTTCCTGAGCTGCCATGACCACATCTTCTCAATCCTCTTCTTCAGCAAGCCCTCATCAAACCTCTGGAATGTGGGGCGGTCGTTTTTCAGAAGCAACAGATGCTTTTGTTGCAGAATTTACCGCATCTGTGCAATTTGACCAACGTTTTTATAAACAAGATATTGCTGGCTCAATCGCACATGCAACCATGCTTGCAAAAGTCGGCGTACTCACCGAAGCTGAACGTGATGACATTATTCAAGGTTTAACCACAATTCAAGCAGAAATTGAAGCAGGTAACTTTGAATGGCGCATTGATTTAGAAGATGTGCATATGAACATTGAGTCTCGCTTGACTCAACGTATCGGGATTACAGGTAAAAAACTGCATACTGGGCGTAGCCGTAACGACCAAGTTGCGACGGATATCCGCTTATATTTGCGTGATGAAATTGATGACATCCTCGGTTTATTACTCCGCTTACAAAAAGGCTTACTTGGTCTAGCAAGCAAAAACACCGACACCATCATGCCCGGTTTTACTCATTTGCAAACAGCACAGCCTGTGACTTTTGGTCACCACCTTTTGGCTTGGTTTGAAATGCTGGTGCGTGACACTGAGCGCCTACAAGACTGCCGTAAACGTGTCAATCGTATGCCACTCGGTTCGGCTGCTTTGGCAGGTACAACCTACCCAATTGATCGTGCTTTTACCGCTGAACTATTAGGCTTTGAAGCGATTTCTGAGAACTCGCTTGATGCAGTGTCTGATCGTGATTTTGCTATTGAATTCAATGCCGCTGCATCACTGATTATGATGCATCTATCTCGCATGTCAGAAGAACTGATCTTATGGACTTCAGCGCAATTTAAGTTTGTGAATATTCCTGATCGTTTCTGCACAGGATCTTCAATCATGCCTCAGAAGAAAAATCCTGATGTACCTGAGTTAGTTCGAGGAAAATCAGGACGTGTATTTGGCGATTTGATTAGCCTACTAACCTTAATGAAAGGTCAACCTTTGGCGTATAACAAAGATAATCAAGAAGACAAAGAGCCTCTATTTGATGCGATTGACACCGTTCGCGGCTCATTGATGGCATTTGCCGATATGGTTCCAGCACTTGTACCAAATATCGAAATCATGCGTGAAGCAGCCTTACGTGGTTTCTCAACTGCAACTGACCTTGCGGACTACTTGGTGAAAAAGGGCGTGGCTTTCCGTGATGCGCATGAAATTGTGGGTAAAGCGGTTGCTTTAGGCGTGGCGGAAGAAAAAGATTTGTCTGAACTCACACTTGAGCAATTACAGCAATTCTCTGATTTGATTACTGCGGACGTATTTGACAAAGCATTAACTTTAGAAGCATCTGTCAACGCGCGTAATCATATTGGCGGAACTTCACCAAAACAAGTTGAAGCTGCTATTGTACGTGCACACACTCGCCTAGAACAGTTATACGCTTAAGGATTGATGATGACTAGACAAGTATTTTGCCGTAAATACAAACAAGAGCTTGAAGGCTTAGACTTTGCCCCTTTCCCTGGTGCTAAAGGTCAAGCATTTTTTGAGACTGTTTCAAAACAAGCATGGCAAGAATGGTTAAAACACCAAACCACGCTGATTAACGAAAAGCGTTTAAATGTGTTTGAGTCGGATGCAAAGAAATTTCTTGAAGAACAACGTGAAAAATTCTTTGATAATGATGAAAGTGTTGAAAAAGCTGAAGGCTGGAAGCCTGAGGAAAACTAAAGCAACGCTTTAGTTTTCTGCAAGACAAGGACAAAGTCCGCGTAGGCTATAATCGAAAAGAGTCTAATGTCGCAAGACGGAGAGCTATGCTCGGAGTGCAAGGATAAGCAAACTTAAAACATCGTTTTAAGGCTCTGCCCTTGCGCAAGACGAGAAGCTATGCTTCGAGTAAATTGAAAACTAAAGTTTTTAAAGCTTTAGTTTTCTGCAAGACAAGGACAAAGTCCGCGTAGGCTTTAGGCTCAACGTTTTTATAGAAAATATTATCGGTGTGATATCGTTTATCCAACCTAAAAAAGAGAGCTTAAACTGGCTCTCTTTTTACGTGGTATTTACATTAGCAATAAAGCCTTACAGAGCATACACACTTGTCTACATGACAGTGATGCTCGTTGCGCTTATATTTAACTCAGAAGGACAAAGAGATACGATGATATCTCACGCAACATATGATATTTCTCTCCCAGACTTTCCCCCGAAGTCTGGGATTTTTTTATCTTTAATTTAATAAAACATATTCCCAAATCACAAAACCCAAGCCAAACCCGAGAAAGGCATAAAGGATAATAATAAAAAATACAAAGCTGGCTTTATTGTTCTTTTTTAAAAATCGCATCATCGTCTGCATACCTTAATCTGAGATTAAGGTCATTTTGAATGTATTGCTCCTCAAAACATAGACACAGAGCTTTTGCAAAAAACTATAACAGTCCCGCTTAGAAAAAATCATGACGATAAAAACAACAAAAAGCTGAGCTTGAAATTACATCAAAGCTCAGCTTTTTTTTAATTTATTAAAATCTGAAACAGCAGGAAAATTTATTTTCGATGTACTGTTTGTTCAATTTCTTCAATACTGGTATGACGAACATCTCTGCCCTTAGCCATATAAATCACTTGCTCTGAAATATTACGCGAATGATCTCCAATACGTTCCAATGAACGCAATACCCACATCACGTTAATTACACGTGAAATATGACGTGGATCTTCCATCATATACGTCATCAGCGTGCGTGTTGCTGATTGGTATTCGCGGTCAATATCCCCATCCGCCATCACAACTTTTAACGCTTGGTCAACATCTAAACGCGCAAAAGCATCTAAGGCATCGTGAATCATTACACGTACTTGGTTACCAATATGACGCGTTTCCATATAACCACGTGGCGACTCGCCTTCTTCACATAAGTTTTGAGCGATACGAGCAATCTTTGCCGCTTCATCACCGATACGCTCTAAGTCTGTATTGGCTTTACTCATCGCAATGACCATACGCAAATCAATCGCTGCGGGATGACGACGTGCCAAAATCAACGTTAAGCCTTCATCAATATCACGTTCGAGCTGATTAACAGTATTGTCTTTGAACTGAACATCCATCGCTAAATTGGCATCAGTATCTAAAAGTGCATGAATTGCATTGGCAACCTGTTGCTCAACCAATCCCCCCATGCTCATAAATTTGGTATGCACATCTTGTAAGTCTTCATTAAATTGAGAAGAAATATGATGACTTAACACAGGATTACTTGGACTCACAGTATGCCTCCACTAGACACATGGAAAATGATGGATGATTAAAACACAACAATGATGAAACTTTTATGACAATAGCATGGATTTGCCGATTGTCGAGTGGTATGAATTGCTACAACAAAACATAAAAAATCTGTTAGTCTAATCACCATAGCTTGACGGAGCGCAGTTAATCAACTGCTGAGATGATCTTAATCCTTAGATTTAAAGATCAGTACCGTTGAACCTGATCAGGTTAACACCTGCGTAGGAATCAAGCCCAGCAAAAACTTAGCCTCTATTTATCAAAAAGATAAATCTGCCATCGTTTTTGGTCGTGCTTGATTCGTTAATGCTCTCCATAAGGATCATGCCATGAATCAATTAACGAATCTTTCCCCTGCTGATATTTCTGCTCAACATGAGCAAGACGCTAAAGATTTAACGCGTATTTTACCCGCATCAAACAAAGTTTATGTCCAAGGTTCTCGCCCAGATATCCAAGTGCCATTCCGCGAAATCAGCCTGACTGATACCCCGACTGGCTTAGGCGGTGAGCATAATCCACCCGTGATGATTTATGACACCTCTGGCGTTTATACCGACCCAAATATACAAATCGACCTCAATAAAGGCTTACCCTCTGTTCGTCAAGCATGGATTGAGGAACGTGGCGATACTGATGTCCTTTTAGGTTTAAGTTCTGAGTTTGGACAATCACGTTTAAAAGACATTCGTACTGCGGATATTCGTTTTGCACATATTCAAAATCCACGTCGCGCCAAAACAGGCAAAAACGTTTCACAAATGCATTATGCCAGACAGGGTATTATTACGCCTGAAATGGAATATATTGCCATTCGTGAGAACCAGCGCCAACGTGAAGGTGTTGATATGCGTCAGCATGCAGGTCAAAACTTTGGTGCACAAAACCTAAAAGAAATCACCCCAGAATTTGTGCGTCAAGAAGTTGCTGAAGGACGCGCGATTATCCCTGCCAATATTAACCACCCTGAAATTGAACCGATGATTATTGGACGTAATTTCTTGGTGAAAATTAATGCCAATATTGGTAACTCAGCACTCGGTTCATCGATTGATGAAGAAGTGGCAAAAATGACGTGGGCCACGCGTTGGGGTGCGGATACCATTATGGATCTATCCACAGGGAAAAATATCCACGAAACGCGTGAATGGATTATTCGCAACTCGCCTGTTCCAATCGGTACTGTACCAATCTATCAAGCTTTAGAAAAAGTGGATGGCGTTGCAGAAGATCTCACTTGGGAAATCTTTAAGGACACATTGATTGAACAAGCAGAACAAGGTGTGGACTATTTCACTATCCATGCGGGTGTGTTATTGCGTTATGTACCAATGACAGCGAATCGCCTCACAGGCATCGTGTCTCGTGGTGGTTCCATTATGGCACAGTGGTGCTTGGCGCATCACGAAGAAAACTTCTTATATACGCATTTTGATGAAATCTGCGAAATCATGAAAGCCTATGACGTGTCTTTTAGTTTGGGCGATGGTTTACGTCCCGGTTGCGTCCAAGATGCCAACGATGAAGCGCAATTCAGCGAACTCAAAACTTTAGGTGAGTTGACGCATCGCGCTTGGGAACATGATGTTCAAGTGATGATTGAAGGTCCGGGTCACGTGCCAATGCATATGATCAAAGAAAACATGGATCTACAGCTTGAAGTCTGTAAAGAAGCACCATTTTATACGCTTGGACCATTGACGACGGATATTGCGCCGGGCTACGACCACATTACCTCTGCCATCGGCGCAGCGATGATTGGTTGGTATGGCACTGCAATGCTGTGTTATGTCACGCCGAAAGAGCATTTAGGCTTACCAAACAAGAAAGATGTAAAAGACGGCATCATTACCTACAAAATTGCAGCGCATGCAGCCGACTTGGCCAAAGGCCACCCGGGCGCACAAGTGCGTGATAATGCCCTGTCGAAAGCACGTTTTGAATTCCGCTGGGATGATCAGTTTAATTTAAGCTTAGACCCAGACACCGCACGCAGTATGCATGATGAAACGCTTCCGAAAGATGCACATAAATCAGCTCACTTCTGCTCAATGTGTGGACCTAAATTCTGCTCGATGAAGATCACACAAAATGTGCGAGATTATGCGCAAAACCAACGCAATGCCAAGCAATCAGATGATGCTGAAACAGAAGTTGAAGCAGGTCTCAATGCGATGAAAGCCGCTTATCAGGAACATGGTCAAAAATTGTACCACAAAGTGTAAATCCACTAAAAAAAGATTTTCCTGCCAAACATTCTCGGTTAGGATGAGATATGTACAATCTCATCCTAATTGAAGATGAATATTCTTGAACACGCTAGCTATTCAGCATCCGATGTAAAGATAGAGTCTCGAGAGCTGTTATTTCGAGGATTCATCCAAGTTGAGAAAGTGAGTCTAAAACATCGGCTCTTTCATCGAGCTGATTATTCACCGAGCATTCAACGTGAACTTGTTCATCGTCCTGAAGCCGCTGGCGTTTTACTATATAATGGCCAACAACAACGCTTTGCACTCATTGAACAGTTCCGTATCGGTGCATTCAATGATGCTGACTCTGCATGGCAACTCGAAATCATTGCGGGCGTGCTTGATGGAAATGAATCTCCTGAAAGCTGTATTCGCCGAGAAACATTAGAAGAATCAGGTTGTGAGATCACAACATTAAAACACTTATTTAGCTTCTATCCGTCTGCTGGCGCTTGCTCTGAACTTTTTCATTTATATGTCGCAGAAGTTGAATTGCCAATAAATGGCGGCATTTTTGGGGTATCAGATGAAGGTGAAAATATTCAGCTTCACTTATTCGATTATTCCCAATTAGACGTATTATTACACAATGGGCGGTTGAGAAATGCTCCTGTAATTATGGCATTACAATGGCTTGCTCAACATATACAACAACGATAACAAGTCTGAGGGGCTAAAGACGGTGACATTCCAAGTCTCAACATCATCTCAACAAGATTTTGTGATGATACAGATTACTGATACACATTTATTAGAGTATCCACATTTAGAGTTCGTTGGAATGCAGCCCGAACTGAGTTTCCGTGCCGTCATTGAATTGATGCGTGAACAGCACCCTCAAATCGACCTCATTGTCCACACTGGTGATCTAGCCCAAACACCTACGCCTGTAACCTATCAGCGCTATATTCAGCATATGCAAAGCTTGGGTATTCCTTTTTTTCATACCCCCGGTAACCATGATGATGTGGCACATTTTCCATTCCATCAAGCCGACCAAACACAGCCCACAATTATTGAACTGGGGAAATGGTGCATTATTCTACTCAATAGTGCTCAACCACAACGCATTGACGGAAAAATTGCGGATATCCAGTTAAAACAGTTAGCTGAACTGCTCCCTCAATTACAGGATCGCTATGTCATCATTGCATGTCACCATCATCCATTTGCCATGCAGTCTGCTTGGATTGATCAGCACAAATTAAAGAACTCGTCTGATTTGCTGGAAATCATTCAACCTTTTTCCAATATCAAAGCCATTGTTTGTGGACACGTCCATCAAGACTCTATTCAAACATGGCAGGGCATTGAGTTTTTATCCACTCCATCGACTTGTATTCAGTTTAAACCGAAAAGCGATAAATTTGCCTTAGATGAAGAACATCCGGGTTATCGGTATATCTGCCTCAAAGCCAACGGAGAATTAGAAACCCAAGTTTACCGTTTATCTACCTCCGAGCGCTTAATGAGTTCAGAAGTTTTGGGTTATGACTAGCGTAGATCAACAATCACCCGACTCTAAACTTTTGATTACAAATCACATCCATGATTTCTCACCAAATCTAGACAGGAATGACTACCATCTTGCTCAAAAAATCTATATGATGACGACCCCTGATGGAAAAAACCATCAACAGTTTCTATAAAAACACTTGCATATCACCATATTTTTTGCGTATAGATAGTACGTGTAAGATGAGGAATGCCCTATATGGCGAATGACAACCAAAATCAAGTCTTGGATGAACAAACAGAAGTGATTGACGAGCAAAAAGCGCCTGTAAAACGTGTGCGAAAAACCAAACCTAAAGCTTCAGAAGGTGGAACGACTGCCAGCTTATTTGGTATCGCACCTTATCAGCCAAAGAAAAACGAAGAATACATGTCTGATGGACAACTGGAGCATTTCCGCCAGATCTTAAATGCGTGGAAAGCTGAGTTGATGTCAGAAGTTGATCGCACCTTGAACACCATGCAAGACGAGTCGTCTGCACTGCCTGATGTGAATGACCGCGCGACACAAGAAGAAGAATTTGCGATTGAACTGCGTACACGTGACCGTGAGCGTAAACTCATTCGTAAAATTGAACAATCACTTGAAGCAATACAAGCAGGTGATTATGGTTTCTGTGAGACTTGCGGTATCGAAATCGGTTTACGTCGCTTAGAAGCACGTCCGACTGCGACTCAGTGTATTGATTGCAAAACTTTGGCTGAAATCAAAGAAAAGCAAAATAACGGATAAATCCTCCCTTTCTTGCGCTGCTCCAATCGCATTTTAAGGAAGAATTCCCCCCCTCTTTAGTCTTGCGAAGCTTTAAATGCTTCTCGAGACTAGGGGAAATTTAATAATAGATAAAAATATTTTATCCACCACTCTCTATGTCTAATCCTCTTCCAGAAAAACACAGTTTTTCTCTTGCGCAGCGGCAAAGCGATGCTTTGCTTAATCGCTGCTCATACATCGGTCGCTTTGCCCCCTCTCCTACAGGCCCTTTGCATTTTGGGTCATTACTCACTGCGGTTGCCAGTTATTGCGATGCCAAAGCCCATCAAGGCGAATGGTTGGTCCGGATTGAAGATACCGATATCCCACGCATTTATCCGAATAGTGAAGCGCATATTCTTGCGTGTATTGATGCCTTTCAGTTTGAACCTGATGCTAAGATCATTTTCCAAAAAAATCGCTTAGATATTTATGAACAGGTACTTGAACAATTAAAATCATCTCAAGCCATCTATGCCTGTCAATGTACCCGTAAAATGCTCGGCTCAAATCACATTTATGCAGGAACATGCCGTGATTTAAATTTAGATTTTACTCAACAAGCGATCCGCCTAAAAGTCGCTGACCATCTCATCTGCTTTGAGGATCGTCTACAAGGACGGCAATGCTCAAGCCTACAGGATGAACTCGGTGATTTTGTCCTAAAACGTCGTGATGGCATTGTGAGTTATCAACTGGCTGTAGTGGTCGATGATTATCTACAAGGCGTCACGCACGTGGTGCGAGGCGCAGACCTACTAGATAACACAGCTCGCCAAATTTGGCTCGGTTCACTGCTAGATTATCCATTATTAAGCTATATGCATCTTCCTCTGGCCATGAATGAACAAGGACAAAAACTCTCGAAACAAAATCTAGCGCAAGCTTTGGACATATCTAAAGCACCCGAATTATTACAACATGCCATTTTAGCACTCGGTCAGCCTGCTGTTGATCTTGACCAACCACGCGTCATGCTGCAACAAGCCGTTCAACAGTGGAATGTGAATTTGATTCCAAAAGGCAATCATTTGACTGGAATCTATCAATAGCCATAAAAAAAGCCCTGAGCGATTACATTCAATTGCTCAGGGCTTTTTGACTTTTTAGACCTCAACTAGAAATTTGATTCTTCTTTGACAGGATTGAGTTCTTGTGTCGATGCATCAATTTTTAGAATTAAACTAATCATTGCCGCACACATCATCAACGAAGTACCACCATAACTAATAAATGGCAGTGTTAAACCTTTGGTCGGCATCAAGCCCATGTTCATGCCCGCATTTACCAAAATTTGTAGCAAGAAAATAATACTAATCCCATAAGCCAAGTAACCTGCACGCAAGTAGTTATGCTGCAAAGCACGATGCCCGATCTTGATACAACACGCCAACATCGTGAAGGACAGGATCATGACCAAAGTCACACCGACAAAACCGAATTCCTCACCAAGTACCGCCAACATAAAATCAGTATGTGCTTCAGGAAGATAGGAAAGCTTTTGTACACTATGCCCTAAACCCGTTCCAAACCACTCGCCACGCCCAAATGCCATCAGCGCGTTAGATAGCTGATAACCGACACCCAATGGATCTGCCCACGGATTGGTAAAGGAAAGTAACCGTTCAAAACGGAATGGTTCAAAGATAATTAGCGCACTAATGCCTGCTAAAATCGCACCCAACATGATTAAGAACTGTGTCGCTGGCGCACCTGCCAAAAAGAATACACCGACCATCATCAAGACAATTACAACCGTTGCACCGAGATCAGGTTCCGCCACAATGAAGCCCACGGTTAAGGCCATTACACCGCTTAAACGCAGCAGTCCTTTCCAATGCGTTCGAACTTCCTTGGCACGGCGAACCACATAATCTGCCGTAAAAATTGCCATGACAATCTTGGCAATCTCAGTCGGCTGTATGGTAAAACTACCGATTTTAATCCAACGATGTGCACCATTTACTTCGGTACCAACCAGCAGTACCGCCAGTAACAAACCCATGGTGATGAGCCATAATAAGAATGCATTTTTGAACCACAGATTCATAGAAATTCGATAGGTGAGAAAAGCCACCACACCAGCTACACAAATCGAAATACCATGACGAATTAAAAAGTAAAATGGGTTCTCATGAATATATTCAGCATACGGCATCGATGCAGATGCCACCATCACCGAACCGAAACACAATAAAGAAACAACACAAAAAATCAGAAGATTACGTGCCGTCATTTCTGCTGGAAGCTTTGGCAGACGACTCAATAATTGCGAAATTTTTTGTGCCGTATTTTGGGCTAAATCAGCCATAATGTTGTTCCTAGTTTTTATTTTCATTCAAAGCATGTACACATGCCACGAATTGATGTCCACGGTCATTGTAGCTTTTAAACATATCAAAGCTAGCGCATGCAGGAGAAAGTAATACAACATCTTCCGCTTGAGTGACTTTCTGAGCAACCTCTACCGCTTCTTTTAAGTTACTGACATGTTGGATGGTCGTCGTACCTTGTAACGCTTGTTCAATCATTGCCGCATCTTCACCGATCAGTATCACTTTCTTTACATATTTTTGTATTGCATTACGTAGCGGTTTGAAATCTTGCCCCTTGCCTTGACCACCCATGATCAATGCCAGTTTACCTTTTTGGGCTTCAATAGCGGCACCTAGACCGTCGATAGCAGCCAGTGTTGCACCGACATTGGTACCTTTAGAATCATTGTAATAACGCACACCATCGATCGTTTCGACGTATTCACAGCGATGCTCTAAACCTTTAAAGCTTTTAAGTGTTTCAAGCATCGATGACGTTGCTAAGCCAATGGCCTCACCAAGTGCCAAACAAGCCAAGGCATTGGCGATATTGTGCATGCCCTGAATATAAAGTTCTGAACTTTTGATTAAGCGCTCACGCCCACGCGCCAACCACATGCCCCCATCGGCCTCTCGAAGCACCCCATATTGATTCAAATCAGGTGCATTCAGCCCAAAATTTTGCATTGGTGTTACATCAGGAACTAAAGGACGACTCAAACTATCATCGCGGTTATACACCACCTTTTTTACACCTTGGAAAATACGATGCTTGGCTTTGTGGTAACCCAACATATCACCATGACGATCTAAATGATCCTCACTCATATTGAGCAACACCGCGACCTCAGCATTGAGGTGCGAGGTGGTTTCAAGTTGGAAACTGGAAAGTTCCAACACAATCAATTCAGGTTGATCTTTGAGTAAATCAAGCGCTGGACGTCCAAGATTACCGCCTATAGCCACTTTTTTACCTGCGTCAGCGGCCATCAAACCGATGAGTGTCGTCACTGTGCTTTTTGCATTTGATCCCGTAATCGCAACGATTGGGACTTCAGTCGCGCGACGGAGCAGTTGAATATCACTTACCACTGGGATGCCTTGGGCAATCGCCTGTTGAATCTCGGGTAATTGTGGTGCAAGACCAGGACTTAAAATAATTTCTTCTGCTTGAAGCAAAAGATCGGTATCCAATTTTCCGAAACTTGTTCGAACATTTTCAGGAATTTGATCGTGTCCTGGGGGTGTTGTTCGAGAGTCCGTTACTGCAACTTGGTAGCCTTGTTCATGCAGAAAGTTTACTGCTGACACGCCTGAAATACCCAAGCCAGCCACAACTTTTAATCCACCACGTTGTATTAACATTTTTGCCCCATTTATTACGGATCACGGAATGGCAAAAATGTTAGCACTTTACTGTTTTAAATGCTTTTTCAGTTTTGGTTTTATTCAGTCTTTTTTGTGTCAGTGCGTAAAAGTTGAGGGTGATGCGCAGCATCCTGAGATATAAGGTCAGCAATCCTAAAAATTGCCCACATTCGCAAACATGAGCAATCATTATATTTCTTAACGCCATTTTACGGTTTGTACTGGCTCGGACTTTTTCGTATCTTTTTCATCGGTAGCACAACCACAACCGCCACCACAACCTGCAACCATTTTAGGTTTCAACCATGTTGCTAAATGCTGCCACCCAAAGCGTTGACAGACATTTGACAAAGCTAAAAATACTGAAGCTGCTGTTTTAGGAAATACCTTTTTAAAAACAACAACGGTACTCCATAGCACCAGTACAGCAACAATTAAGGACTCAAACATAAGCCACTCTCCAATTATCCCCCTTAAAAAGGGCTACGCTGCGGTTATCGCAGCGCAAGGGAAGATTACAATCACCCCCAAATGCTGGATGCAATTTGGTAAGTGAAGAAGGACATCAAATAAGCCAATCCAAACAGATAAGCTGTCATGATGGCCACATGTTTCCAAGAACCTGTTTCACGACGTACTGTTGCCAAAGTCGCGAGACAATGTGGTGCATAAATAAACCACACCAATAAAGACAAGCCAGTTGCCAATGACCAGCCTGAACCATCCGCACTGATTAAACTCGCCAAGCCCTCTGCAATTGCATCATCATCAGCGCCAGACAGTGCATAAACCGTACCCAGTGCAGCAACCACCACTTCACGTGCAGCCATTGCTGGAATCAAAGCAATACAAATTTGCCAATTAAAACCAAGTGGTGCAAAAATAGGTTCCATCAAATGACCCAACATCCCTGCAAAACTATAATCAATCGCAGCGCGGGTTGCATCTTCAGGTGCTTGAGGGAAAGTACACAGAAACCAAAGTAAAATCGATAAAGCGAAAATGATTCCACCAACGCGTTTTAAGAAGATTTTACCTCGATCCAATAAACCAATAGCCACACTTCTGATATCGGGAATACGGTAACTTGGCAATTCGAGTAACAATGCATGCTGTGATTTATCCTTTTGTAAAAACTTGGTCACAAAGGCAACACACAACGCACTAACAATACCAGCCATATATAAGCCGAACAGCACCAAACCTTGCAGGTTAAAGATTCCCAACACAGTTTGACTTGGAATAAATGCAGCAATTAACAGTGCATAAACGGGTAAGCGCGCGGAACAGGTCATCAACGGCGCAACCATAATCGTGGTAAAACGATCCCGATGATCGCTAATACTACGTGTCGCCATAATTCCAGGAATTGCGCAAGCAAAGCTAGACAATAACGGAATAAACGCACGCCCACTCAAACCAGCTTTAAACATTAACTTATCAAGTAAAAACGCTGCGCGCGGTAAATAACCCGATTCTTCTAATACCAAAATAAAGAAGAATAAAATTAAAATTTGTGGCAAGAACACCACCACACTACCCGCCCCAGCGATAATCCCATCAACCACTAAGCTATTCAGTAAAGGATTCGCAATCGATTCGCCCAACATCTCACCGAGCCAAGCAAAAAAATCCTCGATGCCATCCATAAAAGGTGCAGCCCAAGCAAAAACTGCTTGGAACACGATAAACATCATCACGGCAAGACTAAGTAGACCTAAGACTGGATGTAAAAATATTTTATCGAGAAAATCAGTACGTTTATCTTCCTGATCAACAAAGCTCACCACATCTTTGAAAATCACTTCAATTTTCTGATGATGCTCACCTGTTAAACCACTTAACTCCGTTTGCGGGATCGAATACTTTTCTTGATCCAAAGCATGACGTAAATTTTCGATGCCTGCGTTGCGTACAGCGACCGTTTCGACCACAGGTACGCCTAAGCGCTGTGAAAGCTTCTGCGTATTAATCTGGATACCGCGACGACGCGCCTCATCCATCATGTTCAATACAACCAGTATCGGTCGACCAAGCTCAATCATTTCCAAGACCAAGCCCAAGTGCAATTTCAAGTTGGTTGCATCTACGACACATAAAAAGGCATCTTGCTGCCCTTCTTCTGCAATTTTACCTTGGCAAACATCACGGGTAATTTCTTCATCTGGACTAGTTGCTTGCAAGCTATAGGTGCCTGGCAAATCCAGCACACGCACACTTCGGCCAGAAGGCAATTGAAAGTGACCGACCTTACGCTCAACCGTTACACCCGCATAGTTGGCAACTTTTTGGCGTGTTCCAGTTAAATGATTAAATAAAGAAGTCTTACCGCAGTTTGGATTTCCCACAAGGGCAACACGTAACGCATCACTCATGCAGGTGCTCCTTCAAGTTGAATTTCAATTTTATCGGCTTCAGATTTACGCAATGCAAAGCGCGTAAAACCGATCTGGATGAGAATGGGGTCACCACCAAAAACACCTTTGGTCACCACTTGTACTTGTGTACCTGGCACAAAGCCTAAACTCTCTAAACGAACTGCCACAAGATCTGCATGTTCCGTTTCATCGACTGAGCGATTTACTTTGGTAATCATCGCTGTTTGCTTGACTTTTAATGCTGATAAACGCACCACTTTTCACCATAAAACCTTTTGCTCAAGTATACAGACAAATGAGAATAATTACCAAAAGCAATCTCAATGCCATTTACAATAAACCTCCAATCGACAAGCCTTCTTTTTTCTTTTACAGTGCCAACACATCATGCATATCTGAATGACCATGTTAAATAAAAAACCGCGCATCCCTGCCGCCGTGACCATTCCCGAACATTTGGGTTTTTTACAGGGTTTCCGTGATTATTTAGTTGCGCAAACCGTCAGTCCACATACCCGTAATGCTTATTTATCTGACCTGATTCAATGTAGTGAATTGCACAAAAATGGCGTATTACCACAATGGTCGAGTAATGATATTGCGGATGTATTGATTGCATTGACCAAAGCAGGAAAGAGTCCTCGCTCTATCGCTCGCTGCTTATCCGCTTTACGTCAATTTTATAAATTTCTAAGAGAACAAAAACTCAGAGATGACAATCCTGTTGCCACCCATCAATCGCCGAAAATTGGTCGAGCATTGCCAAAGGATCTATCCGAACAAGATGTGGAGGCTCTGATTCATGCACCAGACATTAGCAATGCTTTAGGTCTACGTGATCGCGCCATGCTCGAGGTTTTATATGCTTGCGGTTTGCGCGTTTCAGAGTTACTCAATTTGCGCTTAGAACTCATTAATTTAAAACAAGGTTTTTTACGTATTACGGGTAAAGGCAATAAAGAACGACTGGTACCACTTGGGCAATATGCTTGCGAGTGGATCGAAAAATATTTAGCAGAATCTCGACCACAGCTGTATAAGAGTAGTACTGATTATCTATTTCTAACCCAGCATGGTGGAATTATGAGCCGTCAAAATTTTTGGTATGCAATTAAACGCTATGCCCTTCAAGCCAACATCCAAACTGAACTATCACCGCATACTTTACGCCATGCTTTTGCAACACACCTTTTGAATCATGGTGCTGATTTACGTGTCGTCCAAATGCTACTCGGACACAGTGACCTATCTACCACACAGATTTACACTCATGTTGCGCAACATCGTATGCAAGAACTGCATAGCAAACACCATCCGCGCGGCTAAAATAACCTTTTATCTGGGAATCAGCGAGAAGATATTCTCATTCACAGAGAGTCAGCAAGATTTAACGAAGTCATTTGATTTTTTTGGTATGCTTAGCCGCTTATAGAAATGAAAACGTACAAAAAAGGTTCTTTATGGTGTTTACTCGATCTCAGCTTGTACTTGCTTGTACATTAGCCTCAACCTTATTGGTCAGTGCTTGTTCAAAAGAAAATTCAGCACAAAAACAAGATACGCTCACAGCAAGCACACCTGCGACAGGTGAAGCATCCACGTTAAATGAGCGTAATGCACAACAACGTTTGGTCTCGACTTTAGAAAAGAATTTTAAAACCGCTAAAATTAACGCCAAAATCGTTTCAATACAAAAAACTGAAGTTTCCAACTTATTCTGGGTCAATCTTGAAGGTATGGGTTCTGTGTATGCCACCAGCGATGGTCAATATATTATTCAAGGTGATGTAATTCGCTTAGGCGACAAACAACTACATAATGTCAGCGAAGCACTGCAAGCCACTGAGAACAAAAAACACTTGGCTTCATTAAAGAATGAAGACCTGATTGTTTATCCAGCCAAAGGTGGTAAAGCCAAACATATCATTTATGTATTTACCGATTCGAGCTGTCCATACTGCCACCGACTCCATGAAAATATTCCTGCCATAAACGAAAAGGGCATTGAGATTCGTTATATTGCATGGCCGCGTGGTGATCAATTTATGCCAACGATGCAAGCCATCTGGTGTAGTAAAGATCGTAAAGCTGCATTTGATCAAGCGATTCAAGGCTTACCTGTTACAGCAGCCGAGTGTAAAAATCCAGTAAGCGACCAATACCAACTCGGTTTAAATATGGGTGTGAATGGTACGCCTGCAATTTATAACGTTGAGGGTGAGTATTTAGGCGGCTATATGACTGCGGATGAAATCGCTCAACGCTTAAACAAATAAGCCTTTTCTCTACCGCCAAGAAAGAACGACTTGGGCGACAGATTAAAGATGATCTTAGCCCTAGTTTCGCTGCATTTTTTTAGCTATGATCAAGCTTCATTAAAATGATTGAATAAAATGGAGTGTGACGTGAAACCAGTTCGTCTGGCGATACTCGGTCTTGGTACTGTTGGTGGTGGAGCCCTTAAATTACTACAAGAAAATGCTGCTGAAATTAAACGCCGTACTGGTCGAGAAATTCAAATTACACACGTAGGCACCCGCCGTCCACGTCCAGATTTACAACTCGCAGGGATTCAGCAAAGCGCTGATCTGATGGAAATTGTGCGTCAACCTGATGTTGATGTCGTTGTGGAAGTCATGGGTGGGATTCATCCTGCTTATGAACTGATTATGGAAGCCATTAAACATGGCAAGCAAGTCGTCACAGCAAACAAAGCCTTACTTGCTGAACATGGCAATGAACTGTTTAAAGCTGCTGAGGATAACGCGGTACAAATCGCTTATGAAGCAGCCGTTGCTGGCGGTATTCCGATTATTAAAGTGATCCGTGAAGGTCTTGCTGCCAACCACATCCAATGGCTCGCAGGGATTATCAACGGTACAGGTAACTTTATCCTCACCGAAATGCGCGAAAAAGGTCGTGCATTTGCAGATGTTTTGGCTGAAGCACAACAACTTGGTTATGCTGAAGCGGATCCAACCTTCGATGTTGAAGGGATTGATGCAGCACACAAGCTTACGATTTTAGCCTCTTGTGCTTTTGGTATCCCATTACAATTTAACAAGGTGTATACCGAAGGGATCAGCAAAATCACCGCGCAAGATGTGAAATATGCCGAAGAACTTGGTTTCCGTATCAAGCATTTAGGTATTGCTCGCCGCGCAGCCAATGGTATTGAACTGCGTGTACATCCAACATTGATCCCTGCTGAACAGTTGATAGCCAATGTAAACGGCGTTAAAAATGCAGTGTTGGTACAAGCGCATGCCGTCGGTCCAACGCTTTATTACGGTGCCGGCGCTGGTGCGAGTCCAACGGCTTCTGCTGTCGTAGCTGATGTGATTGATATTGTTCGTGACATCTCGTATACCGAAGATGGTGCGGGGACTATTCCGCAATTGGCATTTGAAGCCCTAGCCGACATGCCGATTTTAAGCCGTGAAGAAATGACGACTGGATACTACATCCGTCTAAATGCCGAAGATCAGACAGGCGTACTGGCTGATGTCACCGCGATTTTAAGCCGTACAGGTATTAGTATTGATGCCATCATGCAACAATCTCGTCTAAAAGATTTGATTCCAATCGTGATTTTAACTGATCCAATTGTTGAATCAAAAATGGATGAAGCGCTTGCACAAATTCAAGCATTACCTGCAATTCATGGCGAAATCGTCAGAATTCGTTTAGAATCGCTCGATAGTTAATCAGGTTTTTAAATCCCCCTAAATCCCCCTTTTCAAAGGGGGGACTTGCACATCGTCAAGTCCCTTTTGAAAACAAAGATTTAAAATATCTATATATTGGAACACCATCATGTCGAATGCCAATCGTTATACTGGTCTTGTAGATCGTTATCGTGACCGTTTACCTGTATCTGCAACTACGCGTGCAATTTCTTTAGGTGAAGGTAATACACCGCTCATTAAACTCGAGAATATTCCACGTATTATTGGTAAAAACGTTGAAATCTACGTGAAATACGAAGGTCTGAATCCAACAGGTTCGTTTAAAGACCGTGGTATGACGATGGCGGTGACCAAAGCAGTTGAAGAAGGCTCTAAAGCGATCATCTGTGCATCTACAGGAAATACCTCAGCAGCCGCAGCAGCTTATGCAGCGCGTGCAGGCATCAAGGCATTTGTTTTGATTCCAGAAGGCAAGATTGCGATGGGTAAAATGGCTCAGGCGATGATGTACGGTGCGATTACCATGCAAATCCGCGGTAACTTTGATGATGGTATGCGCCTCGTCAAAGAGGTTGCTGATCAAGCACCTGTTACTATTGTAAACTCAATTAATCCTTATCGTTTGCAAGGTCAAAAAACCATTGCTTATGAAATCGTAGAAGCTTTGGGTCGTGCACCTGACTATCACTGCTTGCCAGTGGGCAATGCGGGTAATATCACTGCACACTGGATGGGTTACACTGAAGCTGTTGCAAATCAGCCTGCTGATCAGTTTGAACAAGTGATTTACGATGCAGCTACAGATCAGTTTACTGGACCAAAACCAGAAGGCTTACCAACCATGGTCGGTTATCAGGCTGCTGGCGCTGCGCCATTCTTACGTGGCGCACCAGTAGAGCATCCTGAAACTGTTGCAACTGCAATTCGTATTGGTAACCCGCAAAGCTGGAACCATGCTAAAGCCGTAGTACGTGATTCTAAAGGTTGGTTTGATGAACTAACAGATGCTGAAATCCTAGAAGCACAACGCTTACTTTCAATGTATGAAGGTGTCTTTGTCGAGCCTGCATCAGCAGCATCGATTGGCGGTGCAATCCGTGATCTTAAAGCAGGTAAAATCGCTGAAGGTTCTGTGATTGTCTGTACTGTTACAGGGAATGGCTTAAAAGATCCTGATACAGCGATCAAGCAATGTGCTGATGCTGTGATGTTGTCGATTGATGCTACGATGGATCAAGTAAAAGATTCGATTCTTTCTAATATGTAACCATCGCGTCTTATAAAATAAAAAACCAGTTGCATGCAACTGGTTTTTTATTTGTTCAATAATAATTAAACACGTTTTGGCAAAGTATTTAACCAAGTCAATAAGTTGGTTGCATCGTTGGTACGTGCTTGAGAGCTCGATGCACCAAGTAGTACTACAACAGCAGGACGAGAATTCACAGTGGTATGCATCACCACACAACGTCCCGCCTCATTAATAAAACCTGTTTTTGACAAGTTAATATTCCAACCGCCATTACGAACCAAGGCGTTGGTATTATTCGACTTAAGAACTCGATAACCTAAATTAAAATCATAAGTTGGTGTGGTTGAGAACTGACGAATCAAACCATACTGTGAAGCTGCACTGACTAAAATACCCAGATCACGTGCCGATGAAACATTGCCCGGATGTAAACCTGTTGACTCGACATAATGGGTCGCTGTCATTCCCAATTGTTTTGCTTTGCTGTTCATCGCCGCATAGAAAGCATTACGCCCACCTGGATAAGTTCGCGCTAAAGCAGCAGCAGCAGGATTTTCTGATTTCATCAAAGCGAATAGTAATAATTCTGCTCGATTCATACTATCGCCTGCGCGTAGTGTGGAACTCGAGTTCTTTCCGCCTGCGCCAGCAAAATCGATGCTCTGTAAAGTAATTTCTTCAGACATGTTCAATCGAGCATCAGCAGTAACCACGGCTGTCATGACTTTGGTGATTGACGCGATTGGCAAAGCTGAGTTGGTATTTTTGCTATACAGCACTTCACCCGTTTGCGCATCCATCACCAATGCAGCGCGTGCATTCACTGAAGGCTGGCTGATTGAACCAGAAGTATCACGTATCTGAACGCTTTTTTGTGGCGTTGCTGATGAACTAATCGTAGCAGATCCACCACTACGCAAAGTCGTCGTTACAGACGTAGAGCCTTGTGGAGTAATATCCAATGACTCATCATCATTCATCAACTGATTGACATCACTGGCCGACCAGCTCAATGATGCTGAACCATTGTCAATCGAAGACGCTGAATTGTTATTAACAACCAACTCAGCAAAACTTGTTGAACTCCAAGCCAACAAGATAGACATGCCTAAGACATGCATGACAGATTTTTTAGCATTTTTCACGACACAATACTCAACTCAGGGTGCTGCACATTTGCGCTTACTATCATTATGCCTTACATTTGAGCATATTGGGTAAAGCTTTTATAGACACAATTGTGTACAACTATTCTCTTAAAATGAAGAATAGCATTGCTAATTTTGTCATTTCATTGCAAGCTAATTTTGCTTTATGTAACAAAAAACCAATTTTTTAATAAAAGGAGGTCTTCTTGATCACTGTTCTCGTTGTTGATGATCATGAACTCGTACGTACTGGTATTTGTCGTATGTTAGAAGACCACCCAGAAGTTGAGGTCATTGGACAGGCCGAATCTGGAGAAGACGCGATCGCTATTGTTCGCCAAAAACACCCTCAGGTTGTGCTTCTGGATGTAAACATGCCGGGGATTGGTGGTGTAGAAACCACACGACGCTTGTTACAAAGTGCTCCGGATACAAAAGTTATCGCTGTAAGTGGTCTAGCAGAAGAACCTTACCCTTCCCTTTTACTCAAAGCAGGCGCCAAAGGATATATCACCAAAGGTGCACCGATTGCGGAAATGGTTCGTGCGATTAACAAAGTGATGCTGGGTGGTAAATATTTCAGTGCTGACATCGCTGAGCAACTGGCCAGTTCTTATCTTTCTGATACGCAGCAATCCCCTTTTGATGCGCTGTCTGAACGTGAAATGCAAGTGGCGATGATGGTGGTCAACTGTATTAGCGCCCAAGAAATCGCTGACAAGTTATTTGTCAGTGTGAAGACCGTAAATACCTATCGTTATCGTATTTTTGAAAAACTGGCAATTGATAGTGATGTCAAACTCACCCATCTTGCGATTCGTTATGGACTGATTAAACCTTAAAACCCTTGTGAATCGCCTATGTTGGGAAAAATTGCATCCTCAGTGTCACAAACCATTTACCAACTAGGCGCTTGGTATAGCGGATATCGTCTGATTATTTCCGTCAGCTTATTGCTCATTTACCTATTGACCGCCGAGCAACTGGCCAACAATTACATTTACCCGTCTTTATATTTCTATACGCTGATCGCTTATGTCACGCTCAATATCGGTCAGCTTTTATTTCTAAGATTGGTTCCATCACAAATCAGTAAGCAACTTATCTTGATCTTCATCATTGATGTGGTCTGCTTAAGTATTATCACCTTTTCAACAGGTGGACCCAATCTGCAACTCAGCTTGCTCTACGTCATTATTATTTTTTCATCTGCAATCTTACTCGATGCCCGACTTTCCCTGATTATTACGCTTTTTGCTGTGATCATGGTGATTTACCAGCGTTTCATTGGTAACTTTCTTGATTACAACAACTTAAATCATTTAGGCAATAGTCTGCTATTGGCCTTTTTATTTTTCGTGGTGTTTGCGATTGGGCGTATTGCAGTACAACGGTTTAATATTTTAGAAGCATTGACCTTTCATCAATCGATTGAAATTCATCAACTTCAAAATATTAACCGCTATATTCTGGAACAAATTGAAGACGGCTATTTGGTACTCGATGAAAGCAATCATATCGTATTGACCAATCCCGCTGCCAACGCCTTATTGGGCATTCACGTGCCTGTCTCGACTGAAAAAACGCCCCTCATTAAGTGGCAACCAGATCTCTTTGAACTGATTAAATTTAGTGATTTAGAAGATGGCGAAGAATTTACATTTGAGTCGCAACAGAGTCTATATACCGTCAATGTTCGGGTGAAACATTTAATCGTTCCTGAACAAGCACTGGTGTTGCTGGTATTAAAAGATGCGCAGAAGCTCACGCAACAAGTACAACAATTAAAATTAGCTGCGCTAGGACAACTCTCGGCCAGCATCGCCCATGAGATTCGCAACCCTTTGGCTGCGATCGTGCAAGCCAATGAGTTATTTAAAGCCAGCGATGAGCATCAACAAGAAATGCTGTCTCGTATGATTAGCAAACAAGCGAAGCGGATTGACTGCATTGTGCAAGACACCTTGGCGATGGCACGTAACAAGCCAACAGAGCCTCAAACGATTGATCTGACCACATTCTTTGAAAGTCTATGCAATGAGGACTTAGCTGACGTCAAACACATGATTCAGCTCAACATTCCTGAAGACATCAAAGTTCTATTTGATGACAAACAATTACGCCAAGTGCTGATTAATTTAATTCGAAATGCATTGCGCCATAATGCCTCAGATGCCCCTTATATTGAGATCGAAGTTCAGAGCTATGAGGGACGAATACGCATTGATGTGATTGATTTTGGTACGGGTGTTGCGAAACGTGACCTTTCTCAACTGTTTAAACCATTTTTTAGTACCGAAATTAATGGAACTGGTTTAGGATTGTATCTGTCTCATACATTTTGTGAGGCAAATCATGCAAAGCTCACTTATGTAGAGCGACAACAAGGAGCATGCTTCAGGATTGAGTGCTCAATAATTAATTGATTAAATTAGGTTTTTCGGGGAATGACAACTAAACAACCACTCGTCTTGCTTGTAGACGATGAAGAGGACTTGTGTCTCTTAATGCAAATGACACTTGCACGAATGGGCATCAAGACACATCTCGCTTATCGGATTGAGCAAGCAAAAAAGTTTTTCACTGAGTTTCAGTATGATGCTTGTCTAACAGATTTGAACCTCCCAGATGGCAACGGTTTAGATTTAGTCAAACACGTCACTCAGAACCATCCCAACACACCCATCGCTGTACTTACGGCTTATGGCAATATGGACATTGCGATTGCAGCACTAAAAGCAGGTGCATTTGATTTTGTCAGTAAACCAGTCAATCAAAAGCATTTGGATCAATTGATTCAAAAAGCCTTGAATCGACCGCAACCTGAACAAGAGGCAGCCGAAACAGCGTTAGAAAATAAACTGTTAATCGGGCGCTCGCCGCCAATTCAACAGTTACGGATCGCTTTAAAGAAAATTGCGCGTTCTCAAGCGCCTGTGTTTATTACAGGTGAATCAGGAACAGGCAAAGAGGTGGTTGCAAATCTGGTCCATCGTTTAAGCAATCGTAGTGAAGGGCCATTTATCGCGATTAACTGTGGTGCGATTCCAACTGAATTGATGGAGAGCGAGTTATTTGGGCATAAAAAAGGCAGCTTTACGGGTGCGACACAAGACAAACAAGGCTTAATTCTTTCTGCGCACGGCGGTAGTTTATTTTTAGATGAAATTGCTGAATTGCCTTTGAATATGCAAGTAAAATTACTGCGTGCAGTACAGGAAAAGAGAATTCGCCCTGTCGGTTCGGATCAGGAAATTGATGTTGATTTTCGAGTGATTAGTGCCAGTCATCAAGACCTGGAACTATTGGTGCAACAAGGTCGATTTAGACAAGATTTATTTTTCCGTATTCATGTGATGGATATCGTACTTCCACCCTTACGCGAACGCGGACAAGATATCCTGTTATTGGCCAATCACTTCATCCAGAGAATTAGTCAGGAATGGGATTTATCGCCTAAATCCTTATCGACTCGTGCCGAGCAGTTCTTGCTACAGCAATACTTCCCTGGCAATGTCCGTGAATTGCGTAATATCATTGAACGCGCAATGACGCTTAGCGATGATAACAGCATTGACCTCGCACACTTACAGACCGCACCTTTGCGCACGATCTCGATGCCAACAGCATCACTCTATACTCAAGAAGATGTTGAACCAGCACAATATTCAACCAGTCCAAGCACCAGTTCCAAAAAGCTTCCACCTGAAGGCTTAGAACGTTATTTAGAAAATATTGAGAAAGAAGTCCTGCTCAACGCACTTAACTTAACCCACTGGAATCGAACCTTAGCTGCTAAGAAATTAGGGATGACCTTCCGCTCTTTACGCTATCGTTTAAAGAAATTCGGCTTGGATACTGAAGAGGACGAATAATTCTTAAAAAAAATGAAGCCCCTAATAATCAGGGGCTTCATTGCATTAAGGCTTACTTTTCAGCACTAATTCGCTGATATGCTCTAAATAATAATCTTCTTTCATTTCAGGCTGCAAAGCATAACTTTGATTCGGCTGAATGCCTTGCCCTTCGATCATTTGATCTTTGGGTGTGTAATAGTGCGACACCGTCATTTGTAGCGCTGCGCCACTCGGCAATGGAAACAGTTTTTGTACGACGCCTTTACCGTAACTATTTTCTCCAACCACCCATGCACGTTTATGTTCTTTTAATGCAGCTGTAAATACTTCAGCAGCCGATGCCGAACGACGATTAATTAAGATTCCTAATTTAAGCTTTTGGAACTCATTCGATGGTAGCGCCTGAAATTGCTGATCACCTTCGGAACGGCTCTTGGTTGTGACGATCAGACCGTTGTCCAAAAATAAATCTGCCGATTCAACTGCGGCTGAAAGTAGACCACCCGGATTATTGCGCAGATCTAACACTACAGCCTTTAATTTTTGTGAACCAAACTCTTCAATGAGTCGCTTAATTTCATTGGCTGTGTCTTGTTGAAACACTCTAATTTTAAGGACTAAAACTTGATTGTGTAATAAAACGGGTTCTATATCTGTTTCTACTTTCTTATTTCTGACCAAGATCAGTGTACTTATATTGTTTTCTGGCAAAATTTGTATGGTACTACCAATTGAGCCATACAATAACCCTTGGACTTGGTCTTGATTTAAGTTTTTTAACTCTTGATGATCAATTTTAAGAATCGCCTGCCCATTACGCAGACCCAGTTTATTCGAATCAGAGCCTGTTTTTAGACCTTGAATCTGCCACAATTTTGTATGCGCATCATAATTTAAATTAAAATCGACCGAAGCCAGATCACCTTCGGTATATTGAATCAGTTGACGATACTCTTCAGCAGATAAATAACGAGAATAATTATCTAAGCCACTCACCAAACCTTTAATCGACTGCTGAAATAAAGCATCATCTGATTTTTTATCAACATAGTTATCTCGCACAATGCCATAAATCTGTACAAACTGCTGAATCGACTCAATCGGCACTTCGGCACTTCTTGATGTGCTGTCATCGCCCCATCCAGAAGGAGGAGCAGCATGAAGTGTAAGCCCCCAACACATCAACAAACTTGCCCATAGTGCTCGATAAATGTTGTTGTGTTGAGTCATACGTTCACCTTCTAAAGCATCACGCCGTATAAGCGAGATTAAGTGGGCAGATTACTGTAAAGTAATTAAGTTCTTACCTTGCATTTCTGGAGGTACAGGAATCTGCATCAAATGGAGTAAAGTTGGCGCAACGTCAGCCAAGATACCACCTTCAGCAATTGTGGCTTGGGTAGGACCGACATAGATAAATGGAACTAACTCAGTGGTATGCTGGGTATGGACTTGTCCACTGACATAATCTTGCATTTGCTCTACATTACCATGGTCAGCAGTAATTAACATATGCCCTTTGTTTGCCATCACCGCATCATAAACACGACCTAAGCAGGTATCCACGGTTTCTACAGCTTTGATCGCAGCGTCAAATATCCCAGTATGTCCAACCATATCACCGTTGGCATAGTTCACGACCAACAGATCAAACTCACCAGAGTTAATTGCATTGACCAACTCATCCGTGACTTCATAGGCACTCATTTCTGGTTTTAAGTCATAGGTTGCAACGTTTGGCGATGGAATCAGAATACGTTTTTCACCCGTATACTCATCCTCACGCCCACCGCTAAAGAAGAAGGTCACATGTGCATATTTTTCAGTTTCAGCAATCCGTAATTGAGTTTTGCCTAAACTCGACAGGTATTCACCAATCGAGTTTTTTAACCCTTCAGGCATATAAGCAATCGGTGCATCAATACTGGCTTGGTAACGTGTCAACATGACAAATTTTGACAATTGAGGAATAACTTTACGTGTAAAACCAGCAAAATCTCTTTCAACAAAAGCACGGGTAATTTCACGCGCACGATCAGCTCGGAAATTCATAAAGACTAGACTATCGCCATCTTGTACTTTTACGACTTCACCAATACGAGTTGCTTTGACAAATTCATCATTTTCTTCTGCCGCATACGCTTGTTCCAAACCTTCAACGGCAGTAGCTGCAACTCGAGTTGACTCACCCTCAGTCATTAAACGATAGGCCTGTTCAACACGATCCCAACGGTTATCACGATCCATTGCAAAATAGCGCCCAATCATCGAAACAATACGACCTTGATCTGGATATTGAGCGAATAAGGCATCTAATTTTTCTAATGACGGTTTGGCACTACGTGGTGGTGTATCACGACCATCTAAAAAAGCATGTAAATAAACCGTTGCGCCACGTTTGAGCGCTAGCTCACACATCGCAACAATATGATCTTCATGTGAATGCACCCCACCTTCAGACAGCAGTCCCATCACATGCACTGCACCGTTGGCAGCTTTGGCTTTTTCAACGGCATCAATCAGGACTTCATGCTCAAAAAAATCACCCGTACGGATATCTTTGGTAATTCGAGTAAAATCTTGGTACAACACACGTCCAGCACCAAGATTCATATGTCCAACTTCTGAGTTGCCCATTTGACCATCAGGTAGACCAACATCTTCACCTGAACCAGAAATCAAACTGTTCGGATGCTTAGCTTTCATCGCTGTAAGGTTTGGCGTTTTAGCGGCTAAATACGCATTATCTTCGACTGCTTCGCGATGTCCTACACCATCCATAATTACAAGAACGTGAGGAATTTTACCAGCATTTGCATCCGTCATAATGGGCTCTCTGTGTGTCTATCATTTGATCGGCATAGTTTACCGAAATTTAAGCAAATTCTCTATGACCTTGCTGCTGGCTTTCACCCATCTACAGCAGGGAAATAATGGATCAATAAAGTATTGTTTATCTTGCTCGATACAATAAATAACTACCGATGCTAAACATTAACACCACCGGTAATAATACAAACCAAGCAGGTGAAGGTGCATAGACCAAGCTCGCATAACCCATAAAGTCTTGTAGGTAGAAAAAGCCTAGACCTGTAAATAAGGCAATCACCAAACGAAAACCCATTGATTGTTGGCGCAATGGACCAAAAATAAAAGAACATGCAATCAGCACTAACGCAATCAAAGCAAACGGCGATGCAACTTTCTGCCAAAACGCTAATTCATAGGTTTTTGGCACTTGGCTGTATTCCTCCATATAGCGCATAAAACTAATTAGCTGACTTGGAGAGAGATCTTCTGGATCCAAAGTCACCATATGCACATATTTCGGTTGTAGCGCCAAAGCCAAAGCTTGTTGTGCGTGGTCAGTTTTGACGGCATTGCCTTGGGCTAATAAATCAACTTGATGTGCCTGTTCTAAAGTCCATTGCCCATCTTTGACAAAGTTGCCATGTTCAGCCGTTACAAAAGACTGTAAGCGATAGTTTTCATCAAAATCAATCGACTGAATATTACGAAGCTGCCCTTGTGCGTTGGCATAGTCGATATAAACAAAACGCTGCCCTTCACGTGACCAGTAACCTTTGACTTCACCTAAAGCGGCAACACTGCGTTGCTTTTTGATGCTTTGGGCTTGTTCATTGGTATATGGAACCACCCATTCACTCAGAACAAAAGATAAGACGATCAACAACAGCGCTGAACGCATCACCCAGCCGACTATTCGCCAAAGGCTAATCCCAGCTGAACGCATGACGATGAGTTCACTATTTGAAGCCAAGGCTCCCAATCCCAGAACAGAACCAATCAATGCCGCAACAGGCAAGATCTCATAAAGATAACGGGGTGCACCCCACATCACATAGAGGAAGGCTTGCCACGCATTATAACTGTCTTTCAGCGCGCCTAACTCACCGAGATACGTAAATAACACCTGCAAAAAAGACAACACCAGCGTTGTACCAAGCATGGCGAGGACTGTGGTTTTTGTCACATGTTTGGCGACTATTCGACGTGCTAACATTACAACCCCACTCGCTGAATACTTTTCTTGATTTTTGGTGCCAGTTTCTGTTTCCGTGCAAAAATTGCCGCGACCATTGCATAAATAAGCAATACAACTGGGTATGCCCAAACGTCTAACTCTGCTTTACTGATCCGAGTTTTAATCGCAATCATCAACACAATCAAACTGGCGAAAATAAAAATCGCAGGAATCAGACGATAATATCGTCCTTGACGTGGATTCACTTCAGATAATGCCACCGCAAGCAACAAGGCAACCAGCATGACAAATGGACCAAAAATCCGCCAGCCCAGCTCACTTCTGACCACAAAATCATCACGTTTTTGCCATAATTTCGCCATCGACAAGGCTTCAACATCCTCACTTTCAAATTTCACATCCTTATCATTTTCTAAACGTAAACGATAAGATTGAAACTCAGCTTGGGTATATCGTGGCTGATTTGGATAGATTTCATAACGTCGACCCTGCACCAAATCAACGACGCTGGCAGTATCATTTTCCATTTCTACCCGAGTCGCTTCTTTAGCCAAAATCATTTGATCAGGTTTATCGTCGCGATCAGACTTATAATAATAAAAAACATCTTTTAGCTTTTTCCGATCTTCTGACAGCGACCCCGCATAAATCGTATATGATCCCGAGGAAATAAACTCTCTTGGCCTCACCAAATCAAAACCTGCGCGCACCGCTTGCGTCTGCATCAGATTTTGATAACCACTGATGCCCGCAGATGCCCCCCAACACATCAATATCGCTTGCACAATCAAAAATACAAAGCTCATCGGCAACAATAGTCGTGTCAATTGATTACGACTGACCCCACTGCCATTGAGCACCGCCATTTCATGATCGACATAGAGACGACCAAAGACCAACATCAGGCCAATAAAAAAGCCCAATGGCAAAATCAAAGTTAAGAATTCTGGCAAACGATAGGCAATAATGCTGAGCAAAACGCCAGCATCCAAACGTCCTTGTGCAGCTCGTCCAAATATCTTGATGAGCTGACCGCCCATAATAATTAAAGTCAGTAAGGCAGTCACAACCAGTGAAGTGGACACCACTTGTTTGACGAGGTAACGCCGAATAATCAAAGTAATGCTTCCAAAAATAGACCAATCGAGGGGTAATGCTAGTTTACCCGAATGTTAAAAATATAAAACCTATCGCTTGTTGCGGATTGCAACCTCATATCTGAAAGTGTTTAATGGGATTAACTTTCTTTTTTGTCCATTAGGTTTTATACAAACAATGAAATTTACCCTTCATCGCGCATTGCCAACGCAAACATCAAGTGAATCTTTATGGATTTTGGTTGATTCTGAAGACTTACAAAAAAACCTAAACAGCTATAAAATCAATCAACTAGAAGACATACTTACAGTCACACAGTTCAAAGCTGGTTTTAATGAAAACCTGCCGTTAATTGCTCAAGTCCCAGTTCAAAGCAACACCCAGTTGTTAGGTCTTGGCAAAAGTTCTGAGTTAAAAGCGATAAAATTAGCAAAAATCGCACAAACGATTATCAAATCAACACAAAATAAATTTAAACAAATCACTGTAGATTTGTCGGCGCTACCTACTGATTTACATCAATTGTTCGCTCTAAACTTAACCCAAGCGGCTTATGCTTACGATGAATTCAAATCCAAGAAAAATGAATTTATTTTAGAAAGCATCCAACTTATGGTCGATCAGACGCCATTGAATGACCAACAATTGAATTTGATTCATGCCGTTCAATCTGGACAAAACTATGCACGTGATTTAGGCAACCGTCCCGGCAACATCTGTTTCCCTGAGTATCTCGCAGATCAAGCACTGGCCCTCGCTGCACAATACCCAGATCTGCTCACCGTGAATGTGCTGAACGAACAACACATAGCAGACTTAGGCATGAATGCCTTTTTAGCCGTCAGCAAAGGTTCTGATCGTGAAGGACGAATCATTACTCTTGAATACAACACCCAACTCGAACAAGCACCTGTCGTTTTAGTCGGTAAAGGGGTGACTTTTGATACAGGTGGTATTTCACTAAAGCCTGGCTTAGGCATGGACGAAATGAAATTTGATATGTGCGGTGCAGCCTCCGTTTTGGGTACGATGCAGGCGCTCTGTGAAGCACGATTACCAATTCATGTAGTCGGTGCGATCGCAGCAGCTGAGAACATGCCTTCAGGTCGTGCGACGCGTCCCGGTGATATTGTCACTAGCATGAGTGGTCAAACAATTGAAATCTTAAACACCGATGCAGAAGGCCGTTTGGTTCTTTGCGATACATTAACCTATATCAAACGTTTCAATCCTGCACTCGTGATTGATATCGCAACATTAACAGGTGCTTGTGTCGTTGCACTGGGTAAAGTGGTCAGTGGCTTATTCACGCCAGATGATGAGCTTGCACAAGATTTACTTCAGGCAGGCGAACAGTCGCTTGACCGCGTATGGCGTATGCCTGTGATGGAAGAATATCAGGAGTTGCTCGACTCACCTTTTGCAGACATCGCTAATATCGGTGGACCGTATGGTGGTGCAATTACCGCGGCATGTTTCCTAGAGCGATTTACACGTGAATACCGCTGGGCACACCTTGATGTTGCTGGAACAGCATGGCTATCAGGTACAGCCAAAGGTGCAACGGGGCGTCCAGTACCATTATTGATGCAGTTCTTAGCAAATCGTGTTGAAACGAATAACTAAAAACATGACCCAAATCAGCTTTTACCTCTTTGAAAAAAGTGCAGAACGGCAAGTCGAAAGTGCTTGCCGTTTATGTCGAAAGATTCTAAATCAGCATCCGCATATATGGTGGTATTGTCCTGATTTAGCGCTCCAAACTGAGCTAGATGAAAAGCTGTGGACCTTTGATCCACTTAGCTTTATTCCTCACGGCATTCATCAACCGAATAACGCGGTCTGTATTTCAGAACAATTACCACCATCCAATGATTGGATCGTGTTTAATTTTAACAATCATGCACTTGAACTCACTCAGGATTTTCGCCACATTATTGAGATTATTGAAAACAATGAAACCGCGAAACAGATTGGGCGAGAAAAATTTAAACAGTATCGGCGTTTAGGTATTGAAGCCCGAACGTTTAAATTATAAATCTGCATGCAATAACATCATTTGAGGAGTGTCTTGTGGCATTAAATGTTGGTCAGGACTTTAAGAAACGTTGGTTAAACACCCCTGAAACTGTCCGTCAGACCTATCAGGAAGATTTAGCACGTATCTGTGATCTACTGTTGCCACAAACCCAGATTCAAACTTGGACACAACATGAGGAGCATGCGGCACAACGTTCTCAGCAACGCATCGAAAAGGCCTATGCTGATCTCAAAGCAGAGTTGATCGAACAAGCCCGCATTCGTAAACAACAAGCACTAGAAAAGGCCCTTGCCGAAAAACGTGCTGCTGAAGCTGCGTATGCAGCACAGCTACAAGCAGATGAAGCACAACAATTTGCTCAACAAACTGAGAATCTTGTTGCATTGCGCAATCATATTGATCAAGAGATTGCACAACAAACTGAGCGTTATCAAAGTAATCCTGAACTACCGAGCATTGACTATGCTTCTGGACAACAGCTTGTCATTGAAGATCATCAAATTTTATCTGAACTCGAAAGCGTTCGAGTTCGCCTTGAATTAGAATCAGAAAGTCTGATCGAACAAGCGGTGACGGTATTTCGAGCCAAACTACATTCGCTCGCTCAAGATGAAATTGAATATATACTGAAAAATAGTGAATTTTCTAACGAAAAATAAAGACAAAAAAGCCCAGTCAATCTGGGCTTTTTATTGCTTAAAATCTTATTTCAAAAAACCATTTTCAGCTAGAAAAGACATACTGAGTTTAGATTCAGGTTTTTGCTCGGCAGCTTTATCTCCTAACAATAAACGCTCGATATAACGCGCCAACACGTCCACTTCCAAATTCACTTTAGTACCGACTTGCCAAGAACCGATATTGGTACGTTCAACGGTATGTGGAATCAAATTCAAGCTAAGAATATTGCCACGTAAATGGTTAATGGTCAGACTAATGCCATCTACCGTCACCGAGCCTTTTTCTGCCAGATATTTGGCCAACTCAACTGGTGCTGTCACTTCGAAATACAATGAGCGCGCATCCTGACGAAAGACCGTAATTTCACCCAAGCCATCGACATGGCCACTGACGATATGCCCACCAAAGCGTGTGGTGGGTAACATGGCTTTTTCCACATTGACCGCTTGTCCTACTTTCCATTGACCTAAGGTGGTACGATTTAAGCTTTCACGGGAAACATCGGCTGCATACCAATTTTCGCCCCACTCGATCACCGTCAAACAGATACCGTTAGTGGCAATAGAATCTCCTAAATGCACATCCGACATATCCAAATCAGTTTGAATTCGTAGACGAACATCACCACCTACACTTTGTAGACTTTCAACTTTGCCTAAACTTTCAATAATGCCTGTAAACATGTGACTTTTAACCTACCTTCATTCAAGTACGAGTCTCAGCGAATCAAGATACCTTAATGCAAAGAACTTGAGATAACAAGCGACGCTGACGCAAATGCCGCCAAATCAAAAAGGGTGATCCTCTGGCCACCCTTCTTCTTATTTCATTGTCTTATTTTGATCACCACTACATATCCGAGATTTGCTTTTCAGCAGTGCTTGGCACTTCGACTTGATGACTCACTAAAAAATGGCTAAAGAATAATTTATAGCCAAGTACACCTAAGCAAGCCCCAACAATCGGCGCGGTCATCGGAACGATAAAGTATGCAATATCACGACCGCCAGTAAAGGCAACAGGTCCCCAACCTGAGAAATAAGCAATGATTTTAGGGCCAAAGTCACGGGCAGGATTCATAGCAAAACCTGTTAACGGACCAAAAGAAGCACCAATCACTGCAACCAATAAACCTACCAATAATGGCGCCAAAGCACCGCGCGGCAAGCCATTTTGATCATCACCTATTGCCATAATCAACCACAATAGCAGCATGGTAATAAACATCTCGACCAAGAACGCTTGCCCCATTGAAAGTAAATGATGCGGATAAGTCGAGAAAATTCCCGCCAATTCTAAACTTTCAACACTGCCTCGGACCATGTTATGGCTTTGTTCATAGTCGATAAACAAATTACTGTAAAGCCCGTAGACCAGTAATGCCCCAACCGCAGCACCTGCAACTTGGGCAATGATATAGAAAGGCACTTTCCTTTTATCAAAGCCCGCAAATAATGCTAATGCAATGGTGACTGCTGGATTGAGATGTGCACCAGAAATGCCTGCTGAAAGATAGACTGCTAATGCAACTGCCAAACCCCAGACCACACTAATTTCCCACTGGCCAAACCCAGCACCTGTTAGCTTGAGCGCAGCAACTACACCGATACCAAATGATAAAAAAACCGCAGTGGCAAAAAACTCAGCGATACATTGTCCCAACAAAGTGGGTTCCGAGCGACTCATAACAACCTCTCATGGCTATCGCTTCTCATCGATAAGACCCTAAATGAGCTCGGAAAATTATATTTATTTTGATATTGGGTCAATGTTTTTTTAACCGAATAGTAAAATTTATTTAATTTTTAAAATGCAATGTATCGAGTTTAAGAATATAAGTTAATTTCTCATAGATCTATGTATTTTATCGTTATTTTAAATAAAAACCGAAGTAAAGCAATTCTAACGAGAATTCTGCTCAGTCAAAATACAGCTCAAAAATATAAGATAATGACCACAAAAACAGTTACTTATCTAAAAATACGATTTAGTTGATCTTATTTACCGATACCACAGCACATCTACATGTAAAAACACCACTTTGTTTATAAAGTGGTGTTTGTTTGAGCTTACCAAAGTGCAAGTTGAGTGCTGTTCCCTGAGGTATCCACACCACCCAATTCAGCAAAGTGGTAGAGCTGACCCAGTAACTGTCGCAATGGCGGACCTGATTTTGCATGAGTATCGGTGATCACAATAAACTCAAGCACCCGTGCCCGTTCAGACTGTCGCTGCTTACTGACGCGATAACGCGGCACGTCTTGAGTCAGCAACGTGACTTTTCCGCGCTTTAAATTGGCGGTCAGTAAATCTTTAGGCTCAATATTTCCATCAGTCGAATAACTGGTCAAGATATAACGCGCATTGATGGTTTCCAATAACTTTTCATAGGCATTTTGAGCATGTTTAGACGAGTTATACGAACTCGGACGTTCTTTACGCCATGCCCGATCAATACCACTTTTAAAACCTTTGGTGTCAGGTGAGGGTAAGTCGTTCTGATCCCATAAAGTTAAGGCATTTAAAACATGATAATTACTGCTGTAGGCATGCTGGTTATACGGCGGATCAAGATACGCCACATCCACTTCAAAGCCACTCATTTGATTGGCTAAATGCTGTGCATCGACACACCACACTTCTGCGGCAGGTCGTTTACTCTCACCAATTTCACAAAAACGGCTTGGTGTTAACCACAATAACGACTCAATCCGTTCTAATGCCGTCTGCGTTTTACCGCCCCAACCCTGATGGAAGCTTTTAAATACGCCACTGGTGTTACTGACGAAACTGGCTGAGTACAGCAATGGTGCAAGTAAAGCACTCATTTCCACATCATTAATCGCACCTTGTGCTTGCCAAGTTGCAATTTGCTGACGAATCGCATCAATCTTCATCCCATTACGACGCTTAAAGAACAGTCGGTCACGTGCTGGATCATAGACATCATCATTGCGAGGACACAAATTATGTGTCACCCAACCCTTTACCTCAGGCAATCGATTTAAAATATCAATCGCTTTTTGATAGCCACCTAATTCTTTAAATGCGGGTGCATCGGTACATGCCAAAATCGCGTGATTTAAGGCATGGCTATAAGGTTCCCAATCGTTGGCAATCACACGATAACCATTTTGGCGAGCCAAACGAGAGACCACACCACTGCCCGCAAAGAAATCAGCAAAAATTGGTGGATTCTTTTTTTTACTATTCAGTGTTCCCGTAATCTCAAGCGCTTCTAAAATCAGATGAAGGAGTCGGCGCTTATTCCCCAGATAAGGTACGAGCTGATGAAAAAGATATTCGTCAGTGGTACGCGCCGCATGGCGACGTTTGTGATAAACCGATGCTTCAGGATTCATATCATCTCTTGGGTAGGGAGCAATCTTAGGCGAATATCTTGCCCAAGTTGGGTTACATCGACCAATTCAAAACGAAGCTGCTCTGCCATTTCGTTCAATTCAGCATTGAACATTGATCGAGCAGATTGACCAAGTAAAGTTGGTGCAACATAACTAATCATTTCATCAACCAAACCTTGTTGTAAAAAGGCAGTCGATAAAGTCGCACCTGCCTCAACCAATACATCATAAATTTGATACTGTTGAGATAAGGTTTGCAATAACTGATTTAAAGGTTGCGGCGCCAATTGTATCACGCCTAAATCGGCAAGTTCTTGACGAAATGGGGTCATTACCATCACTGTTTCCGGATTCTGTAACATCTTGGCACTGAGTGGTAACTGTCCTTGTCGATCGAGCACAATTCGTTTCGGTTGAACAACTGTTATAAGGTCAACACCTGCTAATGCACGAACATTCAGTTCACAATCATCTGCCAAAACCGTTTGAATCCCAGTAATCACAGCGCCTGAAATCGCACGCCAATGCTGTACATCCTGTCGTGAGGCTGTTCCGGTAATCCACTTCGACTCACCCGAAGCCATTGCAGTACGCCCATCGAGACTTGAGGCAATTTTCAAACGCACATAAGGTAAACCTGTTGACATGGCTTTTAGAAAACCCAAATTTAAAGTTTTCGCTACTTCGGTACAGATCCCTGTTTCAACTTCAATGCCTGCATCTTGTAGGATTTTCACCCCTTTACCTGCCACCAGTGGGTTTGGATCAGAGCATGCCACCACAACTTTTTTGACTTGTGCCTTGACCAGTGCTTCAGCGCAAGGCGGAGTTCTACCGTAGTGTGCACAAGGTTCTAAAGTCACATAAGCGGTTGCATTCTTGGCTTGTTCACCTGCTTGCGCTAAGGCGAAAACCTCGGCATGTGGTTGCCCTGCTTTGGGATGATACCCCTCCCCAATCAATTGACCATTTTTTACAATGACACAGCCGACATTCGGATTTGGTTTGGTGGAATATTGTCCAAGTCGAGCTAAATCAATTGCTCGTTGTATCCAATACTGATCTTGAAAAGCTTGATCCTGAAAAGTTTGATCTTGGTTTAGCTCAGACATGATTTCTCTAATTTAGGCTTCATTTTCACGTTGTTGCATTTGCTCAATCTGATGACGAAATGCTTCTACATCTTGGAAATCTTGATAAACCGAGGCAAATCGAACATAAGCGACATGATCCAATGCAAATAATGCCTGCATCACGATTTCACCAATCATTCTTGATTTGACATCACGTTCGCCTAAACGACGAATCTGCAACTGAATATCACTGAGCACCGTTTCGATTTGCTCTTGCGTCACAGGACGCTTCTGCAAAGCATGCATGAGTGAGCGACGTAATTTCGCTTCATCAAACGGTTCACTTTTACCATCGGATTTAATCACGCGTGGCATCACCACTTCATAACTTTCAAAGGTGGTAAAGCGTTCACCACAAATCGTACATTCACGACGACGGCGAATTTGACAGCCTTCGGCAGCCAAACGGGAGTCGATGACTTTACTATCAGCAGCGTTACAAAATGGACAATGCATAGTTGTGCAATTATTTACTCACTTTGGCTAAGTGTAGCAAAGTTTCTTCATTTGCTGAACTAGCCATCACTACACAAAAAAACAGCCTTGTGCAGGAGCACAAGGCTGTTTCGTTTTATCGAATTGTATTTTACATCCGATTATTCAACACGTTCGCCATGTTGACTCAGATCGAGACCCATACGTTCGTCATCATTGCTGACACGAATACCAATCGCTAGATCAATTACTTTAAGGATAATGAAGGTCATCACTGCACTATATGCGATCGTTGCAAGTACACCTTCGACTTGCACCCATAATTGCGCCATCATATTTGCAGGTGCAGCATCACCCATAATGAATTCACTTGCAAAGACTGCTGTTAAGATCGCACCAACGATACCACCAACACCATGTAAACCAAATGCGTCTAAAGAGTCATCTGCTTTGAGTAAACGCTTAAGTGCAGTAATACCCCAGAAACATACAACACCACCGATGAGACCCATGATTAATGCGCCACCAACAGTTACGAAACCAGCCGCAGGCGTAATCACCACTAAACCAGCAACCGCACCCGATGCACCACCAAGAACAGATGCTTTACCACGGACAACTTTCTCAACCACTAACCAAGACAATGCCGCTGCTGCCGCTGCAACTTGAGTAACCATGATTGCATACGATGCAGAACCGTTGGCACCCAACGCAGAACCACCGTTGAAACCAAACCAACCCACCCAAAGTAAACTTGCACCAACCACAGTTAAAGCAAGGTTATGCGGTGCCATTGATTCGCGACCAAGGCCCATACGTTTGCCGAGCATATACGCTGCAACCAAACCTGCAACACCTGAGTTAATATGAACAACTGTACCACCAGCAAAGTCTAGCGCACCGTCATTACCTAACCAGCCGCCGCCCCATACCCAGTGAGTAATTGGTGCGTAAACGACAACAACCCAAATCGCAACAAAGGCAACAAAAGCACCAAATTTCATACGCTCTGCGATAGAACCACTAATAATCGCAACCGTAATAATCGCAAAGGTCATTTGGAATATGACAAATAGAATTTCAGGAATCGATCCACTTAAAGTATCAGTACCAATACCTGATAGCATCAGTTTATCAAGTCCACCGATAAAGGCATTTCCTTCACCAAAAGCCAAACTATAACCGATCGCAACCCAAGCAATACTCACCACTGCCGCAGCAACAAAACTATGTGCCATGGTACTAAGTACGTTTTTCTTGCGGACCATACCGCCATAGAATAAAGCCAAACCAGGAATCGTCATCAACAGAACCAGTGCTGTTGAAACAAGAATCCAAGCTGTATCACCCGTATCGAGTGTTGCTTCTGCTTCAGGTTCGACTTCCGCAACTGCTGGCAATTCTGCCGCAACAGTCGTCGATACTGTTTCAGTTACTGCTACAGTTTGTTCAGTAACTGGTGTAGAAGCAGCTTCTTCAGCCCAAACAACGGCTGAACCACCTAAGAGTGCGCCAGATAGACTAAGCGCCATAAGCATTTTTTTCATTCGTGTCCCCCAACCTCATTTTGTGAGCTGTGTCTCTTAATTTCTAACTCAGCAAACTTTATGCCAATTTAGACAGCATCTGGTCCAGTCTCACCAGTACGAATACGGATGACTTGTTCTAGATTAGTGACAAAGATTTTCCCATCACCGATTTTTCCTGTGCTTGCGACACGCGTAATAGATTCAATCACTGCATCTACCATTTCATCGCTAATCGCAATTTCAATTTTTACTTTCGGTAAGAAATCAACAACATACTCTGCACCACGGTACAGTTCAGTATGTCCCTTTTGACGCCCGAAACCTTTGACTTCAGTTACGGTAATCCCTTGAACACCAATATCAGAGAGTGCTTCACGAACATCATCTAATTTGAATGGTTTTACAATTGCAGTTACAAGCTTCATGTGTGTTTTCCTTCGGCTTATTTTCACCAGTAAGGTTTTATGTTCAATTTTCATGCCAATATTGGAAGGTTAGGGGGTTTCAAATACTGGACATCAGTTTTCTTTATAACCTATTTAAGCTTAGAGATGTAGATCCTCAATCAAAAATAAGTTCTATTTACCAAGATTTAACTGAATCTTGCGGTCACCCATCAAGCTGTTCTGAACAGCGCTAGAGGATTGCCGCAAGCAATGATACACTGCGCAACAAATACACATAAACGATTGAGCACTTTATGATTGAAACTCTTTTACAGGCTATTTTGCAGCAAGTCGATCAACCCCAAAAAGACTTAGAAAAAAATTTACGTGCTTTACTTAATGAAAGTATCGAAAAATTAGACCTCGTCTCTAAGCAAGAGCTCGATCGTCAGAGAACAGCCTTGAATTTAGCTAACCAACGCCTCACTGAGCTACAACAACAGATGAAAACACTTGAAGAAATCGTACAGAACAAAAAATAAGCACCAACACGGTGCAGACAGCACCGTAAAATGACTAAAAATAAAGCACCACAATGGAACAACAAGAAAATGTCTTTCGCAAAAATTTACACAAGGGGTTTATTGGGGCTACACGCCCCTCAAATCGAAGTTGAAGTCCACATTAGTTCAGGGCTACCCTCTCTAACCATTGTCGGCTTGCCTGAAGCCGCAGTGAGAGAAAGTAAAGATCGGGTTCGCTCTGCAATTATTAACAGTGGATTTTTGTTTCCAACCAAACGCTTAACCATTAACCTTGCACCTGCGGATCTTCCTAAAAATGGCTCACGCCTAGACTTACCCATCGCCTTAGGAATCCTAATCGCTTCTGGTCAACTCCCTGAAAATAGTACAGAGGGCTTTGAATTTATTGGAGAACTTGCACTAGATGGACATTTGCGTCCAATCTCAGGAGCGCTGACGATCGCAATGGCATGCCAACAGAGTCAACATCGCTTGTTGCTTCCCACTGCAAATCTAGATGAAGCCAATCAACTTCCAAATTTTGATGTCTATGCAGCGAATCATTTACAAGAAGTTTGTGCACACTTTTCGGGCAATTCACAGATAACAGCAGCGCCTAAACAAAAAAATGCGGCATTATCTAGCTATCAATTTGATCTCGCAGATGTTAAAGGTCAGTTACGTCCGCGGCGGGCGCTCGAAATCGCTGCGGCGGGCGGACATTCTTTACTCTTTAAAGGTCCACCCGGCACTGGAAAAACCTTACTTGCATCAAGGTTGCCCTCGATCTTGCCGCCACTCAATGCTCAGGAAAATTTAGAAGTTGCGAGCATCTATTCGGTTGCAAATGCCCAACATCATTTTGGACAACGCCCCTTTCGAGCACCGCACCACACTGCATCCGCAATTGCATTGGTCGGTGGTGGCTCACAACCAAAACCCGGCGAAATAACACTTGCGCATTTAGGCGTATTATTTTTAGATGAGCTGCCTGAGTTTGATCGTAAGGTATTGGAAGTATTACGCCAGCCACTTGAGTCTAAAGAAATTGTGATCTCGCGTGCGGCAAGACAAATGACCTTTCCCGCCAATTTTCAGTTTATCGCGGCAATGAACCCCTGCCCTTGTGGTTATGCCTTTAATCAAGATAGTCGTTGTCAATGTTCACCTGAAAGTATTCAACGTTATCAAAATCGTATTTCAGGGCCGTTATTAGACCGTATTGATCTACATATCGATGTACCACCGTTACAAGCACAAGAGTTGCAAGATCGAACACCCACTGAAAACTCTGAAATTGTACGCCAACGCGTCATCACCGCGTATGAAAAGCAGATTCAACGACAACAGTGTTTAAATCAAGCGCTTTCTCCGAAGTTATTAGAGCAATATGCGCTTTTAGATGACAGCTCTGCAAGAATCATTGAAATGGCACAACAACGTCTCAATCTTTCCGCTCGAGCCTATCATCGAGTATTACGCGTTGCTCGCACCATTGCTGACTTAGCTGAAAGTGACATGATCTCCAGCACCCATCTCACCGAAGCACTGTCTTATCGGGGTAGTCAAACTTAAAAAAAAGCGACCTTATGGTCGCTTTTGATTGTTTTTATGATTAAAAAGCATAGCCTAACGCTAAAACCACTTTATTTTTCTGCTTAGCTTCATCACGTGTATAGCCGCCGAAAATATAATCTAAATTCCAAGTTGCACCTGTTTCGCCCAGCGGATGTGATACACCTAAAGTTGCATGACGGAAAGCAAAGTCGGTTTTGGTGACATCGCCAGCTTTAGCTTGGTAGGCTAAATATTCATCATCATCGCCATAATAATAGGCTGCAACTTGAACTTTTCCTGTAAATTCACCTGCGAGTTTGGGTGCATAAGTTGCCAAAAAGTAGGTGTCACCTTTATTGCCAAAAGTCACGTTATTCAAAAGCGTTTGGGCTGTCAGCGTTAAATCCTTATACGTCAAACCCACAATCGTTTCGTAACCCGTAGACTCCCAACCCGGATAATAGTAATAAACCGTTCCCCCAATTTGATAACCCAAGTCATCGCTAATTTTGCCTTTATATCCTGCATAGAAATCATTTTCGAATGACTTTTTCTCTTTGGGTACATAAGTCGGTGATGTATTAAAATCAGCATAGGCCGCGGTCAATGTTGAAAACCAGTAACCCAAATAAAATCCACTGTCATGGCTATAATCAAGCCCACCCTGAATCGCAGGTGTATCACTTTCAGGTGAATTGGTCATCCCGCGTAAGTTATAACTGGATACAACACTGATATTTCCTGAAAGTGCACCCGGAAATGGAAGCTTCGATTCTTCCGCTAAAGTAAAAGTTGATGCTGTTGCAATTACCCCTAAAGCAACAGCTGTGCATGCAAATTTCATCATATTGATCTCCCCCATGATTTAGATATTCAATTGATTTAAGTTTTAAATTGCATCACGGGGTAATTTGCAAATGCTATGCCAAGCTTAGAGCATTTAAGAAAATATAATAAATACATAAATAACAATAACTTAATTAAGTAAAAAACCAACAACCCGATCATGCTTTGGGTTTAAAAAAAAGGATGAACTAAATAGTGCAACTAAACTGCAATGGAACTGATCATTATGGCGCACTCAAAAAGTAACAATAAAAATGCAAGCAACTTTATCACCCCTTATTCAACTCAATCATTATTTAAAAATACAGTGATGATCTCGTTTTATATGCATTTACGCTGCTTTTCGATTAAATAAAAAATAATATTCATCAGAAGGAATATTTTCCCATGAGAAAATATAGGTATAAAAAAAGCAGAGCATTCGCTCTGCTTTAGAGAAACAATAGCTTAGAAGCTTTTGGTTAGCGTAAAGACAGCACCAGTTTCCACACCACGCTTATAAGGTTGTGCATCTGCATCAATATTTGTCCCTACTGCAGCCAATTCTGCACTGAAGCCTTCAATAGATTTTACAGCATAAGTCACGCCTACTTTCCAGTCGACATAATTATCATCTTCACTGCCGTTGTCACTAAAGTCATAGTTATCAGCTTTGGTATAACCAACGCTCGCAACGCCACCAAAACCAGTATCAGCGAATGGTATTGAATAAGTCGCATTTAAGTACCAGGCATCCTCGTCTAGACCAAAGAAGTCATTAGTATAGTTAACACTCGCTAAGAGACTATCACCACTAGCAACGAGGTCACTGAATCCTAATTTTGCGTACAGTTCAAGCCAATTTAAATCTGATGCGCTTGGATAACCGTAATACCATAAACCTACATCTAAAGTTGGTTTACCAGCAAATGGTAACTCTGTCGCATAACCGATATATGGATCAAGCTCTAAATGTGGATCAGCTGTACCAAAATTAACATTTGAACCCCATACCCCAGCATAAACACCAGATTCGTGAGTTAAAGCAAAACCACCTTGTAAAGCGGGATCACTTTGCGTCTGAGTCATACCACGATAGCGATAATCAGTTGTTAATGCAGCACTTCCTGAAAAGCTCAAACCACTTTTCGCAAGTGCATTATCTTCTGCAGCGAAACTCACTGTTGAAAGTCCAGCAATCATACTAAGCGCAAGTGCCTTACATGCAAATTTCATCATATTGATCTCCCCCATGATGGATATTCGACTGATTTATGTTTTAAATTGCATCACGGAATAGATAGCAAATGCTGTGCCAACTCCAAACAATCCTTAGGAAATATAGTTCCTGTACCATAAAGGTGCCATTACGACACTTTAAATGCGCTTCCATTGACCCTAAGGTCTTTATTTCTTAATTTTTTGATCTATTTAGAAGCAGTGCAGAAATTCAGGTTATTTATTGCACAAAAAAGACGCACTTTTCAGCACCATAAGTTGTCTAACTATTAGAAATGTCAGGTATACGTATGTAATTTAATGAGTGCTCAATAAAAGTGCATCTGAGATACCTTAAAATAATCTGAATAAAGTGTTCCTTTTTCGTCGTTGTCAGATTGCCATTCGTCGGGATGTAATTTTTTGCAAATCAAGTTGCTATATTTTTAACCAACCAATAAATAACATATTAAATTTAAACAGAATTTATATGCCTTAATCACACTTTTTAAACATAACTTATATAGAAATAACAATCGAATATTACAACCTTTATAAATATATTTACCAATTAAAATCATTAACTTAATTTTATTATGATCACTTTTTAAACGAGAAACAAATCATAAAATTGTATAAGCTTTTTATTAAAAATTAATGAAAAAATTTTAATAAAAATCTATCTTTTTCATGTATAACTTATACAATTGTTCAAAATTTGCAGTTTCTTTCCCAATTTTTTTATGAGGCTAAGCTATGCCAAAGGCACAGAAACTTACATTAGCGGTATTGATTAATGCCGCACTAATCACCTCAACATATGCAAGCGAACAAAGCGAAGCAAAAGGATTTGTTGAAGATGCAAGCGGAAATGTTTTATTCCGTACAGGTTATCTAAATCGTGACAAAAAAAATGGTGTTGAAGACACCAGCTCATATGCGCAAACTGCGATGGTTAAGCTAGACTCTGGCTTTACCCAAGGTGTTGTAGGCTTCGGTGTTGGTATTATTGGTGATGCGTCTTTTAAATTAGGCTCTAACAATAATGCGGGTAACGGCATGATCCCAAAGCACCCAGATGGTTCAGCATATGACCATTGGGCGCGTGGTGGCGGTTATGTAAAAGCACGCTACTCAAATACGACCGTTTCTTATGGTACTCATATCCTAGATATTCCTGTATTGGCGAGCAATACAGCACGTTTAGTCCCTGAATACTTTGAAGGTGTGTTAGCGACCAGTCGTGAGATTGATGGTCTGGAGTTAACGGCTGGTAAATTCACCAAAGACCAATACTCTGATCAGATCAATAGCGATGGTAGACATCTTGATCGTGCAGTTGTTTGGGGCGCAAAATATAAATTCGATGATCATCTAACGACTTCGTATTTCGGCTTAGATAGCAAAGATAAGTTAGGCCGCCATTATATTAATGCAAACTACAAGCAACCATTAAACCAAGATAGCGGCTTGACTTACGATTTAAGCGCTTATCACACCAAGTGGGATGAAAAAGCAAGTACGTATTCAAGTACGACCGATGATTTATCTAATCGTAAAAATACTATTTGGGCACTTTCCACGACCTATAATACAGGTCCACATAGCGTGATGCTGGCTTACCAACAAAATAATGGTAATACTGGTTATGACTATGGTGAAAATGCTGACGGTGCTCAAAGTATCTATTTACCAAATTCTTACCTTTCAGACTTCATTGGTAATAGCGAAAAATCAGCTCAATTACAATACAATGTAGACTTTGGTGGCTACGGTGTTCCTGGCCTATCTTGGACAACAGCGTTTGTTTATGGTTGGGATATTAAAGTTAAAAATCTAACTGACAATGCCCAAGAACGTGAATTCTTTAACCAAGTAAAATACACCGTTCAATCAGGTTTTGCTAAAGATGCCAGCTTACGTGTACGTCACTCGTATTACCGTGCAAGTGATGAATATCAAACTAATGCTTACATCGGCGACACCAACGAATGGCGTCTCTGGCTTGATATTCCTGTGAAATTCTTCTAATTCACAGTTAATAACTTGGCATAAAAAAACCTCCATTCAATCTGAATGGAGGTTTTTTTTAAACCAAATTTTTAAAATTAGAAAATTTGATTTAATCTTTCAAACTTACTTTTGAGCAGCTTCGATTGATTTAATGATTTCTGCTTTAGCAACTTCAGAACTTTCCCAACCATTCAATTTCACCCATTTACCAGGCTCTAAATCTTTGTAGTGTAGGAAGAAATGTTCAATTTGGCTGATCAACAATTGTGGAAGATCTGTATATTCTTGAACATCTTTGTACAATGGAGATAATTTTTCATGTGGAACTGCGATCAGTTTCGCATCGATACCACCATCATCTTCCATATTTAATTTACCCACTGGACGACAACGAATTACTGAACCTGCAGCAACTGGATAAGGCGTCACAACAAGTACGTCTAAAGGATCACCATCTTCAGATAGGGTGTTTGGTACATAACCATAGTTTGCTGGGTAGAACATTGCTGTACCCATGAAACGGTCTACAAATAACGCATCTGAATCTTTATCGACTTCGTATTTGATTGGCGCTGCATTTGCAGGAATTTCAATGATGACATAGATGTCATTTGGCGCGTCTTTACCCGCAGGAATATTGCTATAACTCATATCAACACTCGTGTATGTGAAATTAAATATAAAAAATCGGTCAGATTATAACGTGAATACAGTCAAAATGATGCTGTATATTAGTATTAGGCGTCATGAATTTTTATGAGCAACTTGATTTAAGTCATTTTAATGGTGATCACAAACAAAAATATTGGGCAAAGTAAGGAAAAAAACCAAATGATTGAGCGTAAAGTTGCGAGATTGGCTAAATAACAAATCCCATAAATAACGCGGAAAATAATATACGCCCAGCCCAATGTCAGAATAAATCGCTCTGGAATCACCATATATTCCGCCATTAAAATTGCAGCAATAAATAAAGGTAAACTCTCGAAACTATTCTGCTGTACAGCATTTGCTCGTGCAGACAACCCTGTGGTTCTAGCCAAAAATTCACGAGGATTGTGATTGTCTTTTGCTTGAAAACCACCTTTTGATTTCGCAATCAAAGTAAACACATAAGGCAATAAACATGCGACGATAATAATCAATATAATGCCGCTAATACCGTGCATCTGACATCCATCATTTGAAGTTCTTCTGATCATGCTATCATAACTTATGATTTATGAAACTTTCATTTGTACTTGTTCAACTTACATTTCTTTTTGTACATGTGAGCCACTAGAAAGTTAGATCGAATGACATTGCTATGTTTTTATATTGGTTTAGGGTCAGTTTATGCAACAGCAAGATCAAAAAGAAATGTTTAATATCCTTGATCAACAACGCCAAAACCAACTTAAGGTCGATCGGGTCTTAAAAATTGTATTTCCGATTGTTGCTTTTTTACTCAGCGTGATCTGTGCCAACCTAAACTGGCAATCAACCTTAGGAACCTTTGTCATTTTGACTATTGCCTTTTATGCAGTTGGGATTAAGCGTTTCACTCTCTGGCACTGGTTGATCATCACCACGCTATATGTCTTTGCTGATAATTATTTTAGCTTTAACGGCATCGACCCAACTCGTTTACGTTTCCAGCTCATTACCATGATCATTTTCGTGGGGATTGCAGGTATCAGTCGACGCTATATTGATCGCTGGTTTATGAAAAAATCTGCCTAGTCAGCAACAACAATCGATAGTCATAAAAAAATGCCGCAAGTGCGGCATTTTTTATGTAGCTCCCTTTACAAAAGAGAGGCTAGAAAAGATTTTTAAGCTGGTTTACGTAAATCTTTACGTAAGATTTTACCTACGTTAGATTTTGGCAACTCATCGATAAACTCAACATAACGTGGGCATTTATAGCCTGTTAAGTTTTCTCTCGCATATGCAATGATTTCTTCAGTCGTTAATGAAGCATCTTTCTTCACGATGAATAATTTAGGCACTTCACCTGATTTTTCATCAGGAACACCAATCGCAGCAACTTCCAATACTTTTGGATGTTGTGCAATGACTTCTTCAATTTCACTTGGGTAAACATTAAAGCCAGATACCAAGATCATGTCTTTCTTACGATCAACAATTTTGAAGTAACCACGGGTATCCATGATACCGATATCACCTGTACGGAAGAATCCATCAGCGGTCATTACTTTATCTGTCTCATCTGGACGGTTCCAATAGCCTTTCATCACTTGAGGGCCACGGATTGAGATTTCACCTTGCTCACCTTGAGCAACTTCTTTCCCGTCATCATCCAAAATCGCAACTTCAGTTAATGGCAATGGGACACCAATCGTGCCACTAAATTCAGTGGTTGCTGGTGGATTTGCGGTTGCTACTGGAGAGGTTTCAGATAAACCATAACCTTCGATGATAATTGTACCTGTTACTTTCTTCCAAGCTTCAGCTGTAGATGGTAATACTGCCATACCACCGCCCATCGCCATCTTAAGTTTACTATGATCCAGTTGTTTAAACTCTTCGTTGTTCACTAGCGCATTAAACAAGGTATTTACTGCAGGGAAGAATGAAGGTTGGTATTTACGTAATTCACCAATCACCGCAGGTAAGTCACGTGGATTAGGAATCAAAATATTCGCTTGACCTTTGTACATGCCGTACATCGCACAAACCATAAATGCAAAGATATGGTAAAGCGGTAATGCACAAACGATACGATCATCTTTTGCACCGTCAGCATCGCCAAACTTACTTGAGAAAATAGCATCACACTGTAAAAGGTTTGATACTAAATTGCGATGCGTCAGCTCAGCACCTTTAGAAACACCTGTCGTACCACCCGTATACTGAAGGACAGCTGTATCACTTAAAGTTAAGCTTGGACGTTTATAGTTACTTGGATTTTCTTTGTTTAATGCAGCATTAAATTTGGTATAACCTGGAATATCCCAAGCTGGAATTTGTTTACGCACTTTACGTAAAACAAAGTTGACCAATGTTCCTTTCAGCGTGCCCAGCATATCCCCAACAGTCGCAACAACGACATGCTTAACAGGAGTTTTACCAATAATGCTTTGATAGACACTGGCAAAGTTTTCAATAATGACCAACACTTCCGAACCAGAGTCATTGAGTTGATGCTCTAACTCACGTGCTGTATAGAGTGGGTTTACGTTGACAAGAACCAAACCAGCACGGAATACACCTAATGCCACTACTGGATATTGGAAAACGTTCGGCATCATTACCGCTACACGTGTTCCTTTTGCCAAACCTAAACTTTGTAAATAAGCTGCAAATTTACGACTCGCAACTTCTAACTCATTAAACGTTAAAACCTTATCCATAAAGATAAAGGCATCACGTGATCCGAATTTTTGGAAATTGCGTTCAAAAATATCAACAAGTGAAGTGTTTTCAGCAGGCAGTGCAACTGTTTCTGGGATTCCTGTCTTTTGGTATTCAGCAAACCAAATCTTTTCCATAATGCCATTATCTCCGAGTGGTAATCCTTAAAATGTAACAACGTTACTTTCCATGGCAAAACATTTTTATTAAGTTTTTGAATTGCCCTGTAGACCTATCCAAATAATATGAATACGACATCATATATAACGTATTTGTATCACAGAATACCAGCCTTATCTCTGAACGAAGAGTCTATTTGCTTTTTGATAACCCCGTGGTAAAAGTTGCCCCTTTGTTGCTCTTTTTCCTATATATTTTTGGAGATCATCCCCTTTCAGTTTTAAATGCTGTTGTCCTGCAGCGACTTGGATTATTTCATCTAACGTCAAGGTTGTCATGAATAAAATTTGTTCTTTCTCCTCAAGTTGTATCAACTTGTTACCTTTACCTTTATTTAGAATAGGGAGTTCAGCCAAATCAATAATAAGTAATCGTCCTGCTGAACTTAGTATTGCAACATGAGTGGACTGTTGAATTGGGAGCAACGGTAATGCAGTGGCTTTATCTCCAACGGTTAAAAAGGTTTTCCCCGCTTTGGCATTGGTATCTAATTGACCTGCTCTGGTTTTAAAACCATAGCCATTTGAACTGGTAACCAATAACTCTTTGCTATCATCTTCAACTAAAACTTGGAGAAAGGACACCCCACTTGCTGGCGCAAGTTTTGAACTCAAGGGCTCACCTAAACCTCTGGCTGAAGGCAAGCTACTGATTGGTAAAGCATAACTCCGCCCTGTTTTATCCAAGAAATAAACCCGTTGATTGGTTTTACCCACCGCATGACTTAAATATTGATCACCTGCACGGAAGTTTAGATTTGCGGCATCAACATCACCGCCCTTGGCTGCACGCACCCAACCCGCTTCCGACAAAACAACAGTTACCGTTTCAGCTGGCAGCAAATCTTGTTCTTTAATTTGAACCGCATCTGCTCGTACCACAAGTGGTGAACGGCGATCATCACCAAACTTTTTCGCATCTTCTTTCAGTTCATTGATAATTAAGCTTTTCAGTGATTCAGGATTTTCGAGTTGTTCGCGAAGAATTGCCGCTTTCGCTTCTAACTCTTCTTGCTCACGACGAATTTCCATTTCTTCTAACTTCGCTAAATGACGAAGTTTAAGTTCCAAAATTGCTTCTGCTTGAATCTCATCGATACCAAAATGTTGCATCAGCACAGGTTTGGGTTTGTCTTCTTCACGAATAATACGAATCACCGTATCAATATCCAAATAGGCAATCAAAAGACCTGCCAAGATATGTAAACGCTTTTCAATCTTGGTTAAATGATATTGCAGACGACGCGTCACAGTTTGCTTACGAATCTCGATCCATTCCAACAAAATACGGCGAATAGATTTTACCTGTGGGCGACCATCTGCCCCAATCATATTCAGATTGACACGATAGCTTGATTCCAAATCAGTCGTTGCAAATAAATGGCTCATCACCGTTTCAGCATCAACACGATTTGAACGCAGTACAATCACCAAGCGCGTTGGATTTCTGTGATCGGATTCATCACGAATATCAGCCACCAAAGGCAACTTCTTCGCAATCATTTGATCAGCAATTTGGGTAACCACTTTTGAACCTGATACCTGATAAGGCAATTCAGTAATCACGATTTCATTTTTTTCTATCGTATAAACCGCACGCATACGATAACTACCACGACCTGTGGTTTGAATTTTAAGTAATTCTTCAGGTGGCGTAATGATTTCTGCTTTGGTCGGTAAATCTGGTGCTGGAATATACTCCGCCAATTTTTCATCGGTGGTTTCAGGATTACGAATCAGTGCAATCGTCCCTTTCACCACTTCACGCAAGTTATGCGGCGGAATATCGGTTGCCATCCCGACTGCAATACCTGTTGTACCATTGAGCAGAATATTTGGAATACGAGCAGGCAAAGTAATCGGCTCTTTCATCGAACCATCAAAGTTATCTTGCCATTCACTGGTGCCTTGCCCCAATTCATTCAGCAATAGCTCACTATAAGCTGAAAGTTTGGCTTCGGTATAACGCATTGCCGCAAATGATTTAGGGTCATCAGGTGAACCCCAGTTACCCTGACCTTCAACCAACGGATAACGATAACTGAATGGCTGTGCCATCAACACCATGGCTTCATAGCACGCCGAGTCACCATGTGGATGGTATTTACCGAGTACATCACCAACGGTACGTGCTGATTTCTTTGGCTTTCCAGTCGACTTTAAGCCAAGCTCACTCATGGCGAAGACAATACGTCGTTGTACAGGCTTCAAACCATCACTGATATGCGGCAATGCACGGTCCATAATCACGTACATGGCATAGTTGAGATAAGCTTGTTCTGTGAATTCGGCTACGGAGCGGTTTTCTGTTGCATGATGTGCAAGGCTGGTCATTTCAGCAAGTCATCCAAAATCATTGTTATCGTCAATGCTTTGTATGCTATGTGGATGCAAGCGTTGTGACAAGCCCTTGTTGTTGTTTAAACGTCAAATGGTGTCTTGTTAAGCTTAATGCAACATATTCAATAGAATTTCTGATGCTAGAAACCAGCCATTTTTCTCCGCCTTTTTTAACCATTGCCTAGCTAATTCATCATCTTTTTCAACATAGAGTCCCTTTAAATAAAACAGACCCAAACTATACTGTGATGCGGCAATTTCTTGATCCGCAGCAACAGAGTAGAATTCAAAAGCTATTTTTAAATTCTTTGAAACACCTGTTCCATTTTCATATTTATCAGCAAGATTATTAATGGCTGGAAGAAACTTCTGCTATGCAGCTTTCTCATAATATTTTAATGCAAGATCAATATCGACCTGCTCTTCTTCATTTGAACCCGAATGATAAACGCCCAAAAGATATAAAGCGGCTGCGTTTCCTTGCTCAGCAATTACCTCAAGATCTTCAATATAGATCAAATCACTTTCGTTATATTCAGGTTGTTCCATCCAAGTTGCAGCCCAATTATATTCAGCTACAAGCGATCTATTATATGTTGCTGCAATCCACAACCAGTTTCTACCTAATAAAAGATTTTTAACCCTGTCATTGCGCCCAAGACAATAATCAAGACCTATCTTTATTTGTTGATCTACATCGAATTCCATGACCTCAGGAGCCATTTCTTGTACAGATAAGAGATTCATTTTTAATTTAAGATTCAAGTAATGGTTAATTTATATGTGGCAAAGGGTATTTAGATATTTCAATCCAAAATCCTTTACTCCGTTTGTTATTTATTAATCAGTGCTCATCCGTAGACGAAGCAGATTCAGCATCGTCTTCTTGATAAATAAATTTCGGCATCTCTAAACCAAAATAAATCGCGATTAAACGTAGGGTAAAACCAAAGACCAGAGTGAAAATTACCGTTAAATCGTGCGGCAATCCAACTTCTAAACAGACCCAGTAACAAATCACCGCGACAAAGGAAATACTGGCATATAACTCACGGCGGAACACCAAAGGCACATCATTACACAAGATATCACGCAGAATACCACCTGATACGCCTGTTAAGACCCCTGCAACCGCAGACACCACAAAACCATGCCCCATAGATAAAGCGATTTGGCAACCAATAATAGTAAAACCAATTAGACCCAAAGCATCCAGTACCAAGAAGATATTACGGAGATGACGCATCCATTTGGCAATAACAATCGTCACAAAAGCCGCACAACAGGTTAAAACCAAATACTCAGGATGCTTGACCCAAGTTAAGGGATAGTGCCCAAGCAATACATCTCGGACTGAACCACCACCGAGGGCAGTTACACAGGCAATCAGTGTTACACCGAACCAGTCCATACTGCGTCGACCCGCTGACAATGCACCTGTCATCGCTTCCGCAGTAATGGCAATAATATAAATCACGGTAAGTAACATCTGCCGACATCCTTAAACAAGGCGGAAAAGTGTGCGCTATTTTAAGACAAACTTAGATGAATTGTTCACAACATTGCTTAAATTTTTTCCCCGAACCACAAATGCACGGTTGTTTCATGGTGATTTGCATATCTAAAGTCGGATCGAGGAAATACCAACGCTGTTGATGTCGCACAAAATGTGAAATTTCGTGATGAATATGAAGTTGTTTCCCATCATGGTTTTTATCGCGGTAATGCGCTTTAAACTCAACCAAGGCATGGGTTTTATCCAATTTTGGTTGATGTTGGATGACTTCTAATTTGAGCCATTGATTGGACTGACTCCAATCGGTAATCACAGCCTGATCTAAACTAGCCTGCTGCCCTAGAGCCGTTGTTTCAAGAATGTAATCAATTTGCTGTAAGGCAAAAGCACTATAGCGCGAACGCATGAGTTGTTCAGCAGTTTCAGCAAATTGTTGTTTCAAATGTAGGGGCTGACAGCACGCAGCATATTGCCCTTGTCCACATGGACAGTTTGGTGAGGAAATCATTTTTCGTCAGTTTTCTCTTTGGCAATAATGCGCACTTTTTCAATCTTGTGCCCATCCATCGTCACCACTTCAAAACAATGTCCGTCTGCTTCGACCATTTCACCATTTTCAGGTAACCGACCGAGATGGAATAAGATATAGCCTGATAAAGTGGAATACTCTTCACTTTCATCCACCAAATCTTTACCCAATAATAAAGACACATGGCGAATATCGGTTGAACCTTCTAATAGCATAGAGCCGTCATCGAGCGTTTCTGCCGCTGCTTCAAGCTCATCTTCATCAGGGAACTCACCCGCGATCGCTTCCAATATATCAATCGGCGTTGCAATCCCTTCAATCGAACCATATTCATTCAATACGATTGCCATTTGTAACGGTGCTTGGCGTAATTGCTCCATGACCATTAAAACTTGTGCGTTCTCATGCACAATCACGGGTTCGCGTAAATGTTTTGCAAAATCAATCGAACCTGTTTCAATGTATTCATTCAATACTTTATGCGTGAGTACGACACCTTCAATATTATCCAACTCTCCCCGCGCAATAATCAAACGCGAATGTGTCATTGCCATCAAGCGGTCTTTTAATTCTGTAGGATCATCATCTAAGTCTAACCATTCCAATTCTGGGCGTGGTGTCATCACCGACTTCACAGGTCGCTCAGATAGCCCTAAAACACCCTGTACCAAGACACTATGATAAACGCCATTGTCTTCATCAAAGACTTCTTTGGCATAGGCTTGTGTAGCGAGTACATCCTCTGTTTCTTTGTGCTGCTCACCAGCGCCTTTACTACCTAACATACGTAATACAGCGGATGCAGTGCGGTAACGTAAATCGGTTGTGGTCACCAGCTTCTCTTGGTTACGGCGCATAGTCTGATTCACGGCCTCAACCAAAACTGAGAAACCAATTGCGGCGTATAAATAGCCTTTTGGAATATGAAAACCAAAACCTTCAACGATCAATGAGAAACCAATCATCATCAAGAAACCGAGACACAGGATCACCACGGTTGGATGTTTATTAACAAAGTCCATCAATGGTCGAGAGGCGATCAACATAATCCCGATCGCAATCGTCACCGCGATCATCATCACAGATAAGTCTTTCACCATACCCACAGCGGTAATCACACTATCCAGTGAGAACACGGCATCAAGCACAACGATTTGAACAACCACCATCCAGAACACCGCATGCACTGGATTTTCTTCTTTGAGCACTTGCTTGCTTTCTATCCGCTCATGCAGCTCCATCGTTCCCTTAAACAATAAGAACGCCCCACCAAACAGTAAAATTAAGTCTCGACCTGAAAATGCATGATCAAAAATTTGGAACAATGGTTCAGTTAAGGTAATCACCCAAGCAATAGACGCGAGTAACACCAAACGCATTAACAATGCGAGAATTAAACCAATTTTACGCGCAGCATTACGTTGTTCTGGTGGTAATTTTTCAGCTAAAATTGCAATAAAAACAAGGTTATCAATACCCAGAACGATTTCAAGCACCACCAGTGTCGCTAAACCCACCCATGCAGCAGGATCAGACATCCATTCAAAAATCATAGTGCTGACTCCTCTACATAATCAGCTTGAAACTGATCATTGAATAGATCGGCATAAACAGCCCAAACATTTTTTTTAGAAAAAGAGAACAAAGCAGAGCGACAACAACCACTACTCATAGAGGTACATTTATTAATGAAAGGATTTTTAGTATAGGTAAGATTTCAACAAAATTCATCATTTTTTATATGGGTGTTTTTTAATTCTGTTCTAGCAATAACGAAAGAACTTTGTATGGGAAATGTGCATAAAACTGTCATAAAATTCATTTAGCCTAGACAAGCACAATGAAAATGATAAGGTAAAAATAAATTAGATGAATAGTGTATTTAGAATGACCGTTAAAAAAACCATTCCTCCCATAAAAACAACCCTCCCGCTAATTGCATTGTATTGTGGTTCTCGTCCCGGCAACAATCCGATCTATCGTGAAAAGGCAATTGAACTTGCCCAACATCTCGCTACACAGAATTTTGGTATTGTTTATGGCGGTGCCAGTATCGGCCTCATGGGACAAGTCGCAGATACCGTACTTGAACACGGTGGTGAGGTTGTTGGGGTTATTCCTGAATTTATGCTGGACTATGAAATTGCACATAATCAACTGACGGAACTGCATGTTGTGAGAAGTATGCACGAGCGTAAAGCATTGATGGCTGAACGTGCCAATGCCTTTATCGCGCTACCAGGTGGACTCGGCACTTTCGAAGAAATCTTGGAAATCGCCACTTGGGGGCAACTCAACCAACATCAGAAACCGATGATCATTTATAACGTGAACCGTTTTTATGATGCCTTAATTGCTCAACTTGATCACGCCGTTGATGAAGGCTTCTTACCCCCTCAACATCGTGCCAAAGTGATTATTTGTGAAAATACTGAGCAGATTTCAAATGTGATTAAAAATCTCAACTCACCTGAACATGTGGCAATGTGATATGCCGTGAAAAAAGCGGATCAGGTTCGATCCGCTTTTTTGCGTTTAGACTTACTGTGCCTTGACTTGGTAAATGGTGGTTGTGCCACTGACTTCATTCCCCACCACCAACAATGCTTTTCCATTCGGAGAATCTTTGGCTGAGATAAAGATTAAACCTTCAGGCCCAAGATCACCATGCTCAGATAATGCGGTCGATGGATCAGCCTGATCCCATATTTCACGAGTATTTAAGTAATCTTGGAAAATTGGCTGTTTTGGATTACTGACATCAAACGCCATCACCCCACCCATCCGCTCAAGCCCTAGGAACAAGAATTGTTTATTGCCAATCTTACCGATGGTGAGACCTTCTGGCTCTGGACCTTTGCTGCTACTACGGCCACCCAATGTATTGCCTTTTTCATGGTTGCTGTTAAACCAGTCTTTACATGGAAGATTACGTGACTTGCCTAATTTACATTGATCACTGTTCAGGTATTGTTCAATAAAATCACCTGAGTCATAGGCGATCTTGACTTGGTTTTGTGTATCCCAAATCGAGAATGAGCGAGCGCCGAGCAGATATAACTCGTCATACATTAAATAATCGGTTAATGGATTACCATTGACCCCGATTTTATCACCCGCTTTTGAGTAGTACACAGGTTTGCCATTTTCAGTTTGATAACCTTGTGTCCATGTGATTTTTAAACGGCCTAATTGTTTGTCATCACGACAATCACCTGCATCACCTTTGCTTGCACCACAATAACTAAAGGTGGTTGGATTCAAATGTGCGCCCGCAGCTAAATCACGTAATTGTGCTGGCAAATCATCGGCACAACGGCGATCGAAACCGTCTTTATGTACTAGATGCTTGACGCGCCACTCTTCGACCAGACCTTTGCGATTGTCATTGTCGCAACGTTGTAAGCTATTCTGCTCAAAGTTTTTGAGTTTAGTCAAACCAAAGTACTCGGCGGTATTTTCACCCCACGCCCGTGCATCGCCCTCATTGGCAGAGATCAGATAAGTTTTTTGATCTGCTGCGGTATATGCGGTGATTGCATCAGGATGATAAATCCCTTTCAACCCATTCCATGTCTTGATCATAATATCTTGGACGGTTTTCTTGCCATCAAAGTCACTGACATCCAAGCCATTACTTGAGTTTTTAGTTGGATCAAGCATCGACTTAAAGCCACTGTCGCTGAAGCCATGATCCTTATAACCCATTGCCTTGATCGAGGTCACAGTGGCCGTAGCGATGTCCAAAACAGCAATGGCATTATTTTCTTGCAGTGCCACCCAAGCGGTTTTGCCATCATCAGAAACCGCAATATATTCAGGCTCTAAATCTTGAGCAACCGTGGCATTAGGTCCAAAAATACGCACACCTTTGGCAACCAACGCCTCTTTCTGGCTATTAAAGGCTTCAAAATCAGCTGTCTTGACTGTTGGCTTGCTGATATCACTGACATTAATCACACTGATCGAACCTTCTGGATCAATTTGATAGTCATCAGATGGCTCACCTTCATTGGCCACCAATACTGTTTTTCCATCAGGTGTAAAGGTCAACATATCAGGCAATGCACCGACTGGCACATGGCTCAATCGTTTTAGATCACTGGCTTGGTAAAACGCCACAAAACCATGATCAGTTTTATTGGCTGATTCAACTGCCAATGCAATAATGCCATTCCGTATGCTGACACTATTCACCTTTGCACCTTCGGCGATATCATCTACGGTCAGTGATTGTAGATAAGTGGGTTTTGCAGGATCGGAAAGATCCAATACGTCCAATGCCCCAATTTCTGCATTCACGACAAAAATACGTTGCGTTGCTGGATCATAGGCTGGGATTTCAGCAGCACTTTTCGCAAAAACACCGGATTCGTAACGATTTAGAAAACTCAGCTGAATACGTTCTGGCGTTGGCTCAATCACTTCTTTGCTAGGTATCTTGTTTTGCTTATTATCATCATTACACCCCATTAACCCCACTGATAGCATTGCAGTCAGTAATACTGAAACCTTAAATTTCATGATCAAATTCCATACATTTTATTTTGTATGGCCAATTTAGTGTTTTGAGATGCAAATTCGATGACACTTTCATGTCAGTTCAATGACCACTCTTTGACAATTTTTGTCTTTATTTCAATGTCGATTGCATTAAACTAAAACGGTTATTTTATTCATCGCGACTCATGGCAACAACCACACATCAAGCTGTACAGCCCGAATTCCGATTGTTGGTGTTATTGGTTTCCATTGGCTTTTTTATGCAGGCATTGGATACCACCATCGTCAATACGGCGATTCCAATGATGGCGCTGCAACTCAATGAAAATCCACTACAAATGCATGGCGTGATTGTGGCCTACGTACTGTCTGTGGCTGCGTTTATACCACTGAGTGGCTGGTTGGCAGATCGCTTCGGTATCCGCAATACCTATCTCGCCGCAATGGTCATTTTTAGTTTAGCTTCGCTTGGTTGTGGCTTATCTCAGAATCTAAATCAACTGCTGGTCTGTCGTGTGATTCAAGGCATGGGCGGTGCATTGTTAATGCCTGTCGGACGACTCGCTTTATTAAAGCTGATTCCACGTACGCAATTTCTATCGGCCATGAGTTTAATGAGCCTTGCAGGTCTGATTGGTCCTTTGATGGGCCCCACCCTTGGCGGCTGGTTGGTTCAGGTTGCAACATGGCACTGGATTTTTTTAATTAACCTGCCCATGGGCGTACTCGGCGTGATCATGGCACTCAAAGTCATGCCAAATCACAAAGAGCCGACCGTAAAATCATTTGACCTAAGTGGTTTCATCTTATTAATCATCGCCATGGTCGGGCTTTCATTGGGAATTGAAAATATTGCCGCACCACAATACTCAGGCATCGTCAGTATCAGCTTATTGGTGATCGGGAGTATTGCAACGTTAGGTTATGCTTATCATGCACATAGCCACCCAAATGCACTGTTTCATGGACGTTTGTTTCGACACAAAATTTTTTCCATCGGGGTGTTGGGCAATTTCTTTGCGCGTTTAGGCAGTAATGCTATTCCCTTTATTTTACCGCTGATGCTACAAGTCGCTTTTGGCTTTGAACCTTTTATTACAGGTTTAATGATGATCCCAATGGTATTAGGTTCATTATTTTCCAAACCAATTGTTCGCCCACTCATTCAACGTGTCGGCTATCGTCGCTTTCTACTGACCAATACGGTTTTGGTTGGCTTGTGTATTGCCAGTTTTGCTTTAATGACTGCTGCAACACCGCTTTGGCTCAAAATTGTGCACCTCTTTATTTTTGGCACACTCAACTCACTCCAATTTGTGGGAATGAATACCCTTACTTTAAAAGATTTACCTCAGCACGATGCCAGCAGTGGCAATAGCTTCTTATCCATGATTATGATGCTCTCCATGAGTATCGGGGTAGCTTTGGCAGGAACATTGATTAATCTGTTTAGTCAGTATTATCCAACGGCATCCATTACCACAGCATTCCATGCTTCATTGATTACGCTGGGTTGTATAAACATCATTACCGCGATCGTGTTTTGGCAGATTCCAAAAGAGACCACAGATGAGCTGAAATAGCATCCACTCCAAAATCACGTTATGATGATTATTTTAAAATCGCTGTAAAATTTACATGCCAAAATCGAATCAAAAACCCGTATACCAACGCCATAATACCTATGTGAGTATTGGGCTTGCGAGTCTGTTGGGTGTTTTGACGTATTTCGGTGTGTTCTATCAGCAAAAAGCATCTGCACAAGATTATGCCATTCGTGGCTTTGATGTATCTCATCATCAGGGTGAGATTAACTGGAAACAAATTTCACCTGTCCAATATCAATTTGTCTATCTCAAAGCCACAGAAGGCGGCGATTTTAAAGATCGAAAATTTCAGGACAACTGGCTCAAAGCACGTGAACAAGGTCTACATGTGGGTGCCTATCACTTCTATCGTTTATGTCGCGATGGCAAAGTACAGGCAGACAATTTCATTGCCACTGTGCCCAACAAAACCGATGCTTTGCCACCTGTCATTGATTTGGAATATGACAGTAACTGTATTAATACCTATACCAAAGAGCAGTTACTCAAAGAAATTCAGCTCATGCATGATCAACTGCATCGACATTATGGCAAACAACCAATTTTCTATATTTCTAAAAGTTTTTATCACATTGTATTGATGGGAAGTTTTACCGACACGCCACTTTGGGTCAGAGACTATGACGGCAAACCTGAACTCAAAGATGGGCGAAAATGGTTATTTTGGCAGCATAGTCAAACAGGTAAAATTGACGGTATTGCAAAGCCTGTTGATTTAAATGTCTATGCCGAATCACCACAGCAGTGGCGTATGTTTTTAAAAGAACAAGGCATTCAGGATGGCAAATGAACTGCGTAAAATCATCCATATCGACATGGATGCCTTTTTTGCTTCAGTCGAACTCAGAGAGCGCCCTGATCTCAAAGATTTGCCGGTGGTGATCTCCTCGCATCATCCTCGTGCGGTGGTTGCGGCTGCATCTTACCCTGCTCGAGTCTTTGGTTTACGTTCTGCGATGTCGATGGGACAAGCCAAAAAACTGTGCCCACAAGTAATTGTGATTGAGCCAAATTTTGAAAAATATCGTGAGGTTTCAGCACAAATCCATCAGATTTTTCAGCAATACACCACGCTGATTGAACCACTGTCTTTAGATGAAGCCTATTTAGATGTCACTGAAAATCTAAAAAATATCCCAAGTGCCACCGAAGTTGCGACACAGATCCGTTCGGATATTTTCACAATGACAGGACTGACGGCTTCTGCAGGTGTGGCACCGAATAAGTTTTTGGCAAAAATCGCTTCGGATTGGAATAAACCGAATGGCTTATTTGTCATTAAGCCCCATCAAGTGATGCAATTCATTCAAGACTTAGCATTGAGCAAAATTCCAGGTGTCGGCAAAGTTACCTATGAAAAACTAAATCAATTGAATTTACACACCTTAGGTGATCTACAAAAAATCGAAGAAAACGTTCTTATCCATCATTTTGGAAAATATGGCAAACAGCTTTACTTATATGCACAAGGCATCGACCACCGCCCTGTCAAAGCTGAACGAGAACGTCAACAAATTTCTAAAGAGATTACCTTTGATGACGACTATAACCTCGATCAATGTGCTCCGACATGGCAGCCATTGACGACAAAAATCTGGCAAAGTTTAGATAAAAAACAACTCACAGCACGAGGCGTGAATGTCAAACTAAAGCTCAAAAATTTTCAGGTCTTACAACACAGTAAAAGCTTTAAACACCCGCTACAGTCTCCACAAGAATTATTACAAGTGGTTATGCAATTACTGAATGAAATGCATATTGATCCTAACTTTCAGTTTCGTTTAGTTGGTGTTGGGGTCTATCAGTTGCAACCGATTCAACAAGAATCCCAACTTTCCTTATGGTAATGTCGTTTTTTTACACAAAAATATCATTCACCCTGAAATTTATGTTTGCTTTTTATGCAGTTTTCAGTACTCTAGACAACGCAGTAGCATTATCCATGTTGCTTGCTCTTGCTAAAGAAATCCTCGCTTTTAGCATTTGCTCCTGTGGTTGGCGTGACGATCAAATCCGAATATTACAGGGCACTTCAAGTGTCCTTTATTTTATTAAATAATTATAAAAATGAGTATTACTACTTTTCTCCACCACATCTTCCGCTAAACTAACCCAATAAAATTAGAAAATATTGATTAGTTAATCATGATGAATCAAAAACAAATTCTATGTGTTGAAGATGAAGCAGCGATTATTCTTCCTCTACGTTATGTACTTGAACGCGAAGGCTGGAGCGTTAGTTGGGCAAATACAGGTGCTCAAGCACTACAATATCTTTCAGAACAAACTTTTGATTTTATTATTTTAGATGTCGGTTTACCTGATCTGAATGGTTTTGAAGTCTGCAAACAGCTACGCCAAAAATATCAAACACCTTTATTATTCCTCACCGCACGAGATGACGAAATTGATCGGGTTGTTGGTTTAGAAATCGGCGCAGATGATTATTGTACAAAACCTTTTAGTGCACGGGAAATTGTGGCAAGAATCAAAGCCATTTGGCGCAGAATGGAAATACAGGCGCAAAATATCTCATCACAACCATCAATCACCCAAGCAGAAATAACCCTACAATCTGCGACGTGGACGTGCAATCCACAATCACTGCAAATTCAATACCATGGAAAACCATTACAACTGACACGTTATGAATATCGTTTGTTATTTTTACTGATTCAACATCCTGAACAAGTCTTTAGCCGACAACAACTAATGGATCATATTTGGGAACACCCTGAGCATAGCTTAGAACGTACAGTTGATACACATATCAAAAGTTTAAGGCAAAAGCTAAAGCAAATTACTCCTAATGATGATCCGATTCGGACGCATCGAGGGTTTGGGTATAGTTTAGTGAGATTAGGTTAATCAATGTCCATCTTTATCCGCATTTGGTTTTTCTTTAGCTTGGTGGTGGTGCTGAGCCTGAGCTTTATTGCCTATACTTTGAATCAACAGGTCAAACCAAATGTCCGTCAAGTGGTCGAAGATACTCTTGCCGAGAATACCAATATCATTGCCCAACTGATTGCAGAAGATGTAGCACAACAAAAAGTCAGTACACCTGAATTTGATCAAAAAATTCAAGCAGCATTATCTCGCCAACTCAATGCCACAATTTGGCAGCATCAAAAAGATAAAATCAACCAACAACTGTATATTACTGATCAGCACGGTGTTGTCATCTATGACTCCGAAGGTCAAGCCGTTGGGCAAGATTATTCCAAATGGAATGATGTTTATCTGACCTTACGCGGCAAATACGGTGCACGTTCTACTGCAACCAACCGTTATGACCGAAATAGCAGTGTGATGCATATTGCTGCACCGATTATCTACAAACAACAATTAATAGGTGTGGTCAGTATCGGTAAACCAAATCAATCCGTACAACCATATATTGCACGCGCAGAACGTCAACTGATTCATCAAGCGTTATGGATCGCTGCATTGAGTTTATTACTTGCAAGCATGGTGGCATATTGGTTAAGACACAGTATTGATAAAGTGCGTCGTTATGCTCAAGCGCTAGCACCCGTCAATCAAGCTCCATTTTTCTATTCTGCAAAAGAGCTCAACCAAGTGACTCAAGCATTGAGTGACATGCGAGAGAAACTCGAAGATCGTGCTTATGTCGAGAACTATGTCAATACGCTAACCCACGAGTTAAAAAGCCCACTCACGGCAATTCAAGCCAGTGCAGAACTATTACAAGATGATCTGCCTTTAGAAGACCAACAACAATTTGCAGCACATATTGTTGAGCAAAGTCATCGCTTGCAATCCTTAATCGAACGCATGCTGTTGCTCACACGCCTAGAGAAGAATCAGCATGCTTTAGAGTTTCAAAATATTGATTTATCAAAATTGATTCGGGACTGCGTGATACAACAACAGAGTGCTTTCCAAATTAAACAGATTCAAATAGAGCTGAATCTTCCTGAAGATTTCTCAATCTATGCTGATTCATTTTGGCTTAAACAAGCAATCAATAATGTCTTAGATAACGCAAGAGACTTTTGCTCTGAACAAGGTGTTCTCGCCATTCAACTCAGGGAAAATACCGACACTAATGGTATTGAAATTCTATTATTCAATGAGGGTGAAGCCATTCCTGAATACGCTTTAAATCGTGTCTTTGAAACCTATTTTTCATTACCACGTCCGCATAATCAGCAACGGAGCACAGGTATTGGTCTGAGTATTGTGCAGCAGATTATTCAACAGCATCAAGGTCACGTCACCATTCAAAATATCCCTGAAAATTATTTGAATTTCTTAGAGCAGCACAAATCAGGGGTACTGGTAAAAATTATACTTCATCGAAACTTCACATAAGCTTCAATTGCAACTCATTTAGAACGCATATGGATTCGTGATACTGGTCATATCACAATGACAATGGAATCCACCATGCGCAGAAACTTTATTAATCTGAAAATAGGAGCGATTTTGCTCCTGATTTTGATTTTTTATATTGGTCTTTTTTTCATCTCTAACTTGGTAGATGAGCGCAAAAGCTATCAACAACAAGTGATTCAGGACATTGCGAAAGAACAAATTCGCCCACAACAAGTGATTGCACCCTATTTAAAACTTCCCTATCAAATTCAAACCACATGTACCGATGAACAAAAGAAAACTTACGATTGTACGCAAACAGCATTTATTACCCTAGGCGCAGAAACAACAGACTGGACAGCTCAATTTAAAGTTTCAGACAGCACCTACAAACGCAGTATGTATAAAGCGATTAGTTATCAAAATCACATGCTAGGTAAAGGTGTATTTAAAGGCGCCACGATTGAACCGCAACGCAACTATCTTTGGAATCAAGCTGAAATCATTTTTCCTATCCAAGATGCTCGCGGTCTAAACGCCAAGCCAACATTTAATATTGATGGAAAAAATTATAAGTTTGGCTTTTCTGAGCAAAGCCAAGGACAGCAAGGCTTTGATCTACTACATATCACCAGTAAGCAATATCCTGAACTGATCCAAAAATTCCAACAGGGTTTTAGCTTTAACCTGCAATTTGATCTAGAAGGTTTAAGCGAATTTGCATTTATCCCAACCAGTTACGAAATGACTTATCAAGCTAAAGGCAATTGGGGTGATGTGAAATACGATGGTCAAAGTTTACCGTTTAAGAAACTCAGCAAAAGACAACTTTTTGAAGCGGACTGGAAAAATATTGCTTTAGGTAAACGTAATTTAGATCGTCTCTCAAGCTGTGAAAACAGTCAGTGTTTTTACCAAACTTTAAATACTAAAAGCAATCTGATCAGTGATGTTGAAGCTGCTTATGCTACTTCAAATGTATCTTCAAACAACATTTCTGGTATTTCGACGCAGTTTTTAGAACCCGTTAATATTTATACCCAAACTGATCGTGCCATCAAATATGGCATTATGGTGATCATTATTACCTTTGGTTGCTTCTTTTTATTCGAGGTTTTGAAGAATCTTAAAATTCATCCTGTTCAGTATGCTTTGGTTGCCATGGCACAAGGCGTATTCTTCGTCTTATTACTATCAATCAGTGAATATTACGCTTTTTCCCTTGCCTATCTGATTGCGGCAGTTGCATGTATTGGCTTGATTACTTGGTATTTATACTTCGTCGTTCAAGGTTTTAAAGCCACCATACTCTTCGGTGTTTTACTTAGTGCTTTATACGGCATGATGTATCTATTACTACAATCCAGCGGAAAAACTTTCTTATTCGGCTCCATTTTGTCTTTCATTTTAATTGCATGCGTCATGTACATCACACGCCATGTCAATTGGTATCAATCCGAACAACAAAACATCTAAATGAATCGGGCAAGGTCATATCTTTGCCCAATTTTTAACAATGATGATAAGGAATAAGACCATGTATCACACGTCCACTTCAGCTTTAAGCCAACTCAAACAACTGTGTCCCAACCAGAGCTCAATTGCGAGCTGTTTAAATCAACTTCGACAAGCCGAAATTCAATTTCTGAATCTAGGCAATATTATTATTTGCCCACAATCCCGCTCTATTTTGATTTTCAAACAACGTAAATTAATGGAAATAGATATTTTTTCAGCCTAATTTATACAAAATTACACTGTGCTAAGAATGCTTCAAGTACAATCTTATAGATACATTTTTGATTAGGTAGCATCTCTATGTCTGTGCAACGACTGCATGTCACTTCACGTTTTTGCGAAGTCGCAATTTCAGGAAATCTTGTTCATTTGGCGGGTCAATTGGCAGATGATACCAGTGTAGATGTGAGCGCACAGACTCAGCAAACCTTAGACCATATTGATCGTTTACTTGCCGAAGCAGGTACCGATAAGACCCATATTTTGTCGGTATTGATTTTCTTAAAAGATATCGAAAAAGACTATGCAGCAATGAATGCCGTTTGGGATGCATGGATTGCTGAGGGTCATCCCCCAGCACGTACCTGTGTAGAGTCTAAACTATACGCACCTGAGGTCTTGGTCGAAATGACCGTAACTGCGGTACGTCCAGATTAAAATGACTTTGCCGCAAACACATTGTATTTCATTATATGTTCAGTGTGCGGCATCGGACTTGAAATCTTTGAGGTAGCAGAACTCATTGGATCAAACAAATCAGGGATCAAGTCTTCACGTAATTCTTGTTCAGTTGGAATACTGCTGTAACGAAAAACACGATATCCAGCCAATTCGAGTAGGCTGTCTTGATAATGCTTTTGATTCAGACGATTGACATAAGATTCATCTGCAATCTCAACAATCGCAAGCACCTGATGTTGTTGATCAAGCACCACAAAATCAGCAACCAAACCCTGATACTTACGTCGTGTATGGCTAAACTTAGTCGTAAGCAAGGCATCAAACGATACATGTGCCAATATCGTATGACGGTGCAAAACGGCTTGTAAACGCATTAAAGTAATTTGCTCAGCAATATTCAAAATACCACGTCGCTTTAATGGACTATCTTGACGCCGATTTTGATGTAAATGTCGAAGTGCAAGTGCTGTAATTAACAGCAAACCAACTATTGTTATGAAATAATACATTTCTAACTAATCCCTTTAGATTTTTTATAATCATTTTTGGCTTTATGCCAATTTTTTAATCAATAACAACGATAGTAAAGTTATTTTAACAGTTCAAACTTGAAGTTCTTAATCGTTCCTACCAAAGTCGTAAAAGCTTGCTGTCTTGTTATTTATAATCAGCATATCGCAAATATTCAAGTCGATATTGTCAGTATATGTTTCCATAGAGTATAGTTTTGAAATTAGACTGCGAACCATTTATCATTTTTATATAAAAAGAAGGCATGCTTCCACATGCCTTCTTTGATGCTAATTAGCGATGTGTTTTCGCTTTGGCTTTCGGCTTGCCTGAAAATGGTCTTTTCTCACCAGTTTCGCGCGGTGGCAAACCCGTGTGTTGGGTCAGTATTTGACCTTTTTGCGGACGTTTTTGACCCGCTTGTGGTTGCGATTGATTGCGTTTTGCTGAATCTCCCGCGACGGTCGAGTTCTTCTTACGCGCAGATTTATATTCACTCTCAGCAGTACCTTGAGGCTGATAAGTCGGGATCAAATGCTGTTTTGAGTTACCAATCAAGTCAGGTCGACCCATTTCTTTTAGCGCCTCACGCAACAATGGCCAGTTATTTGGATCATGGTAACGTAAGAATGCTTTATGCAAACGACGACGCTTATCGCCTTTGACAATATCGACATTTTCCGTATAACGCGCCACTTTAGACAATGGATTTTTGCCTGTGTAATACATCGTGGTTGCCGTTGCCATTGGCGATGGATAGAAGGTCTGTACCTGATCGGCACGGAAACCATTCTTCTTCAACCAAATCGCCAAGTTCATCATGTCGTAATCGGTCGTACCCGGATGAGCAGCAATGAAGTAAGGAATTAAATACTGTTCCTTGCCTGCTTCCTTACTGAAACGCTCAAACATTTGTTTAAAGCGATCATAAGTGCCAATACCCGGCTTCATCATCTTCGATAATGGACCTTGTTCGGTATGCTCAGGTGCAATTTTTAAATATCCACCGACATGGTGTTGTACCAATTCTTTGACATATTCAGGATTCAATACTGCCAAGTCATAACGTAGACCTGAACCAATCAGAATCTTTTTCACACCTTTGATTTCACGTGCTTTACGATAAAGCTGAACCAATGGTGCATGATCGGTATGTAAGTTTTGACAAACACCCGGATAGACACAAGATGGCTTGCGACAGTTCTTTTCAATCTCAGGATCATTACAGTGCAAACGATACATGTTTGCCGTTGGACCACCTAGGTCTGAAATAATGCCTGTAAACTGAGGTGCGGTATCACGAATCTTTTCAATTTCACGTAAGATCGACTCTTCCGAACGGTTTTGAATAATACGTCCCTCATGCTCAGTAATTGAACAGAAGGTACAACCGCCAAAGCAACCACGCATGATATTGACTGAGAATTTGATCATATCAAAAGCAGGGAAACGCGCATTGCCATAAGCAGGATGCGGTAAACGTGCATAAGGTAAATCAAAGACATAATCCATTTCCTCAGTGGCTAGAGGAATCGGAGGCGGATTAATCCAAACATCACGTTCGCCATGACGTTGAACTAAGGCGCGCGCATTACCGGGGTTAGTTTCAAGATGCAAAATACGGTTGGCATGTGCATAAAGGACCTGATCATTCGCAACCTCCTCATAAGAAGGTAAACGGATCACCGCAAGTTCACGTGGTGGCAGTTTATGCTTAATCGCTTTTGATGGTGCAGGTTTGAGCTGTACGATCTGTGTATCAGGATCTAAATTATCCCCTTCACGGACAATTGGGTTTGCCACAAATTCTTTTTGAAAATCTTGATATTGTGCCAGTGAGTTGCCCTTTTCTTTTTCAACTTCACAGCCATCAATATCTTCAGTCATCACATAAGGGTTAATGATTTGATCCACACGTCCGATGCTATCGACATCATTACTGGCGATTTCAACGAACTTTGCTTTTGAATTTTTATTATGCTTATTGATAATAAATGCAGTACCACGAACATCAGTAATCTCGTGGACTTTTTCACCTTTCGCTAAACGATGCATTACATCGATAATGGCGCGCTCACCATTGCCGTACATCAATAAATCGGCCTTAGAGTCCATCAAGATTGAACGACGAACTTTGTCTGACCAATAATCATAATGTGCAATACGACGTAAACTGCCTTCAATACCACCAAGTAACACAGGTACATCTGGAAATGCCTCACGACAACGCTGACAATAGACTGTTGCCGCACGATCAGGGCGTTTATTGGCTTCGTTATTTGGTGAGTATGCATCATCCGAACGGATTTTACGATCTGCCGTATAACGGTTGATCATTGAATCCATGTTGCCTGCGGTTACGCCCCACGCAATGGTTGGTTTACCAAGTACACGGAAACTTTCAGCATTGGTCCAGTCAGGCTGCGCAATAATACCAACACGAAAACCTTGCGCTTCAAGCACACGACCAATCACACCTGATACAAATGAAGGATGGTCAATATATGCATCGCCACAAACTAAAATAAAGTCACATGCATCCCAGCCGAGGAGATCCATTTCTTCTCGTGACATCGGCAAAAATGGTGCGGGTTCAAAACACGACGCCCAATATTTGTCGTAATCAAACAACGCTTTTGGCGCGGTCTGCATGGTATAGGCAGTAGACATAGCTTGCGAATCTCGGCTAGCAATAAGGAAGAGAGAGGCATCTCGGAATTTTTGATGCCAAAATGAAAGCTGATCAGTTTAACATGAATTCTATTCATTTTTATAGATTAAAAAACATACAAAAAAGATTCCCCATTCTCTCGCGTTTAGAGAATGGGGAAATATGGTGATAACTAATTGATAATGTTTAGGCTTCGTTTAAAAAACCTTCCTTAATCTCTGTTGGCAAGTCTTTATGCCACCACGCATAAATTGATGCTTTGATATTCTCATCTTCCTCAGGATCGTTAAATGGCTCATCATCTTCTCGAATTAACTCATCCCCATTAAATTTGAACCAAAACTCCCAAGGATCATCATCGCCACACCCCCATGCTTGGGCATGTATCTCTGGCAGCAAAGCTTTTAAAAAAAGTAAAATATTTTCAATGTTTTCATCGCCAGAAGAACCATGAACAAAATCCAAAACTGCATACCCTGCCTCATAATATAAACTTTCTGGTTCCAAATCATATTCAGGCGAATCAATTTGATCGAGCAAGTCTTGTGCGGCTTCCACACTTTCTGGATTGATGGCTAAAGCAGCTTGTAAGAACCGTTCCGCATTTCCCTCATGTTCCTTAAATAAGACTTCTAATTGCCCCATTATTTTTGCATCTGGATGCTTATAATAAACACGACTATGTAATTCCATTGCTCTTTCCCCACGATAAAAAATCTAAAAAATATGATAATGCTTTAAATTAGCACTTGCTTAAGTTACTAAAATCCAATGATTTTTAGCAAGCCCTCGGCGACTATATCTGTCGCTTTATTTTACGAGAATATCCTGTTTTTTTTGAGTCACCCAAATAAAAGGTGAGCATGAAACCTATTGCCAAGACCACACCCACACTTAAATTAATGCCGAGCCAGCCAAAGTTTTCCCAAATCAAACCGCCGCTGCTCCCCAACACACTAGATCCTAGGTAATAGCAAAATAAATACAGTGATGAAGCCACTGCTCGATATTGCACGGCTTGTACCGAGACCCAACTACTTGCGGTTGAATGGGCAGCAAAAAATGAAAAGGTAAAAACAGTTAAACCAATTAAGATGGCCCAAAGCGATGGGATCAAGGTAATCAATAATCCAATGATCATACTCAACAATAAAAATGGCAGAACCTTATCCCGTCCGTATTTAAAGCCCCATTGTGCCGCTTTAGGTGAACTATAAATTCCTGCCAAATAGGCAATCGAAATCACCCCAATCCATGTTTGTGATAAATGAAAAGGCGCTTCTAACAAGTGATAACTGATGTAATTAAACACCGTCACCAAACACCCCATCAGGATAAAACCTTGAGCAAATAAAATCCGTAATTTTGGATCTTTGAGATTCTGTTCAAAAGCAGCTTTAAAGCGAGAAAAACGGAACGGATAGGGTTGGAAATGCTGAGATTTTGGTAATAACAGATAGAATAAACAGGCGATTATGAGGTTGAGAAATCCAATAATATAAGTAGCAGATTGCCAAGAAATAAAATCGACCAACACCCCTGCAATCAAGCGACCACCCATGCCCCCAATCGCGGTTCCAGATATATAAAGTCCCATCGCGAAACCAATATCTTTTTGTGCGATTTCTTCCCCGATGTAGGTCATGGCTACGGCTGCCACACCACTGACCGCTAAACCAATAAAAATACGGGTACCTAAAAACACTTCCCAAATCGGGAAAGAGGCACTAATCAACAATAAAATCGAAACCAGAAATAAGGCAAAGACCATAATCGGTTTACGTCCAAACCGATCTGAAATAAAGCCTGTAAATAACAGACCAGTTGCCAATGCAATGGTGGAGAAAGACAAAGGAAAACTACTATGCGTCGGGCTAACCTGAAAGAATTTTGCAAAAATCGGCATCATTGGTTGAACACAATAGAGCGATGAAAATGAAGCAAAACCTGCAAAAAACAATGACCATAAAATTGAAGTAAACGATTTAGAACCATACTCAATATGGCTTGGGCGTAAAACTGATTCAGACATGACCACTCCTTATGCCTGATCAGTATACGCGCGTTCTCATCAAAATAATCAATGACAATATTGGTGACTTTTCACTTAAATTTTCACAACAACACATTCAAGTTTAGTCGGTTGATATGCCCAACAATGATTATCCTCATCCCTTAAGCTCCTCTAATTCACTTTTCACCTTTTCGAGCGAACACGGTATGATAGCGATTGGCCATACCTTTTTATCCGAACCACTCAAGAGGCTAACCGATGAAGGCAGCTACGCTTTTATTTCCATTAATTCTATCTTGTATGATGTCATTTCTAATTTCTGGAATCACCACTTTAAAAGCATTAGGCTTCGTTGAAAATTTCTTTTCCATGTGGATGTCAGCTTGGATGATTGCATGGATGTTTGCTTTTCCAAGTGTACTGGTCTGTGCACCTATCGCTCAGAAACTTGTCGGTCTCATTCTTAAAAACCGCTAAGCATATTTATCTTCGATAACAGCGTTGTAAGTTAAAGCCTACATCACTTGCAGTGAATGGCGAATATACCCGTGTACAGGTTTATTCCGTAATATATAAATCATAGAGAGGCAGGAAGTCTCATTCAGAATAACAATATACACAGGATGTGGTCGTTGACAGGAGTTAACGGCAATAAACTGAATATAAAAAAGTCTCGACAGGATGTCGGGGCTTTTTTGTTTGTACTCAGTAAAATAACCACACTTGACGGCATGAATTTAACTTCATACCATCACCCTACTTTCGAATATGCGATTAAGTTTTTATTTTCACGATGATCACTCCAAAAAACAGTGCAAAACGCCATATCAGTAATATCGCGATATTACTTTTTAAACTCAGCATGATGTTTGCTGCTGTTTACTTAACGGCTTGTAGCCATTTAAGTGGTTCAAGCGCAACACGCGCTCAGAAATTATCAGTTGGGATTCAAAAAGCCTATTCGGTACAACCAGATACAGCCAATCGCGTTGCCCCGATGATCATTCAAAGTGCCAAACAACATGATGTTGATCCGCTCCTGATTGCTGCGATGATTCGACAAGAGTCAAGCTACAGACCTTATGTCACCTCGTCAGCAGGTGCAGTTGGACTCACACAAATCATCCCGCGTTATTGGCAAAGCACCTGTGGCGGTAACTTATTTGATGAATATACCAACGTCAATTGTGGTACTTATATTCTTGCAAAATATAATCAATCTGCGGGTAGCTGGGAAAAAGCACTGGCTTATTATAATGTGGGGCCAACGGGTTATCAGCGTAATTGGAAAATGAAGCGCCAAGGTAAAAAATATGCGAAGTCGGTTAAACATCATAAAAAAATGCTGAAAGCTGCGTTATAAATCATTGCAGCAAGTATAAAAAAGCCATGCTTTAAGCATGGCTTTTTTTGCTAAACTTATAACTAAGCCTCATCAAATAAACCTTCAAACAATACTGAAGATAAATAACGCTCGCCACTATCAGGTAAAATAACCACAATAGTTTTACCTGAATTTTCAGGACGTTCTGCGATTTGAGCTGCCGCTGCTAATGCCGCACCACTAGAAATACCGACTAAAATTCCTTCTTGCATCGCACATTTTCTCGCCCATTCAATTGCATCGGCACTATTCACGGGTACAACCTCATCGACCAAATCTAGATCTAAATTTTTCGGAATAAAGTTCGCCCCAATGCCCTGAATCTTATGTGGCGCGGGTGTAATGCTTTCACCGCGTTTCGTTTGGGTGATGATTGCCGATTCAGCAGGTTCAACTGCAACAGAATACAAAGGCTGATTTTTTATTTGCTCAAAATAACGTGAGATACCTGTAATGGTACCGCCTGTACCGACACCTGCAACCAAAATATCCACTTGACCATTGGTTGCTTGCCAAATTTCAGGACCCGTTGTTTCAACATGGATCTGCGGGTTTGCTGGATTTTCAAATTGTTGTGGTAAAAAATACAGTTCTGGATTTTCAGTAGCCAAGCGTACCGCTTCATCTACCGCACCTTTCATACCTATGGCTGGATCAGTCAAGACTAAGTTTGCACCCAAAGCTTTAAGCACTTTCCGACGCTCTAAACTCATACTCGATGGCATGGTTAAAGTAATGGGATAACCTTTTGCTGCTGCCACGAAAGCCAAGGCAATACCAGTATTACCACTGGTTGGTTCAACAATATGCATCCCTGCTTTGAGTACACCACGTTTTTCCGCATCGGCAATCAAAGCTGCACCAATACGGCATTTTACTGAAAATGCAGGATTACGGCTTTCGATTTTTGCCAGTACCGTTGCACCCGTTTTGATAATACGGTTAATACGCACTAAAGGGGTATTACCAATTGCCTCTGCATTATTTTCATAAACTGCGATACCAAGATTGGCAGGTGTTGGAAATTGTTGATCAGTAGACATGTTATTTCCTTATTAGATTTGGAATGATTCCCAATCATTATAGGCATGTCAGCCTGTGAGAAAAGTAGAAAACCTTAGCTTTTATGAAAAACAATATTTTTAGAGCATGAGATCTTATGGTTCATAATAAAAACGCATTACGCCTTAGGCACAGACCATGACAACGCTACAACTTATCACTGCATAGAAAACATAAGCCCATAAAACCTGCGATTCATATTTTTATCATTTGAAAACCCAATCACGCCACACTGTCATGATGGTAATTGAGTTGATCCCAATTCCTCATTCAATAATACTTGCTCTGTATCACCCAGTAAAATCGCCACACGACTACAATGAATTACTAAATGTTCTAACCAACGTTGTGCAGCGAGTTGGTCCAAGGTATAAGTGACCGATACTGTTCTTAATGAAGAGTCCTCGATAATTTTCTGCCGCACCAAATCTTGATGTGCTTGCATCTCAGCGGAAAAATCAGCTAACTCATCTACAAGTTTTTTTGGGATTCGCGCAAATGGTTCATGCATTAAATACGGAATAAATTGCTCAAGAATTGTTGCAAACTGATTGGCTAATTCATGAATATTTCTTTGATTTTGAATGCTTTCAATATGCGCCACACTACTTAAATCATTTTTAAGAACACGGACATACACCGCCAATCTCAATAAGATGATTAAACGATGTTGATCTTCTAAAGATTGTGAAACCGTCATTTTATCTAAATAATGCTCAACTTTAAGCAAAGTTTGATCGAACTCATCCGTTTTAACCAATGAAGTAACGACTCCTCCACGAATACAACGTATAAAAATCTCATACATATCAGCTATCGATTGCAAAAGTGCACGTTCTGCTGCTGCAATCGCCAAAGCTGGAACACTATAAAGTGACTCGTCTAAATACCGTGTGATCAGCGGTTGTTTTTCGGGCAGTAAGCGAATAATCAATTGTTCAAATTGAGACAAAAATGGCATGAAAATACATGCACCTAATAAACTAAAAGTCGTGTGAAATCCCGCAACTAAGATCACAGAATCCAATTGATGAATACTTTCAATATGATGATATGCCCATATAAATACTGGAGATAATAAAATAAATGCAAAAATGGCAGTCACAATATTAAACATGACATGAACTGCCGCTGTTCGTTTAGCACTGGTAGTCGCCCCTATCGCCGCGAGAATAGCAGTTGCAACCGTTCCGACATTTTGACCAATCACTAAGGCTAAAGCTTGTTCTAAATTAATTGTAGAGGTAGATAGTGCTGCTAATGTGGTTGTAATCGCTGCACTGGAGGATTGCAATAAGATCGTCATGAGGACACCAATAACCACAAGAATGAGTTTCATCATTAAAGTTGGTTCAGCCCACCGAGATAGATCGATTAATAAAGCCATACCACTCATGGCATCTTGTAAAAATTGAATCCCTAGAAATAACAGCCCAAAGCCTGCCAAAGTGAGTCCAATAAAACTAAATTTTTCTTTACCAAATAATTTGAGTGCCGCACCTATACCAATCAAGGGCAAGGCAAAACTGGCAATAGAAAACTTTAAACCAAGTAATGCAACCATCCAACCTGTGCTTGTCGTGCCTATGTTTGCACCAATAATCACACCAATCGCATGACTAAAACTTAATATCCCTGCACTGACAAAACCGATCGTTGCCAAAGTGGTAGCTGTGGAGGATTGAACGACAACGGTCAAACCAATCCCCGATAGTACAGCTTTGATTGGTGAGTTTGTAAATCTGACTAGCCATTGTCGCAGGGCTTCACCCGCAATTGCTTTTAGACTATCTGTCATCAGAGACATGCCTAAAAGGAATAAACCGATTCCACCCATTAACTGCACAATGACATTGAACACAAACGTTTCCTTCTTATAATTTTAAGGTACTAAAAGTACATCTAAATAATAGCTTACATTGTTCTGTTCAAATATTTATATTTGATTTACGCCTCACAATAAAGGATTGATTAAATTTAATGTGCTGTCTAAGCTCAAATTCATTATAAAACGCTATTTTTTCAATTATTCAGCGCCAATAAAAACACCCCAACCTCTTACGAGACTGGGGTGTTTAGAATTTAAAAGCTGGCGATGACTTACTCTCACATGGCAAGTGCCACACTACCATCAGCGCGAAGAGGTTTCACTTCTGAGTTC
>NZ_RDNY01000010.1:0-148200 GCF_003687745.1 Acinetobacter sp. 2JN-4 | reverse complement strand
TAAACACAAGATTTAAATCTTTCAATCCAAATCCTTGTTTCTCAACAAGTTTTTATCCGCATCACCGCCGATGGATGTGCATTCTACAGCATTTCTAATCACACACAACCCCTTTTTTTAATTTATTTATTTAAGTGGATATTTTTAGATCAATTTCACATTTCTTCTTATATTTTGTCAGTGAATTTGCTTTAATAATAGATGAGTACTTTAACTGTATTCTGCTTAATATGTTTTGTGCTAAATAGTACAATCATTTTTATGACCGTATTTCGCTCAGACCGCGATTAAGGATTAATATGCATTACTCCAATTTTATCTTGCTTGGGTTGTTAACTGCTGGAGCATGCTCATCCGTATTTGCTCAAGAGACACTTAATGAAGCAGCAACCGATAGCAATTCAACTGTAAGCTCAAATGAACATAAGACATCAACAATACAAGCAATAAAAGATTTAAAACATCTCACTAAAAATGATTTAAAAGTCAATGCAAATGCTGCCCAGCCAGATGAGATGAAAGACCCATTACAACCATTAAATCGTCAGATTTTCCTTTTTAACGATGCATTAGACCGCAACCTATTGAAACCAGTAGCAATACAGTATGTTGCTAAAGTTCCTGTAGAGGTTCGTAGCCCTTATCGTCAGTTTCGTAAGAATCTAGGCGAACCTTGGAATGCTGTGAATCAAGTGATTCAAGGTCGACCTAGCCGTGCAGCAAAAACCTTAGGCCGTTTTACCGTGAATACACTCACAACCTTAGGCTTTGCTGATCCTGCTCGTCGTTTAGGATTATCAACAGAAGAAGAGAATTTCGGGGTAACTTTAGGTTATTACGGCGTTCCTTCAGGTCCATATGTCATGCTACCGTTCTTTGGTCCGAGTACTTTCCGAGACGGTGTTGGTATGGCTGCAGATAGTTTTGGTCGCCCACAGAAATATCTACTTGACGATCAAGATGGTATTTATTGGTCAACAAATCTATTACAAGTTGTTGATACCCGTTCACAAATTCTTGAAGTTGAAGAGAGCTTAAAAGGTGATAGATATTCGATGATTCGTGACTTTTATTTGCAACGTAAGGCTTTCCAAATTGCAGAGAAACGTGGTGATGCAAATGACATTTCCTTTATCAACGATGCAGATGATAATGATGAATCATTTTCGGACGAAGAATAGTTAAATTAAAATAATGCCTTACAAACTTATGTGTCGCTAGCGAATTTAAACGCTAGCAACACTATGTTTTAGGTTATCTTTCATCTATGATGAATTAAAAAGTGATCATACAAAGGATTGGCAATACATCAATGTATTTCATTCAACCTACACGCTCCATACCTTACTTAGATCAAGCTTTAACTGAGTTACCGACTCTCCAAATCATTCAAGTAAATGATTTGGACTTGTATGATCAAACAATTATTGCGATTGCTGATGTACAAGATTTCTTAAAATATCAATGGAAACTCCCAACCATTGTGCTTGCATTTGAACATGAAGGCGCTGCACTTGCTCAAGCTTGGGAAATGGGTGCATTAGCAGGTTGGATGTGGGATAACCTACCCAAGAATCCAATACATGCTTTATTTAAAATTGATGCGCAATACAAGCGAAATCAAGACAGCCGCGATCTTCCCTCTGCGGCAGAGTTACAGCAACGTCTTTTACCAAATCCAATTCAATTACCAAACTATCAATTCGAATCTTTTTTCCAACCATCTGCCTATTTATCTGGGGATTGGTACGATTACTGGCGATTAAATGATGAAGAGGTCTTATTTTATCTAGCTGATGTTTCAGGGCATGGTGTCACCAGTAGTTTATTGACGTCATGGATGGCGGCTTTTCATGGTCGATCAAAAACGCCAAGTCAACTGATTCAGAAACTCAATGCCATGTTGATGCAAGAAAATATAGAAAAGCATATTACGATGGTAGCAGGGATTCTAAATCTAGTAACAAACGAGGTTCGCTGGTCGAGCGCAGGACACTATCCTCCTCCTATTATTTTCGAACCAAACCAACCACCACAAATTCTATCGACCAGTAGTTTTCCCTTAGGGCTCACAGAAGAACTGGAAGTTGAAGAACACCACTGTATACTCAATCGCCAAGCACGGTTCATTTTATGTTCTGATGGCGCGCTTGAGCCTTTCGATGGTGGATTGAATGATCAGTTTAATCAATTGGTCGAACATCTACAGAATAACTCCTTCCGAGCACCAGAACATGTCGCCGATGACATTGCCATTCTAAGTTTATGCCGAATGAATTAATCTTAAAATCAATATCTTAACTAGTTCACAGTATCCAAGCCCTTGTGTCTGGAATATCACTATGGGATAATTTTATATCCTTTCTCTGAAAATGGCATTTATATGTCAACAGGTCATGTTGAATATGCAAGTTTGAACGGAACGCATATTTTCAAGCTTATTGGCGAAGTGCGTGCTCACTCTTGTATAAGTCTAGACAAACTCCTCAACAGAATTGAACAACAACAGAACGTTGTTGGTGCAATTGTTGATCTTACCCAAGCCACTTTTATTGACAGTACCGTCTTAGGAATACTGGCAAAATTAGGCTTAAAACTTAAGCAAGCGCATCACATACAAGCCGTAATGCTTTCAACCAATGCCGATATTACGACCTTAGCCAACAGCATGGGGCTAGCACAAGTGTTTGTAATTTTGGATTATTGTGGTGACCCAAATGTATGTACGCTAGAGCTTACCGAAGAACATATCACGCATAGTGCTATGCTTAATACTGTGCTCGATGCACATAAAACCCTCATGCGCTTGAATGAAAATAACCAGAATATGTTTGAGCCTCTGGTTAAACAATTGCAAAAAGAACAAGATTGCTTAAGTATCGATGTACAAAAACAAAATGTTTGATCACTAAATTAATTGTGACTGGCTTATGACCTTACTTTCAGTTGTACAAATGAACTCCCAAGATGACATTGAAGCTAACTTCCTTGTCATTGAATCATTGATCCAACAAAGTAAGGCACAAGCCGCTAAACTGATTGTCTTCCCTGAAAATTTTGTCTGCTTTGCTGCTGGTAAACAACGTGAAACTGCTGAACAATTTGAAAGCATTCAACAACGCTTAGAGCAGCTTGCTCATCGCTATCAAATTTGGATTGTTGCAGGCACTCTCCCTTGCCCTTTTCGCCCTGATGGTTCAATCGTTCCCGACGGTCGCGTTCGGACTGTGAGTCTATGTATTAGTCCCGAAGGTACAGAAGCGCGCTACGACAAAATTCATTTATTTGATGTTCAGGTTGGAGATCGCGTTGGGGGCTATCAAGAATCAACATTCTTTGAACCAGGCAATGAGGTTGTTGTAGCAAAAACTCCATTTGGCAATATTGGCTTAATGGTCTGTTATGATTTACGTTTCCCTGAGCTTGCTTTAACTTTACGTCAGCAAGGAGCAAATATCTTAACTGCTCCCGCAGCGTTTACTTACATCACAGGTCAATTACACTGGCAATTATTGTTGCAAGTACGTGCAATGGATAGTCAATGTTATGTTTTGGGTGCAGCACAACAAGGCTGGCATGGTCAGCAGCGTCAAACTTGGGGACATGCGGGTATCACCGACAGCCGTGGTCAACTGGTGCAAATGCTCAATACAGAAGGTCATGCTTTAATTAGCACTACTTTTGATCTCGCTGAACAAGAGAAGGTCCGACTTGCAATGCCGTTGATGCAACATCGCCAACTCATCCATTATTAGAAATATATTTCCTACTTTAAATATCTAAATCAATTAAACCTTTATTTCTTGGCATAAGCTGACTGTTCTGATCAATTTTAGCGATGCGAGCGTGCTGAAATCATGATTTAATACAAATTATTGAACTCTGTAGAACAAAGCAAAATGCTTTTATTCTATGAGTGAAATAATATTGTCAACTAATTCTTATTAAGCCTTTGTTCATGTTTAGATTTATTACCATATTGTTTTTTCTAGGGGCACTTACTCCACTACATGCAGCAGCAGTAGAGGAAAATCCTGATGTATCAACCAACACACAGAATAACTTATCTACCCCCCAAAACTTATCTCTCAATGCTTTTGGTCAATGGATTATTGGTTGGGGAACGGGGGCGGAAGGTGCAAGACAACGCTTAGACTATATTCAACGTGAAGATGTTGCGATCATCAAACAAAAAGGGACAACCTTGGAAATGATCAGGGCATGGCAGCTGTATTATGAACAAGAAGCTCACAATAATTTAAGTAACCCCACCGCTCGTTATAGAGCACGATTAATGAAAAGAATTGCTGAACTTTGGTAAACGCAATCTACAACAATCAGTACTTAATATTCAAAATTGAACAACTTTTACTTACTTGTTTTTTCATTCATATAGCGTACGATCTAATGCTATTCAATAATATTCAGGAATAATAATCATGTCTTTAGAAAAAGTGGTTTATAGCGCAAAAGCGAAAGCAACAGGTGGTCGTGATGGCCGTGCAACTTCTTCTGATGGTGTCTTAGACGTTCAATTAGGTGTGCCAAAAGAAATGGGCGGTGCTGGTGGTGCTGTCACCAATCCAGAGCAACTTTTTGCCGCAGGTTATTCTGCATGCTTCTTAGGGGCAATGAAGTTTGTTGCGAATCGCGATAAGTTCAATATAAGTAAAGATGCTTATGTTGAAGGTGAAGTTGGGATCGGCCCTATTCCGAATGGATTTGGTATTGAAGTGACTTTAAATGTCTATCTCATAGGAATGGAGGAAGCAGAGGCACAGCAACTGGTTGATGCTGCTCACATTGTCTGTCCATACTCGAATGCAACACGCAATAACATTGATGTGAATTTTAATATCGTGACTGCTGAATAATATTCCTGATTAAAAAAAACAGCATGAATTCATGCTGTTTTTTTCGTGCCCCTAATTGCCTACCCTTCAGCAGCTTCATTGGTGACACGCAGTACTTCTTCTAAAGTGGTTTTCCCAGCCAAAACTTTTCTTAAACCGTCATCACGGATTGAACCCGATTGTTTACGAACATAGGTTTCCAACTCATATTCAGCAGCATTGCCATGAATCAGGCGGCGCATCGATTCATCAACAGGTACAATTTCATAAATGGCCGTTCGTCCACTAAACCCAACGTGTGAACAATGCTCACAACCCTGCGGTTCAGGTAACTCCATTTGATGATTGACATCGAGGTGTTTGAAAAGCTGTTGTTCAAAATCATCTGCTCTACGCCATGTCACACAATGTGGACATAAAGTACGAACCAAACGTTGTGCAATCACGCCAATCAGAGAGCTTGCAAGTAAAAAAGGCTCAATCCCCATGTCTTTTAAACGAGTGACTGCACCAATTGCAGTATTGGTGTGTAGCGTTGATAAAACCAAATGACCCGTCAATGAAGCTTGAACCGCAATTTCAGCCGTTTCAAGATCTCGAATCTCACCGACCATGACCACATCAGGGTCCTGACGCAGCATGGCTTTAAGCGCTCGTGCAAAGGTCATATCAACTTTGGTATTGACCTGAGTTTGACCAATCCCTTCGAGTTGATATTCAATCGGATCTTCCGCAGTCAAAATATTACGCGTGTGATCATTCAAATCAGAGAGTGCCGCATACAGTGTGGTGGTTTTACCCGAACCCGTTGGCCCAGTCACAAGGATAATGCCATGTGGACGATGTACCAATTGAGTTAAACGTGCGTAATCACCTTGCATCAAGCCTAAATGGGTCATATTTAAACGCCCAGCTTGCTTATCCAGCAAACGCATCACCACGCGTTCACCATGTGATGATGGCAATGTCGATACACGCACATCAACTTCGCGCCCAGCTAAGCGCAAGGAAATACGACCGTCTTGAGGAATTCGCTTTTCTGCAATATCAAGTTTAGCCATGACTTTGATACGTGAAACTAACAACGGCGCTAACTCACGACGCGGCTGTACGATTTCACGCAGTTGACCATCCACACGCAAACGTACAGACAGCTTCTTCTCAAAGGCTTCAATATGAATATCTGACGCACTGACACGGATTGCTTCAGACAGCAAGGCATTGATAAGCCGTACAATAGGCGCATCATCTTCCTGATCCATCAAGTCTTCCGCTTCAGGAACTTGATCCGCAAGGCTCAACAAATCGGGATGATCTTCTAAACCTGCCGCAACTTGTTGAGACTCACCTGTGTCGCCAGCATAGCTTGAACTGAGTAAAGCATGAAATTCTTGCTCGGTACAAAGTTGATCATGAGCCGACTTCCCCAAAATTCGACGTGCTTCCTGCAAAGCAATACGCGCCGTTTCCTTGCGTCGTACAATAAAAACTTGATCGCCTTCATAACGGAACAAAACGCCATGCCGTTTGGCAAAACTATATGGAATTTGTATTTGTTTAAGTATTTGCATCACACAAATAATGATAAAAGAAAGCATTGAGTGTACTCTAAGCTGGTTACAGCGTGAAGTCTCTTTAGCATCCTCACAAAGGAATTTTGCATCTTGTCTCAAAATAATCTATATGAAACGCCTCATTCAGAAACTTTGAAGTGGTGGGGCGAACAAAAATTTGAAATTCAACAAGCCAAAGCTTGGCAATTCGGTTCATTACTCTTCCGTCTCACACGCGGAATTAAAGAGTGGCGATTGGAATACCATCGTCCGCACTATCAGAACGATTATGAACAACAATGGCGAATTCTAACGGATACTGAATTTGCAATGCCACAACCTGCAAAAATTGAACGCTACATGCTTCATAAAACCAATGAGACGTTTCATTTGATGCCACGTCTAGCCGATCGTTCAGTGGTCATTAAACCCGTAGATCCTATTTATATCCCAGCAGGTCAACGGGGAACACTCTATATCAGCACCCCCCTATGGATTGCTGGTTTGGCTGACGGATTGGCAGAGCCTTTGTTTGACATTCCTGTGATTCAACCCAAAGACACGTGGTTCGGAAAAAATCCTCAACATGGGGAAATTTGCTACGCCACTTCTGTCGATGGTCGCACGGAGTTAAATCTTTTAACACCACGTGCTTTTCGAGCAGTCACCCCCATCGAATTTCAAAACAACAGCCTACACCAACTCCGTTTTGATCGTATGAATGTCCCTGTTCCTGCCCTTCCCCTATTTTATAGCGAAGGCACTGGCCGACTATGGACCTCTAAGATCAAGGTTTATTATGATGGTGCTGAACAAGCACGAATTCGCATCGAGAATAGAACGCCAAATCAAGCAGGAGAAGTGACCTATATTCACCCTCCACGCTCACCCAATAGTACTTTTTTGAATATGTTTGACTCGTTTTTTTAAGAGGTTGCTATGCCAGATTCCAATATTCCGAAAGATGTTGCAAGCAATCTCACCAGCATTTTTACCAATATTAATTTTGCGCGACTCAGTGAAATTGTAGTCGCGATTATTTTGTGTTTTATTGGTTTTATCATCGCAAGATTATTATCCAATACCTTTATCCGAACTATTGGCAACCGACTCAATGCACATCAACGCCTTTTGTGGCGCAGAGGGATTTTCTATTTCATTTTCTTACTGTTCATTATGACCAGTCTAAGAGAAGCAGGATTTAAACTCAGCGTGTTTTTAGGCGCGGCAGGTATTCTCACCGTCGCACTGGGTTTTGCCTCACAAACCTCTGCATCCAATTTAATTAGTGGTTTGTTTCTGATCGGTGAAGGTTCTTTTGAAGTCGGTGATACCATTCAAATCACCTTGATTCGAGGACATACCATTGAAGGTGAAGTTATTTCGATTGACCTTCTTTCAGTCAAACTACTCACCCTAGATAATGTTTATATTCGTCTGCCAAACGAGCAAATGATCCGTGCGCCCGTCATGAACTTATCTAAATATCCAATACGACGAATTCCGATTACCTTAGCGATTAATTTCCATGAAGATATCATTAAAGTCAGACATGTCTTACTTGATGTTGCTTCAAAATATCCTTTTGTGATGGATGATCCCAAACCTGCCGTAACAGTGACTGCTTTTAAAGAATCATCAATCGAAATTTTATTTGCGGTCTGGTGTCGTCAAGAAAACTATATTCAAGTTCGTGATGAAATGCAGGAACGTGTTCGTAATGGTTTCTTGGAAAATGAAATTGAAATTCCAGTACCAAAAATGGGTTTAATTGATCGACCTGCATCATTGGAAGATGATGAAGTCGATCAATATACGCATCAGAAAGAGCTCAAAAAAGAACAGAAAGAGAAATAATCAACGCTGTTTCTCAGACTCGCCAATCGCAGGTGGCAAAGGTGCAAGATATGCAATCACTAACATGATGGCACCAGACCCGATAAATGAAATCACACGGGTCAATGTGCCACTTTGCGATAGGTCCAGTAATAATAATTTAGCCACCACGATCCCTAACAACGCAGCGCCCACAAACCAAATTTGACGAATATGACGACGACTAGAAAAAGTCATTAATACAAAAGCCAAAATCACCCACAATAAGGTCAAGCTCAGTTGTACATCACCGTTTCGCCAAATTGCCCCACCCCATAACGGCGTATCTAAATAGTGATGCATGGCACGAACCACCACACTACTCAAGACCAATAAACCAATTAAAATGGTTGTAACTTTAAAGCCCCATTCAATCGATCGTTCTGCACTGAAATCATGATGATAAATGATCCAAATTATGCCAATGAACATCAACAAAGACAGAATGTCAGTCAAATTTAACAGCGGTATCACATAGTATTGCTCAGCAGAATAAGGATCTAGACTGACTAGCAGCAACCAAAACAAAGTTAAACCCCAAACTGGGAGCTGATGCAGCAATTGGGTCTGCTTCGATGTAAACAACCAAATACTATAGATCGCTGGGATAAGTGCTAAAGCAATCACTGGCATGCTCGGGAAAATAGCTAAACCAATACTCGCCAAGCTCAGCCAAAGCAAAGTTGACCACACCAGCAGATAAGTTTTGGATGCTAAAGGCTTTAACACCACAAGCAACACGGTTAAACCAATTGAAGCAATCAAAAAGCTCACTTGACTTAAATAACTTGACCAATGCCCTAACGAATAGACATTTTCAGCCAAACTTGCGCTATAGAGTAAAAATAATAGTCCGCCCAACAAGGTGAGCTGTAAATGCTGCCATTGCAATTTTGATTTCAAATACACTGCAACACTAAATATTGCTAGCAATATGACAGCAATAGCTAAGTAAGGACTTAATCTATGTTGCTGCCATTGCATCAACTCGACACCCGCGATCGCACCCGCGTACATGCCTAATGCGATAAAAATCCCACTCAACATGCGTGAACTAAAATACTTTTCGACTTGTTGATAATGTAATAAATAGAATGCCGAGATAAATTGAGCTAAGGCATAAATGACGGTACTGAGGACGGGGAAATGGTCATTGGACCAAACTTGGAACATCAGTGCAATTGAACTGAATAAAACCAATGCTACCCCAATGTAACGACTCAGACGATAACGTTCTGTCACCCCCCACACAATCAATGCCGTTCCTTGAATCACCCAACCGGTTGAGGTCCAATGTGCACCTTTAGCAAGCGGGAAAATCAGCGCGATAAAGACCACAGCAAGGATAAAAAAGCTTTTAGCCAAGATCGATAATTGAGGATGCTGACGTTTAATCCAGATATTTAAAACGATATAAACAACCGCCAATGCAACTGCACCCCAAGTCAATGCTGAGGTTGAGTTATGCATCAAATATGCATGTAAAGAAAAACCGAGCACAGGCACACTGAAAATAAGCCCAACATCCAAAATTGGCTGTAAACGCTGTGCTTTAGGCGCTGTTTCTTCTTGCAGATTTTGCGCGCGTAACATCAATTGACTATAACGAATACTCAGCCAAATAAATAAGGCGATATGCAACCAAAGAATAAAATCAAGCGTTGTGTATTGTTGATGATCTGCATAAATAGCAATGACCGCCCCACCAATAAACATGGTCACAAAAAAGGCAATTTGGTGCAGGATCTTCCAAGGTTGAATAAAATTCACCGCTGCAACTGCTAAGTTAATTATGAAATAATAACCAAACAAGAAAATGACATCAGGATGGTTTTGCGGAATAAGTAATGGCGCAAGATAGGCCATGGTCAACGCAAGGATGGCCAAATACAGGGCTTGTTGTTTGAGGCTGAGATAGACGGTTGCCAATAATAAAATCACAAAAAGGATACTGGCAGTGGTCAAACTGGCAATCACTGCAAAATGATGCGAGAAAATAAGTGTTAAAAAGACAATCGCTAAACCTAAACCTTGTAAAGCCACTGCAAATAGCTGATTTTTCTTTTGTAGCAAATAGCCTGCAACGGTCGTGATCCCACCTGCACTGGCAATAAAACCAAGTTTAACACTGAGACTCAACTGCCAATGTTCACTGGCAAAACGCAACAACAACACCACACCGACCATTAAAATCGCAACCGCGACACGTAAAATCGGATTGCCATGGACCATCCAATCAAATGCAGGTTGCCACCATGCAGCATCTTTAGCTTCAGAAGCAGGGATTATCGGTAGCGGGTTTTGAGTATTAGTTTGTTGACTTGGACTTGATCCAGTATTGGCTTGCATCCAAGCAGGATGTTGTAGCTCAGACACTGGGAAAGCAGCGGTTGTCGTCGAAGACTGTGATGGTTCTATATCTTGAGAAAAATCTGTAGATTCAGCTTTCGGTGCAGCAATTGAAGACTGTTCTAAATGCAGCAATCTGGTTTGAAATGCACTGATGGTTTGAATCAAACACAGCATCAGCACCAATAAAGCACCACCTGCCAGCCACATCCACGTATTAGCATAAGCAAATAATGCAACCAATGCCGCGCTATAAATCAGTACCCGCTGTATCCCAATTCCAGCGGATTGATCCGAAAAACCCGAACGGGCTTGTTCCAACTGACATAAGCGTTGATGAATTTCAGAAAGGATGTGCACAATAACAACGGTTAATCCCACAGTGGCAGCAACAATGGTTCCGTGCCATTTAAATGCAATGGCACAAGCCAACAACACAGTCAAAGCAATTAAAACAATGACGATTCCCTGTTTGTCTTTTTTATACATAGACTTATATCAATAAAACAGCTTCATTGAGGTTATCTTACTTGATCACTAGATAAGCAGCTATTTTTGCATACAAAATACTGCAATTTTTTAAAGCGACGTAACTCGTCATTGCACAACACGGCGACAAGGACAGACAACACTTTTTCACGTAAAATACCTGCTAACTTATAATTAGGATTTGCGAAATGCCACCTTTTGTCTTGGTTGACGGGTCTTATTTTTTATTTCGTGCTTATCACGCCTTACCACCGTTAACGACGTCTACTGGCTTACATACCAATGCAATACGTGGTGCAATTTCAGCAATTCAAAAATTGATGCGTCGTACACAACCGACGCATATGGCGGTGATTTTTGATACGCCTGAACCTACTTTTCGCCATGCTCTTTCGCCTATTTATAAAGGTGATCGTCCAAGTATGCCCGAAGAATTGTCTCAACAAATTCCATATTTGCACGCATTAATTAAGGCACAAGGGATTCCTTTATATTATCTCGCAGGCGCTGAAGCGGATGATATTATTGGAACTTTAACCAAGCAAGCACTGAGTGAAGGTCATCATGTTCTGATTTCAACGGGTGACAAAGACATGGCCCAACTGGTCAATGAACATGTCAAACTCGAAGATAGTTTCAAAGAACGTGTGCTTGATGAAGCGGGAGTTTTTGAAAAATTTGGCGTTCATCCGCATCAAATTATTGACTACCTCACACTTATGGGCGATGCATCAGATGGCATTATGGGTGTTCCAGGTATTGGTGCAAAAACTGCAGCTAAGCTCCTCAATGAATACGGTTCACTCAATAATATTATTGCCAATGTCGATCAGCTTAAGGGCAAAATCAGTCAAAACATTAAAGACAGCTTAGACAACATCAAAGTTGATCACCAACTGGCAAGTATCGTCTGTGATCTTGAGTTAAATATAGATTGGCATGAGCTTAAACTCAGCAATCCAAATGTCGATCAGCTACGTGATCTCTATACAGAACTCGAATTCCGTAATCAATTACAATCTTTAGACCACCCGAATAATCCAAATACCTCGGCTTATCAACAAACCTCACAAAAAATTGTGAAAGCAGAGCAAAAAGCTGAAACGATTGTGACCGAGGACCATGCCACACTTTCAAGTCAAGATGATCAGCTCGGAACAGCCACTTATCATACGGTTCTCACACAACAAGACTGGGATGCATTGTTACAACGAATGCAACAAGCAGATCATTTTGCCATTGATACAGAAACCACGAATTTAGATTATCGTATTGCCGAACTTGTTGGTTTCTCAGTCGCATTTGATGCCAATGATGCATTCTATGTGCCTGTGGCGCATGATTACGAAGGCGCACCCGAACAACTGAATCGTGACCAAATTTTAGCTCAAATCAAACCAATCCTTGAAAATGAGCAGGTCAAGAAAATTGGTCACCATCTAAAATATGATGCCCATATTTTTGCCAATCATGACATTACCATTCGAGGTTGGTACTTCGATACCATGCTGGCATCTTATGTGTTGAATGCAGCAGCCACACGTCATGGTATGGATGATGTCGCACGACTTTATCTGAGCCATTTGACCACTACCTTTGAGCAAATTGCAGGTAAAGGTGCCAAACAGAAAACCTTTAATCAAATTGAACTCGAAGTTGCAGCACATTATGCAGCCGAAGATGCGCATGTCACTTATCGACTGTATGAAGTTTTATCAGGAAAATTAAAAAGCTCCCCAGAACTAGTAAATATTCTGCACAATATCGAAATGCCAGTTGCGCGTGTGTTGACTGCCATGGAAGAAGATGGCATCAAGCTCGATCATCAGTTCCTTGATCAGCTCAGTGTTGAATTTTCAAAGACCATACAAACACTAGAAAATCAGGCCACTGAACTGGCAGGTGAAGCTTTTAATGTTTCTTCACCAAAACAAGTGGGTGAAGTTCTATTTGAAAAGCTGGGGATTAAAGGCGGTAAAAAAACGGCTACGGGACAGTTCAGTACCAGTGAAAGTATTTTAGAAAAAATTGAACATCCACTCGCCGAAGTCATTTTAGAACACCGCGGCTTGGCAAAACTGAGAAATACCTACACTGACCGTCTGATTGAACAATCGCATGATACAACGCATCGTGTTCACACCAGTTATCACCAAGCATTGACCACCACGGGTCGCCTATCTTCGACAGACCCAAACCTACAAAACATTCCGATTCGTACCCCAATTGGACGACAAATCCGTAAAGCCTTTATTGCACCTGAAGGTCGCGTGCTATTGGCAGCCGATTATTCACAGATTGAACTGCGTTTGATGGCGCATTTTTCTCAAGATGATGCTTTGATCCATGCATTCCAACAAGGGCAAGATGTACACCGTCGTACTGCTTCAGAAGTATTGGGCATTGCGATTGAAGATGTCACCAATGACCAACGCCGCCAAGCCAAAGCCGTCAACTTCGGTCTGCTTTATGGCATGTCAGAATTTGGCTTAACCCGTCAACTGGGCTTTACTCGAGAAGAGTCACGTAGCTATATCGCACGTTATTTCCAACGTTATCCAGGTGTTTTGGATTATATGGAGCGCACGCGTCAGATCGCACGTGAACAAGGTTTTGTTGAAACAATTTTAGGTCGTCGTCTATATACCCCTGATATTTTGGCAAGCAATAAAATGATCAAGCAAGCCGCTGAACGAGCTGCGATTAATGCGCCACTGCAAGGCAGTGCGGCTGATATCATCAAGTTAGCGATGATTGCCGTGGATCAAATGTTACCAAAAGAACAAGCTAAACTCTTGTTACAAGTACACGATGAACTGGTCTTTGAAGCGGACGCAGCAATTGCAGATGAACTTTCCAAGCAAATCGCTGAAGTGATGCAATCCGTCTTGAAAATCTCAGTTCCATTTGTGGTTGAAGTTGGACAAGGGCTGAATTGGGACGCTGCACACTAACCCCTATTCTAAACAAAAAAAAAGAGATGCTAAGCATCTCTTTTTTTTAATCAAAGCTAGACAATTGCTCTGAGCATTGTTTCAGCCACAAATAACACTAAAAATGCAAGAATCGGTGATAAATCAATCATCCCCATACTTGGCATCACTTTACGGAAAGGTGCCAAAATCGGCTCGACCAACTCCTGAATCACCTCCATATAAGGCGATCGAAATTGCGAAAGCATCATGATCCAGCTACAAATAATAAAAGCAAAAATCATATATTTAAGGAGCGTCACTAAAGACAATAGCATTTCTTTTACTGTAGAAACAATAAAATACAAGGTACTCCCCGTACCTACGCCAGCTAAATGCTTTTCTCCCCACATTTTGAGGAAGTAAAGCAAAATAACCAGAACTAATGCGGCTAAATTAACCCGTCCTTTGCTCACCGTTGGGAAAATACGGCTGAAAACATCTACAATCTTGGTCGCTTTCGTTGTTGAAAGCACCACGGGATTGTAGGGAGTGACTGCCGCCAATTGCATTAAAAAACGGAAAAAGATCAATAAAATAGCAACATTGATCAAAACACCAAAAATTAGCGCAGAACTTGCACCCATAATTGTCTTATCCTACTTAAACTGATTTAGTCTTGTCACTCAACTCTTGCGCAAGCTCTTGGCTGCGTTTTTGAGCTGCTGCAAGCGCTGCCTGAATATTTTGTGAAATCTGTGCACGATCAAACACCTCTAAGGCTGCTTGAGTTGTGCCATTTGGTGAAGTCACATTTTTACGTAATTCTGCTGGAGAATTTGAACTGGTAATCGCCATTTGCGCCGCGCCCAGCGCAGTCTGCAAGGTTAATGCAGTAGCAACTTTTTCATCTAAGCCCAAGTTTTTACCCGCGCGAATCATACTTTCCATTAAATAGAAAAAGTAGGCAGGGCCTGAACCAGATACCGCAGTTACCGCATCAATTTGCGCTTCATTATCAACCCAAATGGTTAAACCAGTCGCCGCTAAAATTTGACTGGTTAATTCACGATCTTTAGTACCCACAGCCGCAGGTGCATAAATACCATGTGCGCCCGTTTGGACCAATGCAGGCGTATTCGGCATCACGCGTACAATACGTTCGCTGCCGCCGATTAAATCTGAAAGGGTTTGAATCTCAGCGCCCGCAATAATTGAAATCACGAGTTTATCTGACAACAACCCTTTTAATGGTTGTAAAACCGTTGCTAAGACCTGTGGTTTTACCGCCAATACAACAACATCAGCATCTTTGATCGCTGCAACATTATCTGTCGTGGTTTGAATCTCTTTTTCTTCTAATATTTGACGAATCTGCTCTACTGGGTCAGACACTGTAATGCGTGTGGTTGGTAAGCCACGAGAAAGTAACCCACCAATCAAGGCTTGCGCCATATTACCGCCGCCAATAAAACAGATATTTTGATTCAATGATGTCGCCATGTCCTACTCGTCATGTAATAAAGACTGATGAAAAATACAGTCAGAAATTAAACTTGGTTGCCAACCGCCCTGCACCAGATACTCAGATTGCGCCAACCAAAAACCTTTTGGGCTAAAAACCCCAAGCATAACATTATCCACGACTAATATTTGAATTGTATGACGTAACCAAGGCAAAATCTGCGCATCTTGAATGGCTTTTTTGAGTGGCCAATGCCCAACTCGCCCATACAGATGGATTTTTTCACCGCCTTGTCGTTTCAACAACTGCAACTCTCTATCGAATAATTGAGGAGAAAGACCTAGACTTTGAGATTCGATTTTAAACTGTCCTGCTGCCACCTGAATATGCTGTCCTAACACATAACGCTGTGAAATAGCATCAGGAAGAGTCGATAATTTTTCTGCATACAGGATGTCATGGCTTAACCTATACAAGGTTTTTTGATAACGCACATAATAATACGGATGCACATGTAAGGTCGCTTGCGCATCTGGTTTGGCTGCAATCACTTCTTGTTGTAAACGCTGAACCATGTCGTAACTTGGTCGATATTGTGCATTGCCTTTCATCCATGAGGAGAGCAATTGACGCTGGCGTGCATGAGATAATTCTTTGAGTTTAGTTAAATTGAGTTCATCAAATGTTGCGCATTGCTGCCAATCCTTTTGCAACACTTCATCTAAAATCTCAGCCGCATCTTGCATTAAATAGCTACTACGTGCGACCGCCGCCTGCATTTTTGGAAAGCGATGTTGCAACACATCCCACAGTACCTCTCGACACCATGCCCGATCATAATGAATATCTTGATTGCTTGGATCGGTCACATACTCAAGACCAATGTGTTGTGACCATTGTTCAATCTGTGCTCGACTTAGATCTAAAAATGGCCGCCAAATGGTCATTTCTTTACGTATGTCGATTTGTTGCATCGCCGCCAATCCATTGACACCCGCACCAGAGAATAAACGTAACAAAACTGTCTCAGCTTGATCTTGTTGATGATGCGCTAGAACTAAAATTTCATTGGTTTGTAAATGTTGGTGATAGGCTTGATAACGGGCTTGGCGAGCTTGTTGTTCTAAATTGCCTGTTTCAACTTGTACTTTCTGAATGATACAAGGAATATTGAATATCTTTGCCTGTTGTTGCACCAACTCGCCCCATAGCACACTCGGCGGTTGTAATTGGTGATCAACATAAATGGCACGAATTTTATCGGGAAAAAGTTCAGACATTAGAGACAGCAACAGCATGGAATCCATGCCGCCGCTACATCCAATCAAGAAGTGAGTTTGCTCAGAAAAATGTTGTGCTTGCGCTAAGATGCGATGCCTAAATTGCTGCTGCCAAACTTCATTAAACGTTGATAACGTGCTTCGCATCGTGCTTGTGCATCCATCGGTTGCAATTCTTCCAAGGCTTGTTTTAACACATCTTTTAGATCATTCATGACTTTTTCAGGCTGCAAATGCGCACCCTCACCTTCATCCACGACATATTCAACAATACCAATCGCTTTTAACTTATCAGCAGTCAATGCAAGTGCTTCACTCGCTTGCGCTGCTTTTTCTGCTGTTTTCCATAAAATAGAAGCACAGCCTTCAGGTGAAATCACCGAGTAAATACTGTGTGAAAGCATGATAACACGATCAGCCACACCAATACCCAAAGCACCACCAGAACCACCTTCACCTAATACTGTTGCGATCACTGGTACTTTCAAACTCGACAGTTGTGCCAAGCTCGTTGCAATTGCTTCTGCTTGACCACGTTCTTCAGCACCGACACCAGGATAAGCCCCCATGGTATCAACAAAAGTAAAAACAGGTAAATTGAAACGTTCAGCCATATCAAGTAAACGTTGAGACTTCCGATAACCTTCTGGGTTACACATCCCAAAGTTATGTTGCAGTTTCTCACGAGTACCACGTCCACGATGTTGACCCACCACCATGACAGGTTGGCCATCAAAACGAGCTAAACCACCAATCATCGCACCGTCATCACCATATAAACGATCGCCGTGAAGTGCATCAAATTCAGTGAAAATTTCACTCACGTAATCGAGGAATTGCGGACGTTCAGGATGACGTGCAATTTGAACCGTAGTCCAAGCCTTGGACTGAGTCGCTTTATTTTTCATAAGTCGTAAATAATCCCTAACAAGGATGCAAGGTCTGTTGACACTTTCTATAAGTTATACGCACATTGCGTTTCAAGCTGAAAGATCAACAGCTCCTAGGTTAATCAACAAATTTATCTGACACGATATGTAAACCAATGTTCCAATGCTTAAATTGCACTTGTTCATCATGCAAATCTGCAACCAGTAAAGGCCATTGCTTCGCATCGCCAGAAACACTCAGTTGCCATTGTTGATCATTTACCACACTGAGTTCAATGGCAGGAAGCATCTGATCACTACGACTATGATTTAGTAAAACTGCAAGACGAAGAATCATGCAAAGATAAACTAAATGATGACCACCAACTTTTAATACATCGTTTTTAGCATCTGCACGTAACTTACGACGATGATGAGAAATCAGATGCGAAAGATGATTTTGATCAATTTGTGAAAAACCAGGAATATCTGAATGTTGTAATAAATATGCACCATGACGGTGATAACCACCATGACTAATGGCTAATCCAATTTCATGTAAATAAGCCGCACGACGCAGTAAGTCACTGTCTTCAGTAGTTAAATCTAGTGCGTCAGCTACACCATTAAACAAGTGCTGGGCGGTATTGACCACACGCTCTGCCTGTTTTGGATCGGCATTGTAACGACCCATCAATGCTTGAACACTGCGATCGCGAATATCTTCATGTTTGAATCGACCCAACAAATCGTACATTACACCTTCACGTAATGCACCATCCGAATAAGCAAGCTTATCAATGTTTAATACATCAAAAATCGCATACAAAATCGCAAGTCCAGCTGGCAAAACTGCTCGACGATCTTCACGTAAGCCTTCGAAATCAATTTCTGAAGTATGCTTAAATTTCAACAAACGATCTTTGAGCTTATATAGACCATCACGAGTCAGGTTTTCCTGTTCGTCACTCAAGCCGAGATTCACTAAAATTTGACGACAGGCTTTAATGGTTCCGCTCGAACCCACCACGGTATCCCAGCCTTCCATTTTATAGGTATTGGCAATACCTGACATTTCTTTACGTGCGGCAACAACAGCCTTATCAAAGGCCTTGGTTGAAATCTCACCTTCAGCAAAAAAAGTCTTACTATATGCCACACAGCCCATCTGCAAAGACTCGGTATAAATAGGCTCGAACTCTTCACCAATAATAAATTCTGTTGAACCACCGCCAATATCAACAACTAAACGACGTCCGCCATTGGCCATGGTATGCGAAACACCGAGATAAATGAGGCGCGCTTCTTCACGACCTGCAATAATTTCAATGGGTTTAGGCAAAATTTCAGCGGCTTTTTGGATAAACTCGTGACCATTCTTGGCTTGTCTTAATGCATTGGTCGCAACAATTCTCAGGCGATTTGGCTGCACTGAACTCAAACGCCCAACAAAACGCGCTAAACAGGCTAAACCGCGTTGTTGAGCAGCTTCCGTTAAATTTTTATTTTCATCTAGCCCAGCAGCCAATTGTACTTTTTCTGACATTGAAGCAACTTTCTTCACTTCACCGTGATCAACACGAGCAATTGCAAGATGGAAACTGTTCGACCCCATATCTATTGCAGCAAGTAATTCTTCATCAATCAGAAAATCAGACATTATTCGTATAAACCCATGCTCAATTCACGCATTAGAGTAATTCACATGCTTACAATTTTAAAGTCATTTTAAACAATAAAACGCGTGTATTTTCGCTTATGACATATAAATGATTGTTTAAGTCGATGATCAGCATCGTGAGCAACCATTAGACTTTTCACTTTCTAACTTGAATAATCAGAACAAACCCTTACATTGAATAAAGTAGCAATGTAATATTCTTTCTGATAGTGAATTGATACTTTATTTCTTAAATTTGGAGCAACCCTATGTCTGCGACTATTGTTAATACAACTGATGCAAACTTCCAAGCAGATGTTTTAGATGCTGAAACTCCCGTACTTGTTGATTTCTGGGCTGGCTGGTGTGCACCTTGTAAAGCTATTGCACCAGTCCTCGAAGACTTGTCAAACGAATATGCAGGAAAAGTTAAAATCGTTAAAGTTGATGTTACTGCATGCGAAGAAACAGCAGTAAAATATAACATCCGTAACATTCCAGCATTATTGATGTTTAAAAATGGTGAAGTTGTTGATCAACAAGTCGGTGCAGCGCCCCGTTCTAAACTTGCAGCATTTATTGACCAAAACATCTAAATAGTTTGTTTAACTGTCAATCTGCGGAAATACGCTATTCATTGATTAGCGTATTCCTCCGTAAAAATTGACAAAGCAGTTGATTTCGTCTATATTTCTCGATCAAGAAGCTTTGAATGGAATCTACTTCATCGCGCTTCTTACACGATACAAAACATAAGATCGCCGCTCGGCAATAACAATTGTTTTCACATTTCTCTCTGAAACAATGAACCAGACTACTGGATCGTAATTGTTTACTACAATTACATCAGTATATATGCGGTCGATTTTTTCTTTCCCAACACAATCCTCCACTTATTCCATTCTGTCTGACCACTTATGAACTTAACTGAACTCAAGAAAAAACCCATTGGCGAACTCATTAAAATTGCGGAGTTTATGGGCCTTGAAGGCATGGCACGTAACCGTAAACAAGATATTATTTTTGCCATTTTAAAACGCCATGCAATGAATGGCGAAGAAATCTTTGGTGATGGCGTTTTAGAAATCCTTTCTGATGGCTTTGGTTTTTTACGCTCCGCTGCTGGTTCATATTTAGCAGGACCAGATGACATTTATGTCAGCCCATCACAAATTCGCCGTTTTAATTTACGTACGGGTGATACCATTACAGGTACGATTCGCCCACCAAAAGAAGGTGAACGTTATTTTGCTTTATTAAAAGTGAATCAAATTAACTATGACACACCAGAAAACTCACGTAACAAAATTTTATTTGAAAACTTAACCCCATTGTTCCCAACCGAACAAATGGTGATGGAGCTTGGTAATGGCACAACAGAGGATCTAACCTCTCGTGTTGTCGACCTTGTGGCACCGATTGGTAAAGGTCAGCGTTCAATTATTGTTGCACCGCCAAAAGCGGGTAAAACAATGCTTTTACAAAACATTGCTCAATCCATCGTTCGTAACAACCCAGAAGTCTTCTTGATCGTTTTACTCATTGATGAACGTCCAGAAGAAGTGACCGAGATGGAACGTACAGTTCGTGGTGAAGTCGTGGCATCAACTTTTGATGAAGCCCCTGCTCGACATGTCCAAGTTGCTGAGATGGTCATTGAGAAAGCGAAACGTCTAGTCGAGCATAAAAAGGATGTTGTGATTCTGCTTGACTCTATTACTCGTTTAGCCCGCGCCTATAACACGGTTGTTCCATCATCAGGCAAAGTACTTACAGGTGGTTTGGATGCGCATGCGCTCGAACGCCCAAAACGCTTCTTTGGTGCTGCACGTAATATCGAAGAAGGTGGTTCATTGACCATTATCTCGACGGCATTGATCGAAACAGGCAGTAAAATGGATGATGTCATCTATGAAGAGTTTAAAGGTACAGGTAACCAAGAGATTACGCTCGATCGTCGTATCGCGGAAAAACGTGTCTTCCCTGCCATGAACATTAAGAAGTCTGGCACGCGCCGTGAAGAACGCTTAATGGGAGAGGATAACCTGCGTAAAGTTTGGATTTTACGTAAACTACTTCACCCAATGGACGAACTTGCAGCGATGGAGTTCTTACTTGATCGCATGAAAGAAACCAAGACCAATGATGATTTCTTTGACCAAATGAAGCGTAAAGCCGCAAACTAGGTCGATCATCCAATGATCACAACAGCCACCTTTATGGTGGCTGTTGTGATTTGGTTGACATACTTACACAACAGTTACAATTAGATTCCCCCTTGACAGAAACTCACTATACAACTGATTTATATATTTAAATATAAAAAAGCTCTGTTAATTTCCTCTAGAATACCGATTCACAAATGATCCTTCATAGTTATTTTCTATCAAAAAATGACCTATTTTTGTCTATTTTTGTCGTTTTGCCAGACAGAATAGTAGTAATTCGTGATTTGCTTTGATAGGATAGCATCTGACTAGTTAGGCTGCTCCCTGCGTTGTTTCCTAAAATATTTAGGAATAATAAAAGCACAAACAGACTAACTCAGGTTTTTTTTAATCTCACAATTTTATGAGAGTGATGCCATGTTATTCAAAAAATTCGCTGTTATTGCTGCTGTTGCAACTACTTTAGCTTTTGTTGGTTGCTCTAAGAAAGAAGACGCTGCTGCTACTGACGCAACTGCTGCTGCTTCTGAAGCTGTAGCTGCTGCTTCTGAAGCGACTGTTGCTGCTTCTGAAGCGACTGTTGCTGCTGCTTCTGAAGTTGCTGTTGCTGCTTCTGAAGTTGCTGCTCCTGCTTCTGTTGCTCAATAATCTAGTTTTAGATTAAAAAAAGAGAACCTTTTGGTTCTCTTTTTTTATGCCTGAAGATCTATTTAAGTCAGTTAAAATTCTTTCAGGCTTAAAAAAGCAGATCAATCGATCTGCTCATTTCCAACGCGCTGTCTAAATTTCTGACCCGCTCTAAAAGTCACAACTCGACGAGCAGAAATCGGAATTTCTTCACCTGTCTTTGGATTACGGCCAGGGCGCTCACGCTTATCACGTAACTCAAAATTCCCAAACCCTGAGAGTTTGACTTGTTCGCCCGCAATCAATGCTTGGCTAATTTCGTCAAAAAACAATTCGACCATTTGTTTTGCTTCACGGCGATTTAAGCTCGTGAGTTCACTTAAATGGTCCGCCATATCTGCTTTTGTTAATGCTGTCATGAGGCCCTCAATGTCGCTTGATAAGTGTTTTCCAACACTTGAATAATGTTATCCATACCAGATTTGATTTCAGCATCTTCAAGCGTACGAGTTGGGTGCTGCCATAACAATGCAAAAGCTAAAGAACGTTTGCCTTGTTCGACTCCTTGCCCCGTATACACATCGAACAACCATGTAGAGTCAAGTAACTCTCCCCCAGTCTGTTCAATCATGCGCTGAATATCTTTCACCACAATCTTATCAGAGATTAAAAGCGCAATATCACGTCTAACCGATGGAAAACGTGATAATTCTGTAAAATTAGATACATAAGATTGCAAAACTGCTTGCTGATCGAGCTCAGCAACCCAAGTCGTACCCAAATCCAAATCATTTTCCAAAGATGGATGTAAACGCCCTAAATAACCGATTGACAGCCCATCAACCAGAACTTCAGCCGACTGTCCTGGATGCAACCACGCCCGCTCGGTCCGAACAAACTCAACCTTAACACGTCCAGCCGCCAAAATTTCTTCAATTTCACCTTTAAAATCAAAGAAATCCATTGCAGTTGGTTTAGCATGCCACGACTCAGGCACTTGTGAGCCTACAGCGATAAGCGCTAATGTAGGAATCTGCTTAAGGTCATGAATATTTTGTGCATTTTGATAGTCAAAACGCAAACCCAACTCAAAGAAACGAACACGATGTTGTTGACGATTCAAGTTATATTGCACACAAGGAATCAAGCTAGATAACAGTGTGCTACGCATTGCCGCCAAATCACTTGAAATTGGATTGGCAAGCATGAGTGGCTGTACATTTGGATTAAGTTGTTTTTCCAATTTCGCATCTGCAAAGCTAAAGCTAATCGCTTCTTGATAACCCAAAGTTGCAACACTTTGACGCAGTTGGGTAATATCAAAACCATCTTGATACTTTTTCAACGTCACATCTATTTTTGGCAAACTGATTTGAATATTGTCATAGCCTTGAATACGGGCAACCTCTTCAATCAGGTCTTGATAAATCACCATATCATAACGATGCGAAGGCGGAGTCACAGACCACTGGCCTTCGGCTACAGTCTCTACATTACAGCCAAGGCGAGTTAAAGCATCAACGATAAACTCACCTTCAACCTGATAACCTAACAATTGATCAACTTGGCTTTGCTTTAACTGAATTGTTTCGCGTTTTGGTAATAATTCAGCTTGTTCAGCAACCGTGATTGGACCAAATTCACCGCCTGCAAATGCTTGAATCAGTTCACAAGCACGGTGCATTGCGATCATTGGCAACTCAAAGTCCACACCGCGTTCATAACGCTGTGAAGAATCGGTATGCAAACCCAAACGACGTGCACGACCAGCGATCGCTAAAGGTGCAAAGAATGCACTTTCAAGGAAGATATCTTGTGTATCATCAGTAACCGATGAATCTAAGCCACCCATAACCCCTGCAATCGCCAAAACTTTTTGATCATCTGCGATCACCATCATGTCATCTTGCAATTCAACATCTTGGTCATTCAACAGCATCAGCTTTTCTTGAACTTTTGCTTGGCGTACTTGAATTGAGCCAGCAATTTTCGCCAAGTCAAAGGCATGCATCGGTTGACCTAATTCAAGCAATACATAGTTAGTAATATCGACCAAGATACTATGGCTACGAATCCCAGAACGAGTGAGCGCCTGCTCCATCCACTCAGGCGTTGCTGCTTTCACATTGACATTTTTGATGATACGACCCAAATAGCGTGGTGTACCTTCAGTGCTAATCGATACTGATTTTTCATCGGCAATACTTGCTGCAATGACTTGAATCGCTGGTTGATTAACACCTAATTTATTAATGACGGCAATTTCACGGGCAATACCACGAATACTAAAACAGTCACCACGGTTTGGCGTGATGCTAATATCAATGACATTGTCATCAAGTTTCAAATATTCACGGATATTCATCCCGACTGATGCGTCAGCAGGTAGTTCTAATAAACCATCAATTTTATCTTCTAAGTCAATTTCAGAAGCACCGCAAAGCATTCCTTGTGATTCCACACCACGTAGCTTGCCTTTTTTAATTTTGAAATCACCTGGTAATACTGCACCAATAGTCGCCACAGGTGCTTTCATACCTACACGTACATTCGGTGCACCACACACAATTTGTAGTGGTTCATCTGAACCAATATTCACCGTGGTTACTCTTAGACGGTCTGCATCTGGATGCTGTTCAACAGTCAAGACCTCGCCTACCACAACACCTGTAAATGGTTTAGCTACAGGCGCCAATTCATCAACTTCCAAACCTAACATGGTGAGTTGATCAGACAGCGTTTCGCTATCGATTGCTGGATTGACCCATGTGCGTAACCAATTTTCACTAATTTTCATTTGTATAAACCTTTGTTAATCCTGAAATACTGTTAGGCAAATTGGCGTAAGAAACGCACATCATTTTGGTAGAACATACGTAAATCATTGATGCCATAACGCAACATCGCAAAACGCTCTACCCCTAAACCAAAAGCAAAGCCTTTGTATTTATCAGGATCAATCCCTGCGGCACGCAGTACATTTGGATGCACCATGCCACAACCTAAAACTTCTAACCAACGCCCACGCTCATCCATAATATCCACTTCTGCACTCGGCTCTGTGAATGGAAAATAAGAGGGACGGAAACGTACTTTTAAATCTTTTTCAAAGAATTCATTCAACAGGTTAATTAATAAACCTTTTAATTCAGCAAAGCTGGTATTTTCCGCGACATACAAGCCTTCGATCTGATGGAACATCGGAGAATGCGTTTGATCTGAATCACAACGATAGACACGGCCCGGACACACAATACGAATAGGTGGCTGATTACTTTCCATAGTACGAATCTGCACACCCGATGTATGGGTACGAAGTAGATGTGTCGCATCAAAATAGAAAGTATCATGCATAGCACGTGCTGGATGATGTCCCGGAATATTGAGCGCTTCAAAGTTATGATAATCGTCTTCAACTTCAGGCCCATGTGCAACTTGGAAACCCGCTTTGGTAAAGAACTGGCAAATGCGCTCTTGAACTTGAGTAACAGGATGGATACTCCCCATGCGTTGACCGCGACCAGGTAAAGTAATATCAATCGTTTCACTTGCTAATTTTTTTTCAAGTTCGGCTTGCTGTAAGGTCTGTTGACGCTCAGTCAAAGCAGCATTGATTGCTTCACGAACAGCGTGGATCGCAGCACCTTGTACTTTCCGCTCTTCAGGATCCATTTTTCCAAGTGCTTTCGACTGTTCTGCAAGCTGGCTTTTCTTCCCTGTAAATTGAACTCGAACTTGATCGAGTGCAGCAAGGTCTTGAGCCGCTGCAATGGCAGCAAGCGCTTCAGTGGTCAGGGCTTCCAGTGACATAGTAACTCTCAAAGCAACAAATTATAGAAATATAATAAAACGCTATAGTTTATCAGCTTTTTATCTATTTTTTGAAGATTAAGCCGATTGAAAAAACATATACCGCAACAATTTGATAAAATCGCCATTACCGCTAAAAAACCAAGAGTAAAAACAATGGCGCTCGATCAAATCTGGAAAGCACAATTGACGCTTGTCACCTATGGCAATGAGTTTTTACAGCAAGACTTAAATATGAATGATTGGGTTAACCATCCTATCTTTGCTCAACATCATTTGGTTTTTCGTGATTTAGCGTCTCAACAGCTTTTAGCACAACATTTTCGAGTTTGGTTAGAGGCATTAAAACAACAAGGGGTGGATAAACTAAGCCTACATAATTCAATCATTCTCGATGAAGAAAGTAACCCCAATCCAAACGTTGAATTACTTCCCTACGCTCACTTTATTGTCAGTCATCAAGGCAAAAATAAAGCGGCATGGATTTGCGGTCATGAACTTGCAGAATGGTACCCTTATGACCACCCCTTTACAGCTCCTGTTACACAACAGATTAATTTCCGACAAGAGATTTTTTGGCGTTATCCACTCAATGAAAAACTGTCTAAAAAAATTACTTCAGATTTAAAAGATAATGATTGGCATGAAATAGAGAAATTTATTGATCAAGAGCTTTTCAACCATAAATGTGCAAAAAACTTCTTAGAGTCAGAACAAGTGGAGCTACCTTTTTATGGCTATGAGCTAGAACAAAGCCATTTAGATAAAACGGTCTTAGCTATTATTCCTACAACCTATCAAGCAGAGTCAGCCCATCAATTGATGCATCGTATGTCCGCGCTCACAGGTTTCATTGAGAGTCAACGGCTCAATCCATATGATAATGAAGGTGAAATCATTAGCCCTGAACAACAAATTGTCTTACGCAACTTTGCACAGAAAATAGATGATGTATTTGGCAGACTTATCACTAAGATTGCCAATCATTATAAAAATATTGATTTTGAAATGCCGATGGAACCTTATGACCGAACTATGGATGTTCCAGTCGCATCAGCTTCCACAAGTCCATACAAGACCAATCACTCCAGCGTGATTAAACTGGTGCTGATCACGGTCGTAATCTGTGTATTGGCTTATTATTTTGGGCTTTAATATTCAGTATAATCCAGCTCATCTTCGTCAATATTGATGAAGTCTGGTTCAGGGGTTTGCTCAAATCGTACCGCTAGAATCTCTAGTTTGCTTAAGTAAGCTTGCTTTAGCAACACGATGCATCCCATCCATGACTCGCCCCTCAGCACACAAGATAATGGGATAACTGAGATCTGCATCCTGAACTAATTGAAAATGCTCAATGATTTGCTGTGTAGTTGGATATTGATCTGGAAACCAATAGGCTTCGTTAAGTTCCTGAATATCAACCAGTTGAACTTTCTTGGCAATACACGTTTTTGTCAGCTCAACGAGATGATGTACATCCCAAATATGTGTATCTTCGCCAACTTGTCTAAAGTGATATTGTATGCGCATAGCCTCACCTAAAAACTCAACCCTATTGAGCCAAAAGTTGTGCTCGAACCTGCATAAGTGCAAAACCGAGCAAATTTAAGCCCTTCCACAAACTAGGGTCTTGCACATGCTCGTGATCTTGCGCCATACCAACACCCCAAACCCGATCAACAGGTGACGCCTCAACTAAAATACGGTCATTGGTGGCAATTAAAAAAATCTCTCAATTCTGAATACTGTGAGAATTTCACCAAGTTTGCCTCTACCAAGATTTCAAAACGTTTTTCCTGCCACACCTGTTCATCGTAGTTAAGTACTTTACGACCTAACTGTTTTGCTTCATTCGGATGTTTGACTTTCAAAATCTGATTAAATATTTCATCATCGTTAAAGAGTTTAGCTTTTTGTGCCATCATATAATGTTCAGCGGTGAGATATTCAATCCCATTCTGGGTAAATGGTGATGGAAACCACTGACTAAAACAACTCTTATCAACCATATTTGTTTGCTTTGGAGTATGTCCCCAAAAATATAAATATTTAAAAAAATGACCTTGTTGGACTTGTTGAATTAAATCATTTAAAAAATTTTCATCTTGCATATTATATCTCTCTACTTATTATCTATTATTTAGACCGAATGCTCTAAAAATAAAAAAGACCGCTAAAAAGCGGTCTCTTTTGAATCTCTAAGCTTATGCAGCTAATGCACCTTTAGCTTTTTCAGCTAAAGCAGCAAATGCAACTGCATCATGCATAGCGATGTCAGCTAATACACGACGGTCGATGATTACTTGAGCTTTTTTCAAGCCATCAATCATGCGGCTATAAGACAAACCGTTAAGACGAGCACCAGCATTGATACGCGCAATCCATAAAGCACGGAATTGACGTTTCTTCTGACGACGGTCACGGTAAGCATATTGACCAGCTTTGATTACTGCTTGGAACGCTACGCGATAAACGCGTGAACGAGCACCATAGTAACCTTTAGCGCGAGCAAGAATTTTCTTGTGACGACGATGCGCCACTACACCACGTTTTACACGAGCCATTTATAATCTCCTTAGATGTATGGGCACATACGACGAACTGATGCAACATCACTTACGTGAACCATTACACAGCCGCGCAATTGACGAATACGCTTAGCAGATTTTTTGGTCAAAATGTGGCGTTTGAACGCTTGTTTACGCTTAAAACCGTTAGCAGTCGCTTTAAAGCGTTTAGCTGCACCACGGCGAGTTTTCATCTTAGGCATAACAACCTCTTTTGAACACCTGTTCGGAACGTTTGCACCATTGCAAAAACGACCTGCAGGTAAGGGAGGCAGTATCATATAGTATTTTTGCTTAAAACTAAAGCAAAAATTATGGATTCAAAGCCGAGTATTTGAGAGCCTCTACAAATTTATAAAAGCCTCAGACTCCTCTTAATAACCTTACAGGTTAAGAAGTTTAGCTAAACAACCCTAAATATAAAGCATACATAAATAGATAACGCCCACCTTTGGCAATCGTCACAATCAATAAAAATCGTCCAAACTTTTCTTTCATTAATCCAGCAATCAAGGTGATCGGATCCCCAATCACAGGCACCCAACTCAAAAGTAAGGAATAAAAACCATATTTATGATAAATCTGCTGGGCTTGTTCTAAACGAGGTTGAGAAACTGGAAACCATTTTTTATCCTTAAAATGTTCTATTTTTAACCCCAACCACCAATTCACACATGAACCTAGCACATTACCAATGGTTGCCACGAGAAGTAAATAAAAGGGATTTGAAAGACCTTGTATCAACAGCGTCATTAAGACAGCTTCTGACTGCAAAGGGAGTAACGTTGCAGCCCCAAAAGCGGATATAAATAATAAAAAATAAGACATCAATTCAAAGTTTCACTCAGACTTGGGCAAAGCATACAGGCATTACCCAAACAACATAACTTGTAATTATTGATTTAAAGCTAATTTTTCCCACAGTTGTTGCAATTGCTCTTGTTCAAGATTAATTCGCAAAACAGTTTTCATGGTTTCCTCAAAATCACTAAAAGTAGATAAAATCTTTTTATCCGACCTTTCTTTGCCATGTATCCTTAATACACGGTCTTTTAAAGTCACTCTACTCTCTGAATTGACCGTAAATAGCATCAAATGCTGTGTAAATAATGATTCAGGTGATGTGGATATATACCAATTTGCAATCATAGCATCGGCTGGGGCAATCTTTTGCTCAGGATTAATGGCATATACATTGACCCATTCATCATGCAGAAAGACTTGCAACATATATTTCATATCCGTCAGCAGCGAAGCATCAATTCCACACGCTGCAATATCAACGAATCTGAAAGGCTCTAATGGCGTTGGTTGCATTTTCCCGATCGCCTCAAAAGACAAAATGGTTGTCGGTGTCATACCACCAAACCCTGGATCATATAAAAATAATTGTTGATCAAGTCGAACCAATGTTACCAAGTGCGTGCGTACTGGCGCTACGGTGTGGGTACTTTGATAATACACTCGACCTAACACGTTAAATGCGTCATATCCCAATTCAGTTAACGCAATTCTGGTTAACGTACTGTGTTCTAAACAATACCCTTCCCGATTTTCGATTAATAACTTCTGAACAAGTCGATCAGGTTCTAATGAAACCTCTTCTCCCAAAAAAGAAGCAATATTACCAAAAGGAATGTGCTGCACATGCAAGCTTAATAATGTCTTTAGATTATCCTGCGTCGGTGTGAAGTCCCCATCAAAACCAAGCTTATTTAAATAACGTGTTGAAATTATTTGCTTCATGACTGACTATGCTTTTTTATGATTAAACTATCCTATAATGATCAAGCCAATTTTAGTTTAAAAATTACACAACTATAAAATAGTTATTCACACCCTGATTAGATCACGGTTTTTGAAATGTCTAATTCTTCATCCGAGCTAACTTGGATCGAATAACATAAGTAAGGATTGAGAAAAGAAATGGGAAAATAAAAGCCATCCAGAAGGTGAGATCTGAGGTTACAATTTCTTGGTACAAGGTGAGTTGAGTATCCCCATCTGAAACTGCCGCCCAGTCAATGGATACCGTATGATAAAGATAAGTGCTTAACAATAACGACAGGCTTTGAATACCAACAAAAAGCCATGTGCTATAATATGAGTTTCTAGTTTCTACTTGCAGCCAAGCAAATAACGCAGAAAATAAAAGCCCTAAAACACCAATCAAAGCAAAAACCAAGATCGCTAAATGGGCCTCTGAATATAGCTTTTGCAGCTGAGCGCAAAAGATTACTGTGATGAAGAGCAATCCCATTGCAATTGCCCAATGCTTTAAATAGTTCTGCCGCCCCGTATTTTTCAGAACCATTAAACTTTAATCGACAAGGCTTTTTGGATCGCAGGACGAGCAGTTAAGCGCTCAATATAATCTTTCACATAAGGATAATCGTCGAGTTGAATACCTTGCCATTCATAGCGTAATGCCCAAGGTAAAATCGCCATATCCGCAATTGAATATTCTCCCGCAACAAATTTCTGTCCAATCAGTTGTTTATTCAACACCCCATAGAGACGTTTAGTTTCATTAATATAACGATCAATCGCATAGGGAATACGTTCAGCAGCAAACTTATTAAAATGATGATTCTGACCAAGCATTGGCCCGAATCCACCCATTTGCCACATCAACCATTGCTCAACTTCAACACGTTCTTGCTCATCACTTGGATAGAATAATCCCGTCTTTCGCCCCAAATATTGTAGTATCGCACCAGACTCAAACACAGAAATAGATTCACCACGTGGTCCATTCTGATCAACTATCGCAGGAATTTTATTATTCGGAGAGATTCTTAAAAAGTCAGGCTGAAACTGATCATTCTCTAAAATATTGATAGGGAAAATTTGATATGCAAGTCCCATTTCTTCTAAAGCAATTGTTATTTTATGCCCATTGGGTGTACCCCAATAATATAAGTCAATCATTTATATTATCCTATTCATCGTTATCATGACTGTTTATCGCGTTATAACATATTTAATCGGCGCTTCGTATTATTCCAATACGAAACAAAACAATAAAATACACCTTTTCAATGAGCTGATGAAAGGAAAACTACTGGCTTGCCAAGTATGCTTTGGCTTTTTCACCGACAAATCGTCGTCCTGCATTTTCACCATTGATCCATTCTTCCACTGTAAATAAGTCGAACAATCCAACTTTAACTAAAGTTGGAATAGCAAATACTAACTCCTGCTCGACCTCACCACGCGCACCCGCATTATATAAACCAATGTTATGCAACATAGTTGCCACAGTCCCTGTTTGAACCTGACTGCCATCTTTTAATCTGACTTGAGGTAGAACCTCTCCATCCTGAACCACTTTTTGATTTATTTCAGATAATTCATGTGTACCATTTATTGTAGACATTCGTATGTGCCCCTCTAGAAATAGTTTAATATTCAAGTAAATTTATCATGAATTAGCTTAAATATTTAATGAGTATCGTTATTGAATAAATATTTTTTGCAAAAAAAAAAGCACCGCTTATTGCGGTGCTTTTTTATCAAGAAAAATTACTTTTTCTTTTTCGGGCCCAGTAACATGCCCATTTGACGGCCTTCCATTTTTGGTGCTTGTTCAATAACACCAAAATCAGCCACATCAGCTTCAATTTTTTGCAACTGAACTAAACCAAGCTGTTGATGCGCCATCTCACGACCACGGAAACGCAAGGTAATTTTCACTTTATTTCCCTCTTCAAGGAAACGTAAAATTGCACGCAATTTTATCTGATAATCACCCACATCCGTTGCAGGACGTAACTTGATTTCTTTCACTTGTACTTGATGCTGTTTCTTCTTCGCATCTTTTTGCTTTTGCTTTAGGTCAAACAAGTGCTTGTTGTAATCCATGATTTTACAAACAGGTGGTTCTGCATTAGCAACAATCTCAACAAGGTCAAGATGCGCTTCTTCAGCAGCACGCAACGCTTCAGTTAATGAAACGACCCCTTTTTGTTCACCATCAGCTGCGACAAGACGTACTTCTTTTGCACGAATCTCATCGTTAATGGCAGGACGGTTACTTTTAGCACCTTGTTGTTGGTTACGGTCAGGCTGTTTAATCTTTATTACTCCACAATGTACCGGCCACGTTCGGCGACGGCAGATTTCACTAAGTCAACAAATGCATCGATTGACATAGTACCTAAATTTTTTCCTGAGCGAGTACGCACATTTACGGTACCTTCTTCAACTTCTCGATCACCAAGAACCAAAAGATAAGGAATACGCTCTAGGGTACGCTCACGAATCTTAAATCCGATTTTTTCATTTCTCAAGTCAGAAATAGTACGAAGACCATTTTCTTTGAGTTTTGCAACCACTTGTTCGCATGCTTCAGCTTGTGAATCGGTAATATTCATTACACAAGCTTGAATAGGAGCAAGCCAAGGTGGCATGAAACCAGCGTAGTGTTCAATTAGTATACCAATAAAACGCTCAAAACTGCCAAGAATTGCACGATGTAACATGACTGGTTGATCACGATCGTTATCTTCTGTGACATAAGAGGCATCTAAACGAATCGGCAAGTTGAAATCACACTGGATTGTACCGCATTGCCATACACGACCTAAGCAATCTTTCAATGAAAATTCAATTTTCGGACCATAAAATGCCCCTTCACCAGGTTGCAAGTCCCAAGCCAAGCCAGCATCATCCAGTGCATCTGCCAAAGATTTCTCAGCGATGTCCCAAAGTGCATCATCACCCACACGCTTTTCTGGACGTGTTGACAATTTCATTTGTACTTCTTCAAAGCCAAAATCTTTATAAACATCTAAAGTCAGTTTAATAAAGTCAGCGACTTCCTTACCAATTTGCTCTTTGGTACAGAAAATATGGGCGTCGTCTTGCGTAAATCCACGAACACGCATAATACCGTGTAAAGAACCTGATGGTTCATTACGATGACAAGAACCAAACTCAGCCAAACGAATTGGTAAATCACGGTAAGATTTTAAGCCTTGGTTAAAGACCTGTACGTGACATGGGCAGTTCATTGGCTTTACTGCATAGTTACGACTTTCTGAGTGCGTCGTAAACATGTTTTCTGCATAGTTTGCCGCATGTCCAGATTTTTCCCACAAGGTAAAATCAACAATTTGTGGTGTCTTGATCTCTTGGTAACCATTGTCTTGCTGAACTTTACGCATGTACTGTTCAAGCACTTGGTAAATGGTCCAGCCGTTCGGATGCCAGAACACCATACCCGGTGCTTCTTCTTGCATGTGGAACAAGTCTAAAGCTTTACCAATTTTACGATGGTCACGCTTTTCAGCTTCTTCAATACGTTTAATATATGCAGCTAACTGTTTCTTATCAGCCCAAGCTGTACCATAGATACGTTGTAGCTGTTCATTTTTCGCATCACCACGCCAGTAAGCACCAGAGATTTTAGTGAGCTTGAATGATTTTAAAAATTTAGTGTTTGGTACGTGCGGACCGCGGCACATATCCAAATAATCTTGATGATAGTACAAGCCCATTTGTGTTTCATTTGGCATGTCTGAGATCAAACGTAATTTGTATTCTTCGCCACGTGCGGTGAACTCAGCAATCACTTCATCACGTGGCGTCATTTTCTTAATAACGTCGTAATCTTGATCAATGAGCTGTTTCATGCGCGCTTCAATCGCAGCCATATCATCTAATGTAAAGGGACGTGGCATCCAGATATCGTAGTAAAAGCCTTCTTCAATAACAGGGCCAATTACCATTTTCGCTTCTGGGAACAATTGCTTAACCGCATGTCCAACGAGGTGTGCGCATGAATGACGAATGATTTCTAAACCATCTTCATCTTTAGGCGTAATAATTTGAACTGTTGCATCTTCTGTGATGAGATCAGAAGCATCCACCAAACGATCATTGATACGTCCCGCAACGGTATTTTTTGCAAGACCAGGCCCAATACTTTGAGCTAGTTCCATCACGGATATCGGCTGATCAAATTGTTTCTGATCACCATTTGGTAAAGTAATGATTGGCATAATAAAATCCTTAAGGAGTGATGCCCTCTACGAAGGAGCATATCACCGCGAGATTATGTATTGAGGTAAACCCCAAAAGATAAAAAACGGCGGATAAAAAGTATCGAAGATTTTACACAGGTTTAGGCTAGGATGAAACCTTTGTGTCATAAAAACCCAAGTTCATTCAAGGTTTTCTCTCAGACTAAAGCCTAAATGATTTAGATTGAACTAAACACTATGTTGATCTAGTTAAAGATGACAATAACATTCACGGAGCAATACACATGGTTAGTGCATATGATGAGTTACCACAAACACCCGCAAACTTCGTAGCCTTATCACCATTACGCTATTTAGAACGTGCCGCTTATATTTATCCAGATCAAGCTGCGATTATTCATGGTGAACGTCATATTACATGGAAACAAACCTATCAACGCTGCCGTCAATTCTCCCATCAACTCCAAAAATTAGGCATTCAGAAAAATGATACCGTCTCGGTGTTATTGCCCAATATCCCTGCCATGATTGAAGCACATTTTGCTGTACCGATGGCTGGTGCGGTTTTAAATACCTTAAATACTCGCCTTGATGCAAAAACCATTGCCTTTATGCTTGAACATGCTGAGGCAAAAGTCCTATTGGTTGATCCTGAATTTCGCCCAATCGCTGAAGAAGCACTCACACTTATCGCACAAGAAATTATTGTGATTGATGTGTTTGATGCCGAATTCGATGGTGAGCAAATTGCCATTGGACAATACGAATATGAATCTTGGATCGCTCAAGGTGATCCTGAGTTTGAATGGCATTTACCTCAAGATGAATGGGATGCGATCAGTCTAAATTACACCTCAGGCACAACAGGTAATCCAAAAGGTGTGGTCTATCACCATCGAGGAGCCTACCTCAATGCTGCAAGCAATATTTTAGCTTGTGGGATGAAACCACGCGCGGTGTATCTATGGACACTCCCGCTATTTCATTGCAATGGTTGGTGTTTTGCATGGTCGATTGCAGCCAGTGGTGGTACTAATATTTGCTTACGCCGTGTAGATCCAACGTTGGTCTTTAAATATATTGCAAAGCACAAAGTTGATTATTTCTGTGGTGCGCCCATTGTTTTATCCATGTTGATCAATGCACCTCAAGAACAAAAAATAGCATTTGAACACCATGTTGAAGTTATGGTCGCTGGTGCCGCCCCTCCCGTTGCTATCATTGAAGGAATGCATCATATAGGCATCAATGTCAATCATGTGTATGGTTTAACCGAGACCTATGGCCCTTCAGCACTTTGCGCTACGCAAGCAGGCTGGAGTGATTTATCTATTCAGGAACAAGCTCAGCTTCATTCCCGTCAAGGTGTGCCATATCCGTTGCAAGATAGTATGCGTGTACTTGATCCAGAGACCATGCAACCTGTACCGAATGACGGTCAAACCATGGGAGAAATTATGTTCCGTGGCAATATCGTCATGAAAGGTTATTTGAAAAACCCTCAAGCAACGGAAGAGGCGTTTAAAGGAGGCTGGTTCCATACTGGTGATTTAGCCGTCTGTCATCCTGATGGCTATGCCAAAATTACCGACCGCTCTAAAGATATTATTATTTCAGGTGGCGAAAATATTTCATCTTTAGAAGTTGAGGATGTGCTCTATCGTCACCCCGCAGTATTAACGGCAGCTGTGGTGGCAAAGCCAGATCCTCGCTGGCAAGAAGTACCATGTGCATTTATTGAATTAAAACAAGGCGCATCTACGTCAACAGAAGAGATCATTGCCCACTGTCACAAAGAGCTAGCTCGCTTTAAAGTTCCTAAAGATATCGTGATTACTGAAATTCCAAAAACATCGACAGGTAAATTACAGAAATTTATTTTACGCGAGTGGGCTAAACAACGTGCGTCAGGTGAGTTTGGAAATTAATCCCAAAAAAAAAGAAGTTTCAAATGAAACTTCTTTTTAGTCTTTAGCCTTGTTCAGATAACAACGCCACTTGCTGTACATAGTTCACTAATTTAAGCTTAGAGGCTGCTAGCTCTTCTTCACTCACTTCTCGTTTAACATCACGATGAATACGCAATACATGCTGCCGTAAAGTATGGCGTTCAGAGGCATTATAGACTTTACTAAATTCATTAATGATTGGATCACCCTGATCAATCATACGATCGACCCAACGTAACAACTGTGCTTGTTTCTTCGCACCTTGCTGTGGGGTTAGATAAGATAAAATCGTTGTTTCATTTTCATTGCGCAATAATTTACCAATTCTTAGAAACTGACGACGTTTTGCTTCATATGAACTAATCGTTTGTACATCAAGCAGTGCATCAATTAAACGCTCATCGACAGGCAATTTTTGAATCTGTTTTGGATTCAATTGAGCCAGTTGTTCACCCAAAGCGGCCATGCGCTGTACTGCTTTTTTTTGCTCAGTTCTACTTGCACGCCCTTCTAATGACTCGAAATCTTCATCGGTATAACGCTGCTGGGTACGACGTGACACTATTACTCTGCCTCATAAAATTTTGCTGCGAACAGCGATTGAATTTCTTCCAGTGCCTTTTCTTCATCAGCACCTTCAATGACTAATTTTAATGTGGTGCCCTTACCAGCGCCCAACATCAACAACGACATAATATTTTTTGCATCAACCAACTTATCGCCCTTACCAATTTGGATAGAAGAACGAAACTTCGTCGTCACTTCAATAAGTTTACCAGATGCGCGCGCGTGTAAGCCGAGTTTATTAATTACATCAATCGTTGTGTCTATCATGACCAGTGCTTCATTTCTCTATGTAAGATTTGGACAGCCCATTTTGCCTCAAGGGCTTGTTTGAGTCTATCCACAATATAAACTGAACGATGTTGCCCGCCAGTACATCCCACTGAAATGGTCATATAGTGGCGATGTCCCTCTGCAAAGGCAGGCAACCATTTATCTAAGAAAGCATAAATATCTTCAAACATTTCATTAGTTTGCTGACTACTCTCTAAAAAACGACGTACCGGCTCATCCAAGCCAGAAAAACGACGTAACTCTAAATCCCAATGCGGATTAGGTAGATGACGTACATCAAATACATAATCCGCATCCAGAGGAATACCGTGCTTATAACCAAAGGACTGTAAAATAACAATCAAATTGTTCGATTGCCCAAGTTTAGACAACAAAATATGCTTTAAATCATGGACACTTTTATCCGAGGTATCAATATGCACTGTAGAGCGGAATTGTATCGGAATTAAAAGTTGTTTTTCTTCCTGTATACATTGCAACAGGCTATTAAAACGATTCGCCAAAGGATGCGGTCTTCGTGACGCACTAAAACGTGCAATCAAATTTTGATCTTGCGTGGTTAAATAAATAATATCCACTGACCCATGTTTTTGTAATTGGTCGAAAACTTGATCGAACTCTTGCATATCTGCACGAGTACTTCGAACATCGACACCTAAAGCAAGTTGTTCCAGATTATTTTCACGATCCAGTTTTGCCACTATTTCAGGCAACAATGCCAAAGGTAAGTTATCTATACAATAATATCCCAGATCTTCGAGCACTTGTAATGCAGAGGATTTCCCTGAGCCAGATTGTCCTGTGACGATAAGAATACGCTTCATGGCATTTTGCCCTTTTTATTTTTCAAGTTCTAAGTTTTAAAATGTATTTGTAAATTATCAATCAAACGTGTTGCACCTAGTTTTGCAGCAATAAATAAAACCAAATCTTGGTCAAATCGTTCTATAGGTTGCAAGTTGGTTTGCCGAGCTTCCACATAATCCACAATGAACCCAGCGTGTGTCAATTGAGCGGAGACATTTGCTAACACTTCGGAAAGTGCTTGTCCCTCATGCAATTGTTGCTCAGCTTGTTTTAACGATTGATAAATTGTAGGTGCAACAGCTCGTTGTTGTTCAGACAAATATCCATTGCGTGAGCTTAATGCCAAACCATCTTCAGCACGCACAATCGGCACACCAATGACTTCAAGTGGCATGTTCAAGTCTTGGACCAACTGACGAATCACAGCCAACTGCTGATAGTCTTTTTCACCAAAAAAGGCATAGTCAGGTTGCACAATATTGAACAACTTAGTGACCACCACAGCGACCCCATCAAAATGGCCTGGGCGTGACTGACCGCATAAATCTTCGGTGATTTGATTCACACGAATATTGGTCAAACGAGGATGCTTGCCATACATTTGCTCAACAGAAGGTGCAAAAATAATATCGCAACCCACATCAGCCAATAGCCGACTATCTTGCTCTAAAGTACGGGGATAACTATCAAAATCTTCGCCCACACCAAACTGAATTGGATTGACAAAAATACTGACCACCACTACATCACAGATCTTTTTTGCAGCACGCACCAAAGTCAAATGACCTTCGTGCAAATTTCCCATCGTCGGCACGAAACCAATCATTTTTTTTGTACTGCGTGCAGGTGCAAGCGACGCAGTTAAGCCTTGTATCGTTGTTTCTGTTTTCATGAATCAAAGCTCAACTTGGAAAGTATGTTCTTTTGCAGGGAAAGACTGATCTTGAACTGCAGCATGATACGCTTTAAATGCATCTAAAATAGCAGTTTCACCGGCCTGCTCTTTCATAAAATTACGAACAAAACGTGCAACACGCCCAAAAGTTAAGCCCAACATGTCTTGTGCAACGAGCACTTGTCCATCCGTTTCATTACCTGCACCAATCCCAATCACAGGTGTATTTGGGAATAACTCAGCGATTTCTTTACCGAGTTGCGCAGGAACACATTCGAGCAATAAAACAGCCGCACCAGCATCCACAACCGCTTGGCAGTCAGCAATCAATTGATCTGCCGCTTCGCGCGTTCTCGCTTGAAGCTTATAACCACCAAATACATGTACGGATTGTGGTGTTAAGCCCAAATGTACACAAACAGGAACGCCGTTACGGGTCAAGACTTGAACCAACTCACTCAGCCAAGCCCCGCCTTCAATCTTGATCATTTGTGCGCCAACTTGCATGACTGCTCTAGCATTTTTCAAACCATCTTCAAGTGTTGCATAGCTCATGAAGGGTAAGTCCGTCATAATGAGGGCATGAGCATTACCACGGCGCACAGCGGCTGTATGATAAGCCATATCTTCAACCGTGACAGGAAGTGTTGAATCTCTTCCCTGAATCGCCATTCCGAGAGAATCACCGATTAAAATCGTATCAATTTCAGCCAATTCCATTGCTTTCGCCATACTTGCATCGTAGCAAGTTAGGCAAGAAAACTTGCGTCCTTCGGCTTTAAACTTTCTTAAGTCACTTAGACTAATCATGATGATGTCCTCTACAGGCATTTCCAGAACAAAATAATCTTAAGCGTTTGCCCAAGACTGATTTACGATTACAATCAAGTTTGCTTGCTGTACCAGTTCTAAATCTTTTAACGGATGACCATTTAACTGTAAATCGGCATCTAAATCTAATAAAGGAATAACCACAAAATCACGCTCAAGAATCCCCGCGTGAGGTACAGTCAAACGTTCATTATGTATTTGCTCTTGACCATAGATCAGTAAGTCTAGATCAAGGGTGCGCTCGCCCCAACGACGTAAACGTACACGCCCTGCTTCTTGCTCAAAGTGTTGTAATTGATCCAATAAAGCCAGAGGTGCAAGCGTGGTATCCAGTTGAACAACCGCGTTTAAGAAATTGGGTTGATCTTGAGGCCCCATCGGTGGACTTTGATAGAGCTTGGAAACCTTTACAGAACCTAAAGTCGAGAGTTTCGCAACAGCTTCTTTTAAAATCTGTTGCGAATCACCTAAATTACTTCCAAGACCAATAAAAGTGCGAATTGTCATTGCGTTGGTCCAAATACCACTTGGCTCAAATCACGTTGAACACGCTTACGCTTGAGAATCGGATGATCTGCATGAATCTTATGCGGGTCCATCGTTGCTTTTTCAGCGAATCGATTCGCCGACTCAGGTGCTCTCACACGTTCTTTCTTCGCACGACGATTTCTTGGTTCTGGCTCATTCACTAAAGATTCTATTTCAGTAACTTTAATATCATCCGCATCAGCAACCTTGCGACGAGTTCTTGTGCGCTGACGATTGTACTGACGAATCGCCGCTTCTTTTTGATCAGCTGACATTTCTTGGTAGTTTTCCCACCAAACACCCATACCTTCAGTTTGGGTATCGCCAGATTTCTCACGAAGTAACAAGAAATCAAATCCAGCACGGAAGCGTGCATGCCCAGCCAAAGCTTCTATTTGCTGTGGTTTAGGATTCAACAAACGCGTTTGCATTTCCCAAACTTCACGGATAAAAGTTTCAGCAAAGCGTGGAATAATCGTTCGCGTTGCTTGACGCTTCAACACATCCAGACCAGCTTGAGCACGCGCTTCAGCAGGAACAATCCCTTTATTTAAATAAAAGTCACAACGCTCTAAAAACGGTTTCCATAGTAATACTGCATAAAAGAATGCAGGATTGATGGTTTTCCCAATTTGAATCCGTTGATCAGTATTTCGAGCCGCACGCTCTATAAATGCGGTGATATTCGGTGGAATTTCAGCAAATAACTGCTTCCATACCCCAAAATCAATCAACATCGGTAACACTCGTGTTAAGTGTCCCATGGTAAAGAGCTTTTGCGATTCATCATATAAACGATGTGGCGAAACATCACGCAATAGCTGCGTCATGTCTGGATTAAATACATCGAGAATCGATTGATCAATTTGAAAATTCAGTTTCGCCGCAAAGCGTAAAGCTCGCAACATACGCACTGGATCTTCTTCAAAACGTTGTGCAGGTTCACCGAGAAAACGTAAGGTACGTGACTTTACATCTTCAACAGCATTGCAAAAATCCAGCACAATGCCTTGACGAGGTTGATAATACAAAGTGTTGATTGAGAAATCTCGACGTGCGAAATCCTGCTCAATCGTTCCCCAATTATTATCACGAAGAATCATACCAGATGCACTGGTGACTGCTTTTTTAGGGGGGGCACGGAAAGTCGCAACCTCAATGAGTTCGCGACCAGAATAAACATGTGCTAATTCGAAACGTCGCCCAATAATACGGCAACGTCGACCAAAAACTTCTTTCACTTGAGCGGGTGTTGCATCAGTAACTGCATCAAAATCCTTCGGATTAAGACCTAACATCAAGTCACGAACACCACCGCCCACAATATATGCCTCATAACCTGCTTTAGTCAGGCTATCAATCACATCTAATATGGAGGAAGGAAGTTGAGTTGTGGATAACCCACATTTTGACGCACGCAAAGTTTGCAAAAGACACTGTCTCCTACGTCAGGACGTAAATAACAATTTGTCGCTAATCATAGCTCTAACACACACAAAGGGCAATTTATTCTGTTGAAGATTCAATAGATCGATGCGTTTAATGTGTGATTTCATAACAAAACCTCTTTTAAAGCACCAGTCTTGCTTTATTCCTTTCAAGTAACTTTGGTCCTATTCCTTTTACATTCATCAGTTCATCCACCATTTTAAAGCCACCATTCTTTTGACGATACTCAACAATAGCTTGCGCCTTTTTCTCCCCGACACCTGCTAAAGTTTGCAACTGCTGTAAGTTCGCATGATTTAAACTAATTTTATCACCACGAATATTTACAGAAGATGAAACTGGCTTGGTTGTTTGCTGCTGTGTAGGTCGTGATAGATAATAGTTATTATTAGGCTGACTCGCCAATTGTTGATCACGTGTTTGCTGCTGCGCTTTCCATTTTTCATAGGATTGATCAAACTGCTGTGCATGAATACTCGGTACCAAACCCAAGCATAAAACGATGCACAAAAAAATATTATGTTTGCTGCTGAGTTGCGGCAAATTCATTGGATGTCCCCTGAAGTTTTAATGAGGGTCTATTGATATTTGAGCCATGCATTGCGTTATAGGCTAAAACCACTCAAACAAGGCATGAAACGCAGGCAATGGAACCCCCTTGTCAAGTTTCATAACGATGTTTGGGGCAGTTTTAGCCATAACCCTTCGGGACGTAAACATTTTTTGCCGCTACTGTGTTATGCCTTGCTTATTTAGAATGACTAAATTTCGTAAGTCATGCCTTGTATCGACTAAAAAATATCTTCCGTCGCAAGCATCTGTCAAATTTCAATAGACCCTATGTTTTGCTTGCTCCCATAGTTCGTCCATTTCTGTCAAACTCATTTCTTGCAAGTCTTTCTGTTGCCGTTGTGCCTGTTGTTCAATAAATGCAAAGCGATGTCTAAATTTATGAATCGTTGCCAACAGTGCTGTCTCACTCGACAGCCCAAGTTTACGTCCTACATTGATCAAAGAAAATAGACAGTCACCAAATTCTTCTTCTATTTCATCGGCTTTTTGGTTTTTTATCGCTTGCTGTAACTCTGCCAATTCCTCATCCAATTTTTCATAGGCATCTTCTACTGTTTCAAAGTCAAAACCGAGTTGTGCTGCTTTGTGCTGGATTTCATGAGCCTGCACCAGTGCAGGTGCATGTTTGATCTCGTCTAAACGCGACTGAGTTTTGCCCTGTTTCTCTTGCTGCTTAATTTGTTTCCATAACGCACTAACTTGTTCGGAACTTAAATTTTGAAATTTTTCAGCTTGAAATACATGCGGATGACGGCGAATGAGTTTCTCACTGATCGCACCCACAACATCTTGAAAATCAAATGCGCCTTGCTCACTAAACATTTGCGCTTGGAATACGACTTGGAGTAACAAGTCTCCTAGCTCATTACGGATTTCATCTAAATCCCCTGCTCGAATCGCAGCTTCAACCTCATAAGCCTCTTCAATGGCGTAACGCGTCAAACTGCTTGGTGTTTGTTGTTGATCCCATGGACATTTTCCTCGTAACTGTTGCATGATTTCTAATAACTTTTCCATGATGATCTCCCAAACCCAATACAGCCGAATTGTTGCAGCATAAAGCAGCTTATGCGTAATATACACCCACTCAAGAAATATCAATATAAAGGAAAGCCATGCAGTATAGCGTTTTTATCACTGGAGCAGCCCAAGGAATCGGTGCGGAAATCGCTCGACTTTTTCATCAAAAAGGCTTCAGAGTCGGAATCTATGATATCAATGAACAACAGGCTCAAGCTTTAGCTCAAGAACTTGGGGGAAATGCTAAAGCGGGATACCTAGATGTGAGCAATGATCACCAATGGCAAATCGCGCTACAAGAGTTTCAACACTGGGCAGGTGAACTGAATATTTTAATCAATAATGCTGGAATTTTATATTCTGGTGCATTTGAACAGACTTCAATTCAATCACACCAGCGTACGATGGATATTAATATCAAAGGGGTTTTAAACGGCTGTCATACTGCTTTTCCATATCTTAAAAATGCCAGTTTTGCTCGTGTGATTAATCTCTCTTCAGCGTCAGCAATTTATGGTCAAGCAGATTTAGCATCCTATTCTGCCAGCAAGTTTGCAGTGCGCGGTTTAACCGAAGCACTCGATGTAGAATGGCAAAAATATAATATTCGCGTGTTAGATGTTATGCCTTTATTTGTAAAAACCGATATGATTAAAAATATGGATGCAGCAAGTATTCAGAATATCGGCGTTGATTTAACTCCAACCGATGTAGCTAAACAGGTATTTAATTTAGCACTACAAAAAAACCATCTCCTCCTCCCAACACATACTCCGGTAGGAATGAAATCAAAACTCATGTATCAATTATCTAGTATTAGTCCACAATTTTTAAATCGGCTCAGCAATTTATTATTATCTAGGCAAAACAAATCATTTTAATCGCAACATTATCTTCAAATAAAATATAAGGTGGATGATTTTCAAAACTCCACCCATGTTTAGTTGAAATTTCACATAAAATCCAATTTTTAAATAAAATTCGATCAAAAAGAGAAAAAATGCACAATTTCAAGGAATATAAAATATATCAACCAACCACAAACAAACAATAAAATAAATTATAAAAATCAATAATATAAAATAAAAACTCTTTATTAAAAATACAATCAATATAACTATAATGAAGTTAAATAATAATGTAGACAGACAATTCTTTAAAAAAAGTATTAAAAAATCGTGACATTTAAAAATAAATTAAATAGAATCCACCCGCCAAACATATCTTGGTCATTTAACCGAAAACCTTTTAAAGTGTTTATAATATGAAAAAATTATTAGTTTTAACTGCTGCTGCAACCCTTTCTTTTTCTACTTTTGCAGCAACCGAGGGTAAACCTTTCTCTACAACTGAATTAAGAGCGATGGACTGCCCAACGCTTTCTGTTGAGCAAGCCAACGCAAAACGTGAACTCGCTGCCGCAGAAAAAAATATTGCCAACATTAATGCCAACGCTCAAGCACCGGGTAAAGCAATTAGCAAATGGGCTGGCGTTGCAGGTGGTGCATTAGCTGCATTTGGCGGTAACTCTGAGAAAACAGCGAAAGCAAGTCAAATTGCAAATAATATTGCAGGTGAAGACGATACTTCTGATGTGAACAATCTTTCTGTTCAAGAAGCAGTTAAAGTTAAAGCTCAAACCAATATTGATAATATTGCCACTTATCAAAAAAGCAAAAAATGCAAAATCTAATATAAATATTATGTTCAGATTTATATGAAAATTCATATTTATTGATCATAGATATAATAAAACCCGCCTAAGCGGGTTTTATTATGATTCAACAATATTTAACTGCCTTGAACCAAACGTCTTGCACTAATAATCCCCGGTTGTTGCTCTAAGCGAGCCAATAAACGAGAGAGTTGTGCTAAACCTTTAACTTCAATCAGCAACTTCATATTGGCAATACCATCGGATTCAGAAATGGTATTGACCTGACGAATATTGATTTGATCAGAAAAAATCACTTGGGTTAAATCTTTAAGCAAACCACGACGATCATAAGCCTCAACCACGATCTGCACACTCTGACCACGGGTTGGTTGCATTTCCCAATCCGCTTCTACTACACGTTCAGGTTCTAGTCCTGTCATCCGTATATAATCCGTACAAGCGACCTTATGAATGCTCACACCACGATTTAAAGTGATGTAGCCGCCAATCGACTCACCATGTACAGGCTGACAGCATTGCGCAATATGTAACTCCACATTATCCAAACCATCAATCAAGATCCCATGTGCAGATAAAGTATGGCTGGCACGCGGATTCAATGCTGGCTTCAACACCAACTCAGGCTCATCTTGATCCAAATGCATCTGACGATTCACTTGGTTAATCAGCGCATGCAGACTAATGTCCCCACTGACCAATGCCACTAAAATATCATCACCAGATTTTAGATTAAAATGAGATGAATAATCCTTTAAATCAATACTTTTCGGGTGAATAGCCAGCCGCGCGAGCTCCTTATTCAACAGCTCTCGACCCACTTCAATATTCTTACTACGATCTTGTTGCCTAAACCAGTGGCGTAGCTTGTCTCGTGCTCGTGAAGTTTTGATATAACCTAAGGAATTTACTAGCCAATCACGGTTTGGTTCCCGATCTTTTTTGGTTAAGATCTCAACCTGTTCACCTGTTTTTAAGGTATAGGTTAATGGCACATACCGCTGATTTACCCGTGCGGCATAGCATTTGTTCCCCACCTCGGTATGCACATGGTATGCAAAGTCGAGAACCGTTGAACCACGCGCTAACTCTTTAATATCACCATCACGACTAAACACATAAATCTTTTCAAAATTCTCAAAATCTTGAATCTGATCTATACCATTTGACTCATCATCTTCGCCATGTGGTGTAGTTTCAGTACGTTCCTGATAATGCTCAAGTACTGCACGCAAGGAATGTAAACGATCATTAAAGGAGTGATCGGTATTTTTTGCACCTTCTTTATAATTAAAGTGCGAGCAGACCCCGAGTTCAGCTTCTTCATGCATCTCAAAAGTACGAATTTGCACTTCTAGTGATTTATTCTCTGCAATGACTGCCGTATGCAAAGAGCGATAACCATTGGCTTTCGGATTGGTAACATAGTCATCAAACTGATTAGGAATATGTCGCCATAACTGATGCACGATCCCCAAGGCATGGTAACAATCGGGTACGCTTTTCAACAATACACGCACTGCGCGAATATCATAGAGCTGATCGAAGCTGAGATTCTTGCTTTTCATTTTTCGATAAATCGAATAAATGTGCTTCACTCGCCCTGTAATTTCAGCATCAATATCATATACAGCCAATTCAGTCTTAAGCTTGTCAATCACAAATTGAATATACTGCTCTCGCTCCAAACGTTTTTCATTTAGTAACGACGCAATTTCTTTATAACGTTCAGGCGCTAAATAACGAAAGGCAAGGTCTTCCAACTCCCATTTAAGTTGTGCAATCCCTAAACGATGTGCCAACGGAGAGTAAATGGTTAAGATTTCACGAGCGACACGTTCTTGACGCTCTTTACTTGCAGTTGCTAACTCACGCAATGCATAAGTACGTTCTGCCAATTTGATTAATACAACACGCACATCTTCTGTCACTGAGATGAGCATCTTGTATATGCCGTTTAAATGTTCACGCTGGTTATTATTAAAATGATCTTCTAGGCGCTTATTTTTTTCAATCAACTCAGACAGTTTACCCATCGCAAGTGTACCTTTGACGAGAGCCAATACTTGCTCGCCAAACTCACGCTGAATATCTTCTAGAGTGATCAATCCTTCACGTACACTGCGATATAATACTGCCGCTGACAACGTATCTTCATCTACATGTAAATGCGCTAGAATATCTGCCATACCAATCCCAGTGCTAAAGGTGTTGGTATGATGATTAACCGTAGTTTCTAACTCTTTTGCTAAGGTAAGCTCTGCAACTTTTTGTAGTTGTTTCAGCTCATCCCTATCCAAGATATCGCACACTCGATCTAGCCAAGAAACTAGACTACTTTGCGCTTCAGCGGCATGTTCTACAGTCGCTTCCTCAGACAATTCTTGGAATCGCCCAGGTAACTGTTCACGTACTGTGACCATACCATTCTCCTCTGGATATATAACTCATTTTCTAATCGTTTATCTCTTAGATTTTATCAAACTGATTTTTTTCAAATAAGGCAATAGATTCAACATGTTCAGTGTGGGTAAACATATCCATCACTGCGGCTTTCCTAAGCCGATAACCATATTGCGCCAATACACCCGCATCCCTTGCCAGTGTTGAAGGATTACATGAAACATAAACGATTCTTTTTGCTCCAAAGTTCGGTACATATTGCATTACCTCAAATGCACCCGATCTAGGTGGATCAATCAATAATGCATCAAATCCTTGTTTTGCCCAAGAATGATGCGAAAAGTCTTTTGTTAAATCTTGTGAAAAAAACACAGCATGAGCCAAATCGTTTGCTTTTGCATTCTCTGTGGCCCGTTGTACCATTTCATCACTTGCTTCCACACCGACCACTTGACCCGACTCACCAACACAACGTGCTAAAGGCAGAGAGAAGTTACCTAACCCACAGAATAGATCAAGTACCCTTTCCCCTTGTTGTAATTCTAGCAATTCACATGCCAATTGAACCATTTTAGCATTTATAGCGCCATTTACTTGTGTAAAATCCAGTGGCGAAAATGCAAAGTTGACATCAAAATCATCTAATTGGTAATGCAAACGCATCGGGGCTCGCGGATCATCCACGCGATGTACACTATCCGCACCTTTAGGTTGCAAATACAACTGCCATTGCTTGTCTAACGCAAATTGACGTAATTGGTTGACATCCGACACATTTAATTCATCTAAGTGACGAATTAGTAATGCGACCTCAGTATCTCCCATCGCCAACTCAATATGACCAATCTGTGCTTTACCCGCTAAGTTTTCAAGTAGCGCTCTTAGCTCAGGTAGTGTTTCCGATAAGCTTTGTTCCAAGACTTTACACTGTTGAATCGCAGTTAAATGATTACTATGATGCTCTCGAAAGCCCATCACTAAGCGGTCTTGTCTTGCGATATAGCGAACACCAATCCTAGCGCGACGTCGATAGTCCACTTTAACCGAACGAATTGGATCGAGCCACTGTTCAGGCTGTAAACCCGCAAAGTGCTGTAGATGAGACTGCAACACATTTTGCTTCAGTCGAATCTGCTCATCAGGATGGATATGTTGTAAGCTACAGCCACCACACACGCCATAATGCGGACAAATCGGCTCTATTCTCTGTTCAGCAGCCTCACTCTCAAGCGTCAGCATTTCAGCTTCTTCTAAACGAGTGGTCTGATGGGTAATTCTTGCCTGAACAGTCTCACCGACCAAAGCATTACGAATAAAAACTTTTTTACCCTGCTTTTCTTTCGGATGGTCTGCATGCGTTCCATAATGCGCAATCCCTCGCCCCTCATGCGAAAAAGCTTCGACTTGAAAGGTATAAATGGGATTTTGGGCTGGACGCTGTTTCGCTTTATGTTTCAAAAGATGAACCTAATTTTGGGGCGCAAAAGTGTGTGCGGTGAATACAGTATATTGCGATGTTCGCTGCCATACCTGTAAAAAATCTGATTGTTGCGTTTGCGTTTGTAAATATTCAACTGTTGACTGAATCATCTGTTGATGATCTTGTTGATTTAGCTGCCCTTTTAACAGCAACCAACGTAAATACACCAACCACGTATTTAAAACATCGCCTTCACAATAACTGGTCAGTTTTAACCACTGCTCAGTACGAACATACTCAGGCACATGATAGCCAGACTCGCCACGCTTTCCAGGAAAACCAAGAAGACACGCAATATCATCCAGTTTTTGGAAATTACGACCATTAAACATGGCCATGACATCCATCAAATCAACATGACGATGATGGTAACGGTTCTGGTAATTATTAAAGCGTTTTTGGTTATCAATTTCACCTTGATCAAATAAACTCGGTGCCGTAAGTCCGTGGTACATGGCACGGAATAAAATCACCGGCAAATCAAACTGTGAACCATTCCAACTGACCAAAGTTGGCTGTTTCTTATCAAAAATAGATAAAAACTTAGTTAACATTTCCGCTTCAGAGTTCTGTTCCCGACTAAATGAAAACAGTCTAAAACCTTTTTCATCAATCCATAAACCTGAGATACACACGATTTCATGTAAAGGCAAACGCTGAAAGTCCATACCAGACTCTTGACGGCGAATCTTGGTCAGTGCCTGCTCCACGTCGGCTTCAGGCATATCAAGGTGATACAGATGAGCACCAGCTTTTAAATCAGTCAGTGTTTCAATATCAAAAACTAAAATCGGAAAACGTAAGCTCATCATTCAATACAGTTCAGTTAGGCTTGGTCTTCATCTTGCACTGAAAACAATCCAGTCGACAAGTAACGATCACCTCGGTCGCAGATAATACAAACAATCACGGCGTCTGGATTTTCTTCTGCGATTTTGAGCGAAGCCCAAACAGCACCGCCCGAAGATGTACCTGCGCTAATTCCTTCCTTACGAGCAAGTTTACGCATGGTTCTTTCCGCTTCAATCTGCGGAATATCCATAATACGATCGACACGACTAGCATCGTAAATAGTGGGTAAATATTCTTGCGGCCAACGGCGAATACCCGCAATACTCGATCCATCTGAAGGTTGTAGACCAATAATTTGAATCTCTGGATTTTGTTCTTTTAAATATTTTGAGACACCCATAATCGTGCCCGTCGTACCCATTGAACTGACAAAATGCGTGATTTTTCCAGCAGTTCGCGTCCAAATTTCAGGGCCTGTGGTGAGATAGTGCGCTTCTACATTGTCAGGATTGCCAAACTGATTGAGTACAAAGCCTTGACCCTGTGCTTGCATTTGCAGTGCTAAGTCACGTGCGCCTTCCATGCCTTGTTGCTGTGTCACTTCAATTAACTCAGCCCCATACGCTGACATGGCATCTTTTCGTTCTTGACTCATGTTGTTCGGCATGATCAGCTTCATATTATAGCCACGCATGGCTGCGACCATCGCTAACGCAATCCCAGTATTTCCACTGGTTGCTTCAATTAAAGTATCACCTGGCTGGATTTGTCCGCGCTTTTCGGCTTGGATAATCATATTGTATGCAGGACGATCTTTGACTGATCCTGCAGGGTTATTGCCTTCTAATTTGGCTAATACCGTGGCCTGAGTATGACTTGCTAACCGCTGTAAACGCACTAAAGGAGTTTTACCAACATAACGATCTAGCAAATAGTCGTCGAGTAAAAATTCATTTGCTAAAAAATCAGTTTGCATGTTCGTCATGATCGACACCGATATCAATGTGGCGACTATTGTATGAAAAAAACAGAGAAACTGCACCTTTTCACGCTGCTTTTTATTGACCGCTAAACGCTCACGCGATGTAAAGCGTGCTAAGATATTTTGCAGAATGATAAATCTGCCCCAACTATGTCAAATTTCAATAAAGCCATCTCTAAACGTTTACGGCTCAATCATGCGTACGGACAACTGATTGCACTCATTTTCGTGCCGATCGCCATTTTGACAGCCGTGGGAATCATCTGGGTTTTATCAGAAACAACCAATGCCGCCAAACAACAACAAAATGCGGAAGCTTCCGCCATTTTGGCACGTTACCATCAGACCTCAACTGAGTTATTTCATCTGATACAAGAACATCCAGATCAATACGATCGTGCTCAAAACCTGATGCAGAAAATGTTTGATGAAAAAAACTTACAACGCGCAGTGTTGATTGACAATAAAGGACAAACTTACTTAACCGTTGGTTATCAGAATAATCGCTTCTGGCCAAACTTCCCCAAAAACAGTCATTTTTTTGGTCCTATTCCACATAATGATAATAATATTTATGGTGTAAGACTGGATAACAGCAACCCCAATTCAGTGTGGTTAATGATTGAGTTAAATAATCACTCACTCGAACTCGCTCGCTACAAGATTTTATTATCATTGGTTGCGACAGGACTGTTAACACTCTTAATTTTATTGTTTTGCTTAAATGTTTTTTCTCGTCGTTGGCTGGCACCGTTATACGAGATCCGTATGCAAATGCAACGCCTCAATGCCGATACACTGGATCAGCATATTGTGGTCAACAGTACAGGCGAACTGCGATTACTCCAACGAGACATTGCTAATGTGGTCAAACGCTTACACTTCAGTTTCTTAGAATTAAAAGAACATACCGAACAAACTGAAGAAGACTTACGCCGAACACTGGACACTTTAGAAGTTCAAAACATTACCTATCGTCAGGCACGTGACCAAGCTATTTCATCGAATCAATCGAAATCAGTCTTTCTCGCCAATATCAGCCACGAGTTAAGAACACCACTGAATAGTATTGATGGCTTTATTCACTTGTTGCTACGTCAGCAGAACTTAAGCAACGAACAGAATTTATACCTACAAACCATTCGCAAATCATCGGCACACCTTCTAGCGCTCATCAACGACGTTCTTGATTTTTCTAAAATTGACGCTGGAAAATTAGAGCTTGAAACTGCACCCTTTGACCTAGAAGAAGCCATCTTTGATGTGATGGATATGCTGTCTCCCTTGGCCGCACAAAAACATATTAATATGGCATTTTATTATGCGGATAATATCCCACAGCATGTAGTCGGTGATGCCTTACGCTTTAAGCAGATCCTAACCAACCTCATTTCTAATGCGATTAAATTCACACCTGATGGTGAAATCATCGTTCGTGTGCGTATGGAAGATGATGAGATTGGACAGTGTCTATTACATTTTAGCGTGCAGGACAGTGGGATTGGTTTAAGCGGCACAGATCGCAAGAGATTGTTTGAGTCCTTCTCGCAAGGCGATGCGTCGGTCACACGTCAATTTGGCGGTACAGGACTAGGCTTAGCCATCTCCAAACAACTGGTGCATTTGATGCGAGGACAAATCGGCTTTGAAGACAACCAAGAACGCGCACCGACTGAAAAAGGCTCAACATTCTGGTTTACCGCTTCATTTAAAGTAGAGGAACAAGATGCCATAATCGAACATCCTCGATTTGACCATTTACAAGTGGTGTCTTATCTTGCACACCCTGCGACAGCCAGTGTACTTCGTTTATATCTCGAAAATTATCATGTTGATCATATCGAAACGCAGTCGATTTTAGATTTATTTAGTCGACTCAATCACCTAAATCAGCAAGAAAATACTTGGCTGATCGTCGATCACAGTGGTGATACCGAAGCGTTACTCAAAGAAATTCGTCAACGCTATCATGGCAATCTCGCTGTTTACGGCTATCAGATGAGTCTCGATCCAACCATGTTGAATGAGTATCGTGCTCGACCAATTTACCAACCACTCAGCCGTCGTGAACTGATTCAACTGTTAGGCAATCAACCTATTTTTGAGCAAGAACCAGAAGATTTTAATGGTCAAGGCTTACACATTTTAGCTGTAGATGACCATTTACCAAACTTGATCGTACTTGAAGCACTATTAGGTGAGCTTAATGTCACCACTACCAAAGCATTGAGCGGGCAGAAAGCCATTGATATCATCCAAGAGCGTATAGAACAAAAATCGCCACCTTTCGATCTGGTCTTTATGGATATCCAAATGCCTGTGATGTCAGGCATTGATACCACTCGTGCGATTCGCTCATTAGAGTCAACTTTAGATTCAGGTATGCAACTGCCGATCATTGCACTGACTGCACATGCGCTGGCAGATGAAAAACAAAAACTCCTCAAAGTTGGTATGAATGACTATGTCACCAAGCCGATTCAAATGGAGCAAATCATTCAAATCTTGACGCAGTGGACCAAGAATAATTTTAGCTCTCAACCTGTAAATAGTGAAACCAAACGCCCTGTAGAATCAATTGATCCGCAAATTCTAAATTGGCAACAAAGCATTCAACTGGCTGCCAATAAAGAAGATTTAGCTCAAGACTTATTGCGTATGTTAGTCGATAGTTTTGATACCGAATTGACAGAAATGCAACAACTGATAGAGGTGGAAGATTTCCCACAACTTGAACACGTGTTGCACCGTCTATATGGTGCTACGCGCTATGTCGGTACACCAACCTTACAACGGGTGGCAGGTGAATTTGAACAATTTGTTTCGACACTGCGTAAAGAGCGTCGCAAAGCAGATGAAAGTTTTACTCGAGAAACCAATCATCGTTTTAATGAGCTCAACTTTGCAATTGAACAAGTTAGACAATCAGCAAATTTAATCCTTAATTTAAATGACGGTTAAGGTGACTGTTGTGTCATGTTTCATCTTAAAAACTCATGCTATGCTGCCGATCATCAAACACAATAAGAGTATGACAGATGGCCGTTTTACGCGTTGAAAAGAACAATGGAATTGCAACGGTTTACCTCAACCGTCCAGATAAACGCAATGCAATGAGTTTTGCGTTGTTAAAGGAACTTGTCGCAACTGCCAAAAAAATTGAAAAAGATCGTTCTATTCGCTGTGTCATTTTAACAGGAGAAGCACAAGTCTTCAGTGCTGGTATTGATCTTTCTGATCTAAATAATCCTAAAAATACTGTATTTGCGGCATGGGAACTGATCAAACCGGGACAAAGCCTCTTTCAAAAAGCGTTCTTAATTTGGCAAAACCTACCGATTCCAGTCATCGCGGCAATTGAAGGCTATTGTTTCGGCGCAGGTATGCAACTTGCACTCGCTGCCGACATTCGTATTGCCACACCTAATACACAAATGTCGATTATGGAAAGTCGTTGGGGGCTTGTGCCTGATATGGGCTTAACCCGTTCTTTAAAGGGTTTAATCGGCGTTGATTTAGCCAAAGAATTGACTCTGACAGCACGTATTTTTGATGCGCAATATGCCAAAGAAATCGGCTTGGTCACGCATTTGGACGCTGATCCGTTAACAAAGGCAAATCTCATTGCTCAAGAGATGCTACAACGTTCACCTGATGCATTGATGGCTGCCAAACGCGTATTAGATGCAATGCAACATCAACCAGAAAAAGCACTACGTTTAGAAAAGCTGTGGCAGCTTAAACTGATTTTAGGTAAAAACAGCGCACTTGCACGTAAGAAAGATAAGAACCCTGAAGTTGAGTTCTTACCGCGTCAGTACAAATAAGCTAAATTCAATATACAGTTTGCCCCATAACTCACTATCGTGGGGCAGCATGGATGCCGCCGTTGAGCTGCCTTGCGCTGCCTCAAAGCGTTGCTTTGAAATTGCTCAGGATGTGCAGTCAGCTCAACAGAGGGGGGTTTTGTTACTTTTGCCCAGTCAAAAGTAAGGCTAACGCCTACACAAAAATAATTTGATTTCGCACAATTTAAGCGACTATTTAAAGCTTAATATAGAGATAAGCTACAAATAGCGTCTCCAGATATCATATTTCAGTGAAAAATCTTAAATCAAAAATAATGAGGTTATTGAGTTTTTATATGCAAATCGATCAACAAACACCAATTGCTTTCTTAGGTATGGGTTTAATGGGTACACGCATGACTGCCCGACTCCTTCAAGCAGGCTACTCAGTTGCTGTTTGGAACCGCAGCCCACATGCTTGTGAGGCACTGATTCAACAAGGTGCAACCGTTTTAGAACTTGATCAGATTGCAGATTACCCCGTGATTTTGACCTGTTTGGCGGATGACAAAGCAGTTCAAAGTGTTTTTATGCAAATTCAGCCTTACCTACAACCACAACAAATTATCGTTGATTTCTCAAGTCTATCGGTAGCAGTAACCCAAGAATTAGCTCGATCTGCTCAACAACAACAAGTCACATGGATCGACTCCCCTGTTTCGGGTGGAACGATGGGCGCTGAACAGGGCACATTGGTCATCTTTGCGGGTGGAAGTGCCAAGACCATCGAACAACTGACTCCAATCTATCAAGTCCTATCGCAACGCGTAACCCGTATGGGCGATTCAGGAACAGGACAAGCAACAAAGATTTGCAATCAACTGATTGTTGCAGCCAATAGCACCTTGATTGCTGAAGCTGTTGCACTGGCCGACCAAGCTGGTGTGGATACGACTTTACTCGCTCCTGCACTTGCAGACGGTTTTGCTGATTCTAAACCCCTACAAATACTTGCTCCCCGTATGGCGACTCATACCTTTGAACCAGTGCAGTGGAAAGTCCAAACCCTTTCCAAAGATTTAAACAATGCGTTACAACTCGCACAAAGCTTTAACCTAGAGATACCTGTTGCACAAAAAGCCCTACTACAGTTACAAGCGCACCAACAAAATGGCTTTGCTGAGAATGATTTAGCTACTATCATTCAACATATAGAACAATAATTAACGCGTCATGGAGGTTAATATGAGCCATCTTGCAGTCAACTTATCGATGATTTTTACTGAAGTGCCTTTAATCGAACGTTTTGCTTTGGCACATGCACATGGTTTTCAGCATATAGAAATTCAATTTCCCTATGAATTAGAAATTTTTGATATCAAAACCCAACTTGACCAATACAACCTCTCTTTATGTCTTATTAATGCCCCTGCTGGAGACCTGATGCAAGGTGGTAATGGATTGGCAGGTGTTCCCGGATTAGAAACGACATTTTATCAAGCACTTGAACTTGCGATCAGCTATGCCAATGCATTGAATGTTCCTCGCATAAACATACTCGCAGGCAAACAACCCTTAGATGCCGATTTATTGCCTTGCTTAAACACACTGGCAAGCAATCTGAAGCTCGCATGTCATATGCTCACGGAGCATGATATTGAGCCTGTTTTTGAAATGATCAATGGCACAGATATGCCCCGTTTTTTAATACAGAATATTGCCCAAGCGCAAGAAATGCTTGAAGCAGTGAATCATCCTGCACTTAAAATGCAATATGATTGCTATCACATGGCAATGATGGGTGAAGATGTTTTAGCGGGTTTACAAGAGAATCTTCATCATATTGGGCATATACAATTTGCTGATTGTCCGAGCCGCCATGAGCCTGACACTGGAAATATTCCCTATAAACAAATCTTTGACTGGTTGTTACAAAGTGATTATCAAGGTTTAATTGCCGCCGAATACAGACCAGAAACACATTCAGATCAATCATTTGCATGGAAAAAGAAATATTTTTCCAATGATGTGAACACATAATCTGTTACGGCTAAAATTTGAATTTTTTTGTTAAAAACGGTATATTTGACAATGAGCAATTGTCAGGAAAATATACGCCCCATGAATTTAGAACCATCGCCCAGCGCTTCTAATTCTCACGACCTAAAAATCAAAACTTCAAGCACCGATGTACAGGCTTGTTTAAAAGTCGTACATGAAGCCCTTACTGATGTAAAAGCCAAAGATATTCTAGAACTAGATGTCAGTTCTATTAGCAATGTTGCTGATGCAATTGTAATTGCCAGCGGCACTTCAACCCGTCATGTTAAAGCCCTCGCGGACAATGTTGCTGATGAAGCACGTAAAGCAGGTTTTCGCCCAATCGGTGTCGAAGGTGAACGAGACGCTGAATGGATCTTAATTGATCTAGGTTTCGTCGTTGTACACGTCATGTTGCCTACTGCTCGTAAATTCTATGACCTTGAAAGTTTATGGCGCGCTCCTGAGTCTGTCGCGTAAATATTTTAAGTAAAAAAGCGATCTTCTATAGATCGCTTTTTTAATTTTTAAAGGTCAGATTTTCATTTTATATCTACACATTTTATTGCTCAATCGTGTCTTTTCTTCCCTCTCGAATAACTTCAAGCATTATCCCGGACATATTTTTCCTCATTTTTTCTACTTCCGCCCTTTTCAGCTCATCAATTAACTTTAGTTGCTCTTTACTTAGATCTTTATAGTTTTCACCCGCCAAGTTCTTTATATCAAACGTGTCCATCAATTGCTGCTCTTCTTGTCTACACTCATAAAAAGTATATTCAACAATAGCATTTTCATCCTTATTCATTTTTATCTGGGGCTCAACTTTTTGTATTAAACAATTTGCATATTTTTCACTGGCCTCTTCAAGAGGCTCTGCTAAGACAATAGAAGAAAAAGAAAAATAGATAAATGAGATCACGAAAAATATTGTTCTTTTGATCACCCGAACCTCTTAAAATAATTTAAATATGTCCGTAGAACACTATCACCCTTAGTATCTAATTAAAACAAAAAATTATCTAAGGTAGCCTTCTCAAATTTTCAACGACTAACTTCGCACCACCCAAGCGGAAATCAATCCTACATAAATTTATTCACATCAAAAGAAAATTGCCTCTTCTCGCTTTAAAACTGACATGCTAAATTGTCAAATTTAACGTATTATAAAAATGCTTAAACACTCAATCTATAAAAAGTCATAACTGGAGTAAACAAAGTGAAGATTCTGATTACTGGTGCAAATACGGGTATTGGTTTTTCCACCGCTGAACAATTAGTTAAGCAAGGACAGCATGTTATCTTAGCCTGTCGCAACCCGCAAAAAGCCCAAGCTGCACAAGACAAACTCCGTGCACTGGATCAAGGTCAAGTCGACTTAGTATCACTTGATTTAAATAGCCTCGAAAATACACGTAAAGCAGCAGACGAAATTGCCAATCGCTATGGCAGTCTGGATGTTCTAATTAACAACGCTGGACTATTTTCAAAGACCAAACAATTAACACAAAATGGTTTTGAGCAACAATTTGGTGTCAATTATCTTGGTCATTTTCTGCTGACGCACAAACTTATTCCAGTTTTACAGCAAGCACCCAAAGCTCGGATTATCCATCTCGCTTCAATTGCGCATTGGGCTGGATCAATCAAACCTAATAAATTTCGTGCCGAGGGTTTCTATAACCCATTGTTCTATTATGGTCAGTCTAAACTTGCCAACTTATTATTCAGTAATGCATTAGCCGAGCAGATGGCAGGTAGTACCATTAGCAACAACGCCCTACATCCAGGTGGTGTCGCTTCTGACATTTATCGCGATTTGCCGAAACCCATTTATGAAGTAATGAAAATTGGTTTAGTACCCACTTCTGTTCCAGCCAAACTCATTACTCAAATGGCGATAGGCGATGAATGGGAAAACTGCAATGGAGACTATGTCAGTGCACACATGCCAGATTGGCGTTCACCTCATGCTAAAAACCAGCAACTTGCCCGTGACCTGTATGCGCAATCGATGAGCCTTGTAGAAAAGTATCTTTAATCAAAAAACAGCAATAAAAAAGCCACCCGAAGGTGGCTTTTACAATCTTGATTTAGGTCAGATTAGTGACCACCACCATTGATTGCTTTAGTCATGTCTTCAACCACTTTCTTCGCATCACCAAAGACCATCATGGTTTTTTCATTGTAGAACAAGTCGTTATCTAGACCAGCATAACCTGTTGCCATAGAACGCTTGATCACCATAATCGTACGAGCTTTGTGTGCTTCAAGAATCGGCATACCGTAAATCGGTGATGTCGGATCATCTTTCGCCGCAGGGTTAACCACGTCATTTGCACCGATAACAAGAACAACATCAGTTGCAGGGAAGTCTGAGTTAATCTCATCCATCTCTAAGATGTCTTCATACGCAACATCAGCTTCAGCTAACAATACGTTCATGTGACCAGGCATACGACCAGCAACTGGGTGAATCGCAAAACGAACTTTTACACCTTGTTCTTTTAAGATTTCACACAATTCTTTAACTGCATTTTGTGCACGACCTTGCGCCATACCATAACCCGGTACGATCACAACGCTATCCGCATTTGACATCAAGAAGCCAGCATCATCAGCAGAACCAGAACGATAGTTACGTTGTACTTGCTCACCTTTGTCAACTGCAACTGCTGCGCCACCCATTGCACCACCAAATAATACATTGATGATAGAACGGTTCATCGCCTTACACATGATGTAAGAAAGAATCGCACCAGAAGAACCAACAAGTGAACCTGCAACGATCAACATATTGTTTTCAAGTGTGAAACCAATACCTGCTGCCGCCCAACCAGAGAATGAGTTCAGTAACGATACCACAACTGGCATATCACCACCGCCGACTGGTGCAATCCACATCCAACCAAATGCCAAAGCAAATGCAGTCATAATGTAAAATGCAGTCAAGCTATCTGTAGCGAAGTACACACCACCGAAAACTAACATTGTGATAAACAACAAAGCTTGTAGTGGTTTTACCCATGCACCTGAAATGGTTTTCGCCCATTTCTTTGCTGCAAGTTTGCCATAAGCAAATACAGATGCTGTAAAGGTAATCGCACCAATAAAACAACCCACAAACAATTCAAAACGATAGGTACTGCTAAAGCCAGTGAATGCTGTATAGCCTTCAGCCAACATCGCTTCATTCACAGAAGTCAATTGTGCTGCATCAAACTGGCTAAAATGAGCCGCTTTTAATACAGTCGCAATCGCAATCAATACTGCTGCTAAACCGACCAATGAGTGCATCAATGCAACCATTTCAGGCATTTGCGTCATTGGTACTGCGCGCGCTTTGGTAATCCCGATCGCTGCACCAGCAACCATTGCCAAACCGATCATCCAAACCACTGGACCTTCAGCCACAAAGAATGTCGTTGCAACCGCGATTGCCATCGCAATCATACCGTAACGGCTACCCGCAATCGCTGTCTTAGGACCTGACAAACCACGTAAAGTTAAGATAAAGAGGACAGCACCAATCAGGTAGAACCAATCCGCATAGTCTCGAATAAATTCCATCACACGCCCTCTTTTTTCTTTTGCTTAGGTTTGAACATTTCAAGCATGCGCGCCGTTACAGCGAAACCACCGAAAATGTTAATACTTGCAAGGAACACAGCGATTGCACCTAAAATGCTAATCGGGTTAATGGTCTCAAAATAAACCGAACCCTCAATCCCAATAAATGGCAAACCGACGGTTTGAATCATTGCACCAACAACAATAATTGAAGACAATGCGTTTGTTACAGCCATCAATGGCGTATGTAACGCTGGCGTTACACCCCAAACAACGTAATAACCTACGAAGATGGCAAGGACGAAAATTGTAATCGTTTCAACCATGAGAACTCTCCTTAACCACGCTTGAGCAGTACTTGACCGCCATGTGTCACGAGTAACGCTTTTTGGATTTCATCTTCTTGATTGATCGCAAAGGCTTTGTCTTTGTCAAACAATGTCTCAAGGAAGTTAAATACGTTACGTGCATACAATGCAGATGCTTCAGTTGCAACTGTGCCCGGAATATTTGGGATGCCCAAAATTTTCACGCCATTGTCAGTTGTTACTGTTTCGCCTTCTTTAGAACCTTCAACGTTACCACCCGTTTCAACTGCCATATCTAAAATGACAGAACCCGGTTTCATTTTGGCAACGGTTTCAGCTTTAATTAAACGCGGCGCATTACGACCAGGAAGCAAAGCAGTTGTGATCACGATATCTGCATTTGATACCGCTTTATCCACAATCGCAGCTTGATCTTGAATGTATTGCTCACCCGGCATCCAACCATAACCATTCTTGGCAGCGTCGGCAGCTTTTTGCTTTTCTTCATCAGACATCGGTACGTCTAACCATTTACCACCTAAAGACTCAACTTGCTCTTTAGCGGTTGGACGTAAATCAGTCGCTTCAACGATTGCACCCAAACGTTTTGCAGTCGCAATCGCTTGAAGACCAGCAACACCAACACCCATGATCACAACACGCGCAGGTTTTACAGTACCCGCAGCCGTCATTAACATCGGGAACATACGTTGATATTCAGCCGCAGCCAACAATACAGATTTATAACCTGCCAAGTTTGCTTGAGAAGAAAGTACATCCATGTTTTGTGCACGTGAAAGTGTACGTGGAAGTAACTCTAAAGCAAAAGCAGACACTTGCTGAGCAGCAAATTGATCTAATTCTGAATTTCGGTAAGGGTCAAACATTGCAATAACAGCCGTATTCGCCGCAAGTTTTTGAATTTCGTTACCACTTGGGGCACGTACTTTCAAAATAATTTGGCTACCTGTATATGCATCATCCGTAATGGCTGCGCCAACTTGTTCATAAGCACTGTCAATATACGCAGCTTTAACACCAGCGCCACGTTCAATAACAACGCTATGACCTGCGTTAATCAACTTCTTCACTGTCTCTGGTGTTGCAGCAACACGACTTTCACCGACGACAGTTTCGGTTGGGATTCCGATCTGCATGAGCGTTCCTCAAGCTAGTTTTTCTTAAGTAAACATCGCGAATCGCAATGTTTCCCCCAGGAGTATTCTTTGTAGAGACTTAGGATTTTAATGGAACTTTTTTAAAATTCCACCCAATATTTATTTAATAAATACCTATATTTTGAACTGATGATTCATATTAATGTTTAAAACTTGTATGATCAGTATGTTTGATTTTTATAATGCAAACCTACTTTTCTATACTGTTAAAGATGAAATGACACTCTCATCCACATAAATACGCTCCTTTCTACCCTTTGTATCGTATGAGTGATTGAATAGCAAAGCGATATTTATTCAAATAAATCTACATCACAGTTTTCACCATTGATAAACCTCGTTCAAATGCGTTACATATCAACGGCACTCAAGTTAGGCTTCTATAGATTGACTGCTTGAATCGGCATCATAAGCATGCGATGAGTTTGGTGGATTGGCTTATTTGAACTTTTATTGTTTTTTTCGGCTACTTTTATCAATTGACTTGCTCACATGAATTCACCGTGATTGACTGAATCGAAATTTCAACCCACCTAGAACAGAAATGCTGTTTAAATAATAAACATTATTAAAAAAGAAATGTAAAAACCCAGCTTGGCATTTTCTCAAGTGATATTTGTTTAATTTTTAGCAGTAAAATTTAGCATATTGCACAATATTGGTGCAATTATTAAGCAAACTAATCTATCCCATCATTTTTTTGGCTGAGTAAAAATAAAATTTCCTGAAAATGAGCACCCATTGCCTCTTTTGCTAAACAATCGTCAGGGTTTCTTAAAGGACATTGCTCCAAAGATAGGCAACCACAACCGATACATTGATCGAGTTGTTGCCGTAATTGCAATAACATCATGATTTGCTGATCAAGTTGCTGTTGCCATTGTTGAGACATGGTCTGCCAGTCTCGTTTAGTTGCCACTTGTTGTTTAGGTAAAGAAGCAAAGGTCTCTTTAATCTGCTGCAAACGAATTCCCACCTGTTGTGCCGCCTTAACAATCGCAATTCTTCTCAGCATGGCACGTTGATAACGGCGTTGGTTACCCGCAGTTCGAACACCCCATATCAGTTCTTTTTCTTCATAAAAGCGGATGGTTGCAACACTAACACCACTTCGTTTTGCAAGCTCACCAATCGTGAGCCAAGCCTGTAATTGTTCTTGTTCCAAAATATGCTTGACCTCTAGTTAACTTGAGCTTTGATACTAACATAACTCAGTTTTCCGAACGGTGTTTTCCAATGAATAAAGCAAATACGCAAGCATTTAAAATAATCAATCCAGATGAGTTGTATGACCCACGTGCCAATGGATATAGCCATGTCAGTATCGTACAGCCCAATATGCGTACCATTCATATTGCAGGTCAAGGCGGTGAAAATAAAAATGGTGAACTGTCACAAGATTTTGACCAACAGGTACAACAAGTCTTTTATAATATCCAACATGCTTTAACTTCAGCTCAAGCGCAACTTCAAGATATTGCGGTATTACGTATTTTGGTTGTGGATCACGATGCTGAGAAACTTCAAAAATTGACTCATATCATGCAGCATTTGTGGAAAAATCATGTTTTTCCAGTATGCACACTTATCCCTGTGCCATGTTTAGCATTAAAAGACATGCAAATCGAAATTGAAGCAACTGCATATACCGCTTAGACCCGTTATAGAGAGAATTATGTCTGCTCCCCAAGATATTAGTCAAAATAAAGCCCTACTCTGGTTCATGGCTGTGGCATGTGGTTTGTGTGCAGGTGCAAACTATTATAGTCAACCGTTGATCCATTCGATTCAGCAATATTTTGCAGTGACAGAGGGTCAAGCGGCCCTCACTGTCACTTTTGCACAAGTTTCTTATGCCTTGGGCTTACTCTTTATTGTACCAATGGGCGATGTGGTCAATAAAACTAAGTTCATTCCCCTGCTCATGTGTTTTTGTGCGGTCGGCTTATTTATTAGTGCTTTCTCGGTGAATTTGCCAATGTTATGGCTTGGAACAATCTTAGCCGGTTTATTCTCAGTTGCTGCACAAATCCTGATTCCATTGGCAACCATGACCGTACAACCTGAAAAAACAGGCGAAGTGGTTGGCTTCCTAATGAGTGGGTTGTTAGTTGGGATTCTACTATCGACCAGTTTGGCGGGGTTATTTTCCAATTTATTTCACTGGAAGATGATTTATGCAGTCAGTGGTGTATTAATGCTGATTTTGGCTTATGCGCTGAAAAGTCGCTTGCCGTATGTGATGCGGATGAAAATGAATTATGGTCAAGTATTTGCATCCATGTCACTACTACTAAAACAAGAAAAACGACTCTTATTGCGTGCGCTTTCGGGTGGATTTGCTTTTGCAGCCGTCAGTATCTTGTTTTCTACCATCGCCTTACTTTTGGCTTCTGCACATCACCTGTCTGATCTACTGATCGGCATGGTTGGATTGGTCGGTATCTTTGGTGCATTATCGACACAATATATCGGTAAATATGCAGATCGAGGTTATACCCAGCAATTGACATGGATAGGCTGTGGTTTATTTATTGTGAGTTGGATCTGCTTCTATTATGGTCAGACTTATTTATTCAGTTATATTCTTGGCTTCGCGCTGATCCAATTGGCTCTAGCACTCGTTCACACCAGTAATCAAAGCATTATTTTCCGTTTACGCCCTGATGCCAAGTCACGTATCAATGCAATCTATATGACCACCTATTTTATTGGCGGCGCTTGTGGGTCTGCATTGGGAATTTTCTCATGGAATCATGGAGGTTGGAGCATGACCTGTTTGGTTGGCCTCAGTTTGGTTTTCGCTTGTATGTTCTTTAGTTTCTTGGATAAGCTGGTTTCATCCAAAACTATTTCACCCTAAACGAAAAATGCCAAGAAGAATCATCTTCTTGGCATCTATATAAGGATAGCGTTTAAAGTCTTAAGTTATTCGGTTCGATCGCAACAATATCCTCTCGCGCCGCAATAAATTCAGGTCGGGGTTTAAGCCCACCTAATGGCTGCTGTAATTGATTGTCGATACTATTATAGACAAAGAAAATATTACTGCGTGGGAATGGAGTAATGTTACTGTTTGAACCATGCATTAAATTGCAATCAAAGAACACAACACTACCCGCCAACCCTGTACACGAATGTATTCCGCCCATATCGGCCAAATAGCGCAATAGGCTACCATCGGGTACACCATACTCTTGCTTTTTGAGCGACTTTTTATAGTGCTCATCAGGGGTCTCACCCTGACAAGAAATATAGTGTTGATGTGAACCAGGGATCACCAAAAGTGGCCCGTTGTGATCATCATTATCCGTTAGTAAAATCGAGCAACTTAAAGCACGCATTCTCGGCATGCCATCTTCACTATGCCAAGTCTCAAAGTCGGAGTGCCAAAAAAACTCTTTGCCATGCAAACCCGGTTTATAGTTAATACGCGACTGATGTATATAAACATCACTTCCCAGTAATGATCGAGCAATGTTTAATACCCGTTCATCAGAGACTAGATTTTTAAATACATCATTTAAACGGTGTACATTAAAAATCGAACGCACTTCTTGGCTTTCACGCTCAATAATCGCTTCAGGGCGTTGTTGAACGGCGAAATCTTGGCGCATTTGATGCAACTCATTCAGTAGATGTTGTACTTCATCTTGACTAAATAATTGATCAACTTGCAAAAAGCCATTTTTTGCATAATCCTGTTTTTGCTGTTCGGTTGCACCTTGAACGACATTTTGCTGATAAACCACTGGATCTGCACGCGAAATGATTGCGGCAGCATCACTTCTTCGAGTCAGGTAAGGGTTACTCATTTGCACGATTACACCTCCTCCTCAGTCTGTTTCATCATCTGTTCTGGTGTTGCATACACGCCATCTTTGTCATGCACTTCATTGCCCACTAAAGCAGGATTAAAAGTACAGACCAGAACCAAATCAGTGGTTGCACGTAGATAATGATTGTCATGCTGATTTAAGGCATAGAGTGTTCCCGGCGTGATTTTATACACCTCTCCAGACGGAATAAGTTCAATCTCTCCCTCACCTTTTACACAATACACCGCTTCTAAATGGTTCTTATACCAAATATGCGTCTCTGTACCTGCAAAGATGGTGGTTTCATGCATCGAAAAGCCCATACCATCTTCACGTAATAATAAACGACGACTTGCCCAAGTGTCTGTTTGCACATCACGATCAGTATTTAGAATATCTTGTAATTGACGTACGATCATGAAACAACTCCGTGTACTTTAACTGTCGATTTTATTTTCGCTTGAGATAAATTAGCTTGTGTGTAGACCTGAACCACATGTTCAATCGCCTGCTCTAACAGCTCAATCCCTTGTTCTAAGATTTCAGGCTCAATCGTCAATGGCGGTAGTAATTTCACCACTTCACCACGACTACCAGAAGTCTCAATCACCAAACCAAGTTGGAAGGCTTGAGTTGTCACTTCATCGGCCCAGTCTGGGTTTTTAAATGCGATACCTTGCATCAAGCCACGACCACGATGGGTTAACTCTGCCGCAGGAAATTTCTTCACAATCTCTTGTAGTCGACGACTCACCAATTCTGACTTCTGCGCCAATTCCGTTTGGAAGCTTTGATCCGCCCAAAAGTGTTGAATTGCTTTAGTCGCCGTAACAAAAGCTAAATTATTGCCACGGAATGTGCCATTGTGTTGACCCGGACGCCAAATATCTAATTCTGGTTTAAACAAAACCAAAGACATGGGTAAACCAAAGCCCGACAAAGATTTAGACAAGGTCACGATATCGGGGGTAATCTCCGCTGTTTCAAAGCTAAAGAAATGACCTGAACGACCACAGCCAGCCTGAATATCATCGACAATCAATAGAATCTTGTGCTGTTTACACAAGGCCGAAAGTCGCTTCAGCCAATCAATACTAGCCGAATTTAAACCGCCTTCGCCTTGCACACACTCAACAATAATTGCGGCTGGCAGATCAATACCACTACTACGATCTGTCAAAAGCTTATTCAGCATCGCAATGGTATCGACATCTTGACCAAAATAGCCCGCGTATGCTGCATGATGGACATTGCCCAAAGCCACACCCGCAGCTTCACGAAACTTTTGATTTCCTGTTAATGAAAGTGCGCCTAAGCTCACCCCATGAAAACCGTTGGTAAATGCAATAATATTATGGCGCTTGGTAACATTACGAGCCAACTTAATTGCTGCTTCGACGGCATTGGTTCCTGTTGGACCCGTAAACTGCAATTTATAATTTAAAGTACGTGGCTTTAAAATATATTGCTCAAAAGACTCTATAAAAGCCTTTTTCGCAGAAGTTGCCATATCCAAGCCATGCACAATGCCATCTTGCATCAGATAATCAATTGCAGCCTGTTTCAGCACGGGATGATTGTGCCCATAATTCAATGTGCCCGCACCCGCGAGAAAATCAATATAAGATCTATCGTTCTCATCCACCAAAACTGCATTTTTTGCAGTTTTGAATATGGTTGGAAAAGAATGAATATAACCTCGAACTTCAGACTCCAATCGACTGAAAATATTCATGAATAACTCCAAGTTAATTTAAAAGGAATAAATGTCTTAAATACTACTCAGTCCCAATCCCAACGACCGATGGTGTATAAGTCTTCTGGCTCATGCTGAGTGTCGAATTCTTCGGGTTGTAGAGGCTGCAAAGCTTGCTTTGATAAAAACGGGCTGACTTTACAATCAACATCAAAACGTTGGGCGAAGCTGCTGAAAAGATTTTGAGAGGCTTTATTACTTGGAGAAATTGTTGTTTTGAGGAGTTTTAATTGGCGACTTTCTAAGCATTGTTCTTTTACGTTATCAAGGAGCAAGGAACCGATCCCATTTCCTTGCTCACTGGGCGAGACTGCGATTTGCCAAAGGAAGTACGTATCTGGATCTTCTGGACAAATATAGCCCGTCACCACACCCGAGATTTCACCTTTGTGGTTATAAGCCACAAAACAGGTATCGGTATGATGTTCAGCAAGTAATGCATATGCATAGAGTGAGTTGAGGTCCAAAGATGGACAGGACTGAATCAAAGCGTGTACTTCACGTACATCTTTTGGTTTGAAATTACGAACGCTGCATTGATTCAGCTGATGAATAATTGATTGTTTAGTCAAGCGAATTGACTGTCTTGATAAAGCTTCCACGCTATCTCCTTTTGTATTTCCATACTCGGCATACTCAAGTTATAAGTGTGGTATCAGGATAGTATCTACGCATGTCATTGAATAACAATCACATCGACAATCTGTATTTCCCTATTTTCAACTGGATTTAATTTGGAACTTTTGCCTCAAGTAACTGGGCAAACCGCTCTAATGAAACAATCAGATGTTGTCTCTCATCATTGGTCAAAGCTTGTAAAGCCAGTGAAAAACCTTCAGGTAACGCAGACGGTGATTGATCTAATAATTGTTCGCCTTTAGGTGTTAGGCTGACATGTACATGTCGGCGGTCCTGTGTATCCCTCACACGTAAGACCAAACCTTTTTCCTCGAGACGATCAATAATTCCAACAACGGTACTCGGACTTACAAAAATTGCTTTGCCAATGACAGACATACTGCATGGGCCTATTTTTGCAACAGTCATCAGCGCAACGAGTTGCGGTGTCGTGATTTGGTGAAGTTGAGACAATCGTTTGGAATAAAGCTCCACACACTGCTCAATCCGCCGAACACTTTGTAAAACACGAACAGCATCATCCATCTCAATCACGCACAAAAAAAGCTAAACACACTATTGTAGTACGTTGTACATGATGTTGTCTGTATTTTAATAAAACATCACCGCGCTATTTATTTACGCTACACCTTGACTCCAAGTACTTTTATTTCCCGATACCTTGAGTAGAAATCATTATAGGTAGTGAATATTTTTTCTTCAAATCGATTCATATCAAATAGTTTGAATAAGAATGATTTTATCGTGAATCATTTTTTTTAATCCATATAATTCAAAGTATTATAAATTATGTAATTTTGTGTAATCCCACACACCCCAAGGAAAACTGCATAATGGATAAATAACAACCATTCAAGATTCATGCCATGACCAATATCTTGTGATCATTACTGATTTAGTAGCATCGATTATTCAGCTGAAATAGCTGAACTTATTTAACAAAATCTGCTTATGCAATATTTAAAAAAGCAGACGATCTAAACCGTGATGGCTGATTAAAACCCGCCCTTTTCAGATCGTCACTTAGGTTTGAAATTTTACTGATTACGTTGATTGACACGCTTGGAAAGTTCTTCAGCAGATTCTTTGCGTTCAGAATAACGATCGGTCAAGTAGCGACTTTGTCCACGTGTTAATAAAGTGAACTTATAAAGTTCTTCCATCACATCCACGATACGATCATAGTAAGATGATGCTTTCATACGACCATCCTCTTCAAACTCCAAAAATGCTTTGGGAATTGAAGACTGATTTGGGATGGTAATCATCCGCATCCACCGACCTAAGATACGCATTTGATTGACACTATTGAATGACTGCGATCCGCCACTCACTTGCATCAACGCTAAAGTTTTGCCTTGTGTTGCTCGTATCGCTCCACCAGCCAGTGGAATCCAATCAATTTGAGATTTAAAGATCGAACTCATAGAACCGTGACGTTCAGGCGAGCACCACACCATTCCCTCAGACCATGCCAGTAACTCGTGCAACTCTTTGACTTTTGGGTGCTCCATATCTGCATCTTCGGGTAAAGGCAGTCCTTTAGGATGAAAGATTTTCACCTCAGCCCCTAAATACTCCAAAATACGACCCGCTTCCATCACCGCCAATCGACTATATGAGCGTTCCCGATTTGAGCCATATAGCAATAAAATGCGTGGTGGATGATCTAGCTTTAACGCTTGAACCTGTTGAAATTCAGGCTTTGGCAGTAATTCAATATCAATATTCACTACATTTGAATCAGATTTATTCATTTGGAAAACACTTCTTCTTTAACCAGAGTGATACGCTTACCAGCGCAATCAATACAGGCACTTCAACCAATGGACCAATGACCGTAGTAAAAGCAACAGGCGATGCTAAACCAAAGGTTGCAATCGCCACAGCCAGAGCTAACTCAAAGTTATTCCCAGCCGCTGTAAATGAAATCGCTGTCGTGCGAGGATAATTGTTCCCCATCCACTTACTCATAAAGAAGCTGATAAAGAACATCAGCACAAAATAGATCGTCAATGGAATCGCAATACGAATCACATCCAAAGGCAAGCTCACCACATCACTGCCTTTTAAACTAAACATCGCCACGATCGTAAACAATAATGCCAGCAAACTTAATGGGCTAATTTGGGGCAAGAATTTATTTTGATACCAATCCAAACCCCTAGATTTGACCAAAATCAAACGTGTCATAAAGCCAAGGAAAAATGGAATACCCAAATAAACCAATACAGCATGGGTAATCGTCCAGAAATCGACATCGATCACCTGTCCTGCCACACCAAAATACGGTGGTAAAACGGTTAAAAACAACCAAGCATAAGTACTAAAGAATAAAATCTGGAAGATACTATTGAACGCGACCAATGCGGCGACATACTGATTATCACCACAAGCTAACCCATTCCAGACCAAGACCATAGCAATACAACGCGCCAATCCGATCAGAATTAGACCTGTCATGTACTCTGGATAGCTATGCAAAAAGATAATTGCCAATGCAAACATCAATATCGGTGCAATTAACCAGTTTTGTACCAACGACAAAATAAGCGTTTTCTTGTCTTTAAACACTTCAGGTAAAGTCGCATAGTCGACTTTTGCCAAAGGCGGATACATCATCAAAATCAAACCGATCGCAATCGGAATATTGACTGAGTCAAAACTCATTCGATCTAAAGCGACTGACGCTTGCGGAAAAAAAACGCCGATCGCAACACCCAATCCCATCGCCATAAAAATCCAAAGCGTGAGATTTCGATCTAAAAAGGACAATCCTGATTTAGCCATGTTCTACCCAATTAATCGATATGTGAGATTTGATTGATTGCTGCAATCATTTCTGGACGCGTCATATTGGCGGCATCGAGTGCAAACAAAGCATCAAGACGACGATTGATATGATCTACAGTGACTTGGAAAGCTTTAAGCTTTTCATCTTTAGGCAGCTCTAAATGTGAAGGATCAGCCAAACCCCAATGTGCTTTGATCGCCCCACCCAGATACAGCGGACATGCTTCTTGCGCAGCAGAATCACACACAGTGATCACGACATCAGCTTGGTATTGTTCGCAATCATCAATGGTTTTACTCCACAATCCCTCAGTAGAAAGATTTAAAGCTTGTAAGGTTTCGATCGTTAGTGGATGAACTTGGCCAGACGGTTTACTGCCGGCACTATATGCTTTCCATCCCTCTGGGGCACGATCGTTAAAAAGCACTTCTGATAAAATACTGCGACAACTATTTCCAGTGCACAAAAAAAGAAATTTCATGATGTTTTACTCGCAATAGCTCTGTGTTGGTAGAGCTGCTAATGGTGGGATATTACTGGGTTGCTGTGTGGTCAATACATTTAAAATGTCATGGCACCAATTTGGTAATTGCGGATTTATGCTGTAATAAACCCATTGGCTTTGACGTCGGTCTTGTAGTAATCCAGACGAACGTAACAAAGCGAGATGTCTTGAAATCTTGGGTTGGCTGAGTTGTAACATTTCCGTCAGATCACAAACACACAACTCTTTATTCTCTACAACTAAAGTGACGATATTGAGACGGGTTTCGTCTGATAAGCATTTAAAAAAATTAACTTGATCCATATTCACACCCTATTTGTTTATTTGAATATGCAGATAATCACATATCTGTACTAAATTTTTTAATTTATCCGTTGTCCATTTTCATCGATCACTTGTTCACCATCTTCTTTAGTGAAAGCACCTTTTTGCGGTAATGACAAAATATCCAAGACGATTTCTGAAGGACGACTAAGACGAGTACCCAAATCAGTTACAACGAAGGGGCGATTGATCAAAATCGGATGCTCAAGCATAAAGTTGATGAGCTGTTCATCCGTCCAATCCTCACGCTCCAATCCCAAGTCACGATATGGGTCGACATTTTTACGAATCGCCGCTCTGACCGTTAAGCCAGCATCACGAATCAATTGAATCAACTCATCACGGGTGGGTGGTGTCACAAGATACTCAATCACAGTCGGCTCAATCCCTGTATTGCGGATTAAAGCCAAGGTATTTCTTGAAGTTCCACAGGCTGGGTTGTGAAAAATCTTCACATCGAATGAAGTTGTCATTTAAATGAACTCTAGTTTGTATATTCTTATATTTTTATATACGAATTAGCATATATACTCAATATGTACTGCGCTTATTTTCTATCGATATTCTTCATAATTGTTCATTAGATCATGCAATAAAGTAAACCTTGAGCGCTGCAATTTAACCATCCTGCCATGACATTAAATACAAAACTTAAATCAGTAGTATTGTAAGCGGCACGTGCATTTCAGCCTTTATTCACGAAAAATTCACCGTCAAATTGGTACAAATTATCAGAGTCTTATATTGATCTCTATTCGATATTGAAAACTATAAGATGAATAAAACCTAATCAAAAAAAATTAAACCTAAGATCATAATGATCAAGGAGATAGACAATGGACTCTCGTCTGCTTATTGCAATTATGCTAAGTAGTTTTAGTGTAACAACATTTGCGTCAAGTCATCGCGAAGCGCCGTCAATTACTAAAATACCAAAGGTGGATGCTACAGACTTTTATATGTTTAAAAGTTATGAACCAAACCGAAGTAACTTTGTAACTTTACTCGCGAACTATCAGCCTCTACAAGATGCTTATGGTGGCCCTAATTATTTTTCACTTGATTCCAAAGCACTTTATGAAATTCATATTGATAATAATGGAGATGCACAGGAAGATATCACTTTTCAATTTAACTTTAATCAAGAACTCAAAGACCTTCAGGTACCAGTAGGTGGTAAAAATATTTCCGTTCCTTTATCAAATATTGGTCAAATAACAAATGATATGAGTTCAGCGCAAAATACGGCTGAAACCTATACTGTCACCATGATCAAAGGAGATCGTCGTAAGGGGCAACGTCAAGTGCTCGGTACTTTCAAAAAACCCTTTGATAATGTCGGTAATAAATCCATCCCAAACTATCAAGCATATGCCGATAGTTTTGTTCAAAATATTAACCTAGGTAGTTGTGGTACAGGCAAAGTTTTTGTTGGCCAACGTCAAGAATCCTTTGCAGTCAATTTAGGTGAAGTTTTTGACTTGGTAAATATCAAAATCCCAGCCACTCAACTTGCACCTTCTGGTGTAAATGCTGAAGATCAAGGTTTAAACACAATCGGCGATAAAAATGTCACCACAATCGCGCTGGAAGTTCCTCAGTCATGTTTAGTTTCTTCTAATGACACCATTATTGGCGGTTGGACTACAGCAAGTTTGCCTCAAGCCACTCTCTTAAATCCTAATCCTGAAAGCAACTTGACCAGTGCAAGTAAAGTCGGTGGTGCTTGGACACAAGTGTCACGTTTAGGTATGCCCCTCGTCAATGAAGTTGTTATTGGCTTAAAAGATAAGGATAAATTCAACGCAAGCAAACCTGAAAACGATGGACAATTTGCTGACTATGTAACCAACCCTGCCCTCCCAACACTAATCGAAGTACTGTTTAAAGATGCTACAGGTGGAGCAGTTGTAGCACCAACCAACTATCCACGTACCGATCTAGTCAACACCTTTTTGCTTGGCATTCCAGGTTTGAATCAGCCAAAAAATGTTAAAGCGTCTGAAATGCTTCGCTTAAATACAGCGATTGCTCCAACCACTAAAGATAAGCAAAACCGTCTTGGTGTAATTGGTGGCGATACAGCAGGTTTCCCAAATGGTCGCCGTCCTGGCGATGATGTGGTCGATATTGAGCTTCGTGTGGCAATGGGTTTATTGTGTACGATTGATGGCGTAAATACCGCTGTAGGCTGTAAAGCTGCAGATGCAAAAGCGGGTGGTATTAGCTTTACAGATGGTGCTTTACAGTCACCTGAACAATTTGGTACTGCATTCCCTTATCTCAATACTCCAGTGTCGGGTTCACCATTTAATACAGCTAGCAAATAACGAGGAGTGAACACTATGAAAAAGTTTATTTTTTTGTTCATGATTGGTATCGGATTAAGTGGGTGTGGTGGAGATGATAATAAATCAAAGCCTAATAATCACAACCAATCTCAAAGTGATCCTGTACTGAAAGAGACTTTGTTATTAACCAGCCAACCTCAAAGTAATTTTGAACAGGCAGAACCCAAAAGTCTGAATGTAATTTCAGAAAAAGCTATAGATAACCGCTCAAAACCTCTCAGCGTTAAATTTTAAAAAAATAAGGCTCTTAGCTTAATTCTTTTTGCTAAGAGCCTTTTTTAGGAGTCTATTAAATGTATATTCATCAAGTCACAATTATAATAATGACATCACTATATTTTAGCCCAGCCTATGCACACCCAAAACATCAACATACCCATAACAATACAAAAGTAACGAGCACAAACTACTCAAAGCAACTCAAAAATCATCAGAATGATGAACTTAGAAAACAAATCGTGAATCTCTTACTTGAAAAATCGTATGCACAAGGTGATGGCGAGTTACTGGTGCAAGCTGAAGATTTGATCCGAGCAAGTCACAACCCTTTAGATATCGAAAACAGACTACTCCAGACAAGAATTGCTCAAGCAAATCATGATTTTGATGAAGCAGAAGAAACACTACAGCACATATTAAAAAGCAATCCGAAGAATTCTAATGCAATTTTGCAGTTAGCAAACATCTATAGATTACAAGGTAAATTTAGTGATTCTTTAGCGCTATGTCATCAATTGAATGATAAAGATGTTGAATGGTATCAAGCAGGTTGTGTGCTTCAAGTAGATGCCATGACCTCGAGTTTTTCTAATTTAAAACCTAAAACAGATGAAATTTTACAATCGACGATTAGGCTAAGTAAAAATGATAAACAATGGATGGGAAATATCCTGCTCGAAATTGCGACTCGATTTAATGATCAAAACTTAGCTCAAAAGTCCATTCCATTATTATCTGTAAATAATTTACCCAATACACTCGCCAAATCGAATTGGTACATATCTCAAAAACAATATTTATCTGCATTAAACATCTTAAAAGAATATCGTTATCATGATGGTGCTCTCTATCGAATTATTCTAAGTAAACAGAAAATCAGTGATCCTTCAGCGCAAAAGGATCTTAATGAACTTACTCAAAGAGTTGAAAAACTATTAAAAGATAAAGATCATATTCATCTAAGAGAACAAGCTCAATATCTCTGGATCGCGAAAAAATATAATGAAGGTTTAAAAATAGCGGAACAAAACTGGGATATGCAAAGAGAGAGCGAAGACTTTGAAGTCTATGCAGCACTCGCGATTGACAGTAACAGCAAAAACAGTGCAGAAAAATTATTAAATTGGAGTAAAAAAACAGGTTATAGACATCCTATATATATTCAAAAATTAAAAGCTGTATTAAATCAGCTTTAATTTTAAATGATGTGAAATTAGAACTAAGTTATATTTTCACAGTGATTTCACAACCTAAAAACTAACATAAGCTATAAAAATTATATTTGTGAAGCAAATGAATACTAAAATTATTTCAGCACTTTTGATTAGCAGCGGTAATATAGCCATTCACCAAATAACGAATGCTGGTGGTGAATTCATTCACCACTTACCCACTATAAAAATCAATGCTAACGCTACGTCAAATAATGCGTTCGGTGCTGCTTTTACGTCATCACAAGGAACTATTTCGAAAGAGCAAATTGAAACACGCCCTTTATCGCGACCTGCTGAAGTTTTAGAAACGATACCTGGTGTAATCGTGACCCAACATAGTGGGACAGGAAAAGCCAATCAATTTTTCTTAAGGGGATTTAACTTAGATCATGGCACTGATTTCGCGACATCATTTGATGAACAGCCAATTAATATGGTAAGTCATGCACATGGTCAAGGTTATACTGATTTAAACTTCTTAATTTCAGAAATTATTGATTCAATTCAATATCATAAAGGAGCAACTTCAATTGAAGATGGGGATTTTGCTTCAGCAGGAACAGCAAAAATTTCAACTATTCATGCATTGGAACGGCCCTATGTACAAGTGACACTTGGAAAAAATGATTTAATGAGATTTTTGGGAGTAGGTAATTTTATTTTAGAAAGTGGTGAAGTCATTGGAGCTATTGAGAATTTAAACAATGATGGACCGTGGAAAAACCCTGAGAACTTTTCCAAACAAAATTTATTTTTAAAATACTACACTGGTAATCACAATAAAAATCAATCCTTAGGCTTTCAACATTATCAAGCAAAATGGGATGCAACAGATCAAATTCCTCAGCGACTAATTAATAATGGTGAACTCGATCGCTTCGATAGCCTCAATACAAGTGATGGCGGAAAATCATCTCGCACAGCGATTTGGTTCAATTCTAAATATAATGAAGGCAGCCAATACACCGAGCTTTCATCATATGCTATTTATAATAAGCTTAACTTATTCTCTGATTTCAGTTATTTCTTAAATGATCCTATTCGTGGTGATCAATTTGAACAAGCTGAAGAAAGAACCACTATTGGGGCAAAATATCAAAAAAGCTGGTTAACCAATTGGTATCAAAAAGAACAATTGAACTCGTTGGGTTCATCTATTAGATATGACAATATTAATGATTTAGGTCTTTATCAAACCCAAAATCGCCAACGATTTAATACAATTAGAGAAGATGATATTCACCAACTTTCTATAGCTATTTGGGCGCAAAACCAAACAAGCTGGCAACCTTGGTTAAGAACCATCTTAGGATTGCGTACAGACTATTATTCCTTCGATGTAAACTCCGATCGAAAAGAAAATAGTGGACAAAAAAATGACCATATTTTCAGTCCAAAATTCAGTCTCATTTTAGGGCCATGGAAAAACATTGAATACTATTTAAATTATGCTTATGGTTTCCACAGCAATGATGCTAGAGGAACCACCACCAAATTAAATGTTGATCCTCGAGATAGTCAATATTTACAACCGCTTGATCCTGTATCACCATTAGTAAAAACCATTAATTCTGAAATTGGTCTTAGAACCAATATAATCCCTGAGCTAACCAGTACCCTTGCCTTGTGGCGTCTTGATTCAGATTCAGAACTTATTTTTATCGGAGATGCAGGTACAACGGAATCCAGTCGCCCAAGTAAAAGACAAGGCATCGAAATATCACAATTCTACCAACCGACTGATGCTTGGATCATTGATATTGATGCTGCTTGGTCAAAAGCTAGATTTAAAAATGATAGTCCTGAAGGAAACCATATTCCAGGAGCAATTGAAAAGACCTTGGCTGCGGGTTTTACTTACAAATTGAGCGATAAGTTGAACTTCGGTGGACGTTTACGCTACTTTGGTACAAGACCTCTTATTGAAGATAATTCGGTACGTTCTAAATCTTCGACACTCGTTAATTTACAAAGCAGTTATCAATTTAATAAAAACCTGCAAGGACAGCTTGAAATATTTGATGTTTTTGACCGTAAAATCAATGATATTGAATATTACTATGCATCTTGTGCTAGCCAAGACCTAAACTCAGCTGCATGTTCTCCTTCCTCAAGCGAACGTGAAGGTATTTTTGATAAACATGTACATCCTAGCGAAGGTAGAAATCTACGCTTGACGCTGCGTTATCTATTCTAATTTAAAGGATTAGTGCGAAGGAGTTAAAGTATGTGGCCTCATCAACCCAAATTTAAAGCTTCCCATTGTGCTTTATTCTTTAGCATTATTCTTCATATGTTGATATTTATCATATTATTAAATTCAGAAGTCGAAAATAAAATAAATCAAATTCCAGAGATGAAGGTAAGCTTGGTTTCCCTAACCATGCCAACCGCTAAACAACCAGAAAACGAACTTTCAAAAATGCCTGAACCTAAGATTAAAGATATCCAAAATGATAGTAATCAAATTACCAATAGTTCGGATCCAGCGAATGAAATTTCAAATAATAATATCCATGATCCTATAGATGTGAAAAAAAATACTGAAAACTTATACACTAAAGATTTATACGACCCTTTACTTGATGCACAAAACAGGGCCAAGAAAGCAGTCATTGATGCTAAAAAAAAATCAGATTTGTATAACAACTCCTTAGAGAAATTTGATGATGATTTAAGTAAAATACTTGAAAATAAAAATTTCCGTGAAACACAGGATAACGATATTTCAAACAATTTATATAAAATTGAAATTATTAATAATTCAACAGAGACCCAAGAACACTCGCATATTATAGAACAAGCACTATTACATACCAAAATCCCAGAGGAAATACAAAAGATTAACCATCTAAAAGAAACGGTTACTCTTTTATTTAAAAGTGATATTCTCTCAAAAAAATCGGATTCTAAAACTTCAATAAAATTTATTGTAGATCCAAAAAATTTAACGATTCTAATTAAGCTCGACCCTATCGATATTTATTCAGAAGAAAAAATAGAACAATTCATCAAACAAGAAAATTTAGATCTAATTTTTATTAACTCCAATTTAAATGATGCCCCTTATTCATTTTCAGTGGAAATCTAAGAAGAATAATTGTCATACTTCATCAAAGATCACTCTACATGTGCCTTTACAGAACAATAAGTACAATCGAAATTCGATCACAGGTATGAGCTTAAGTCCAGCTTCAAGCCGCAAAAACCATTACTCCCCTTAAACAACAAACTATTTTTTCCCACGATGGTGTAAAATTCAAGATAAGTGTTAATGGCAAAACATACATTCACAGGTGTTACCATGCGTTTTCACAGATTCAAAGACTAGATTGCAAGGTATGATTTTTAATGACGCCGAACCAAACCATTGAAACAACTTCAAACCCACGAATCAGTGTAGCTCCGATGATGGATTGGACAACCAAAGATTACAGATTCTTTGCCCGTTTATTTAATCCAAATGTGGTGCTGTATACCGAGATGGTCACTACAGGTGCAATCATTTATGGTGGAGCGAATCGTCATTTAGATTTTAACAAACAAGAACATCCGATCGTGTTGCAGCTCGGTGGTTCAAATCCACAAGAATTAGCCACCTGTACCAAAATGGCTGAAGACTGGGGCTATGATGAAGTCAACTTAAACGTCGGCTGCCCAAGTGATCGCGTTCAAAATAACAAGATTGGGGCATGCTTAATGGCTGAGCCAAATCTGGTTGCGGACTGTATTCATAGCATGCAAAAAGCGGTATCAATTCCTGTGACGGTCAAACATCGTATCGGCATCGATGACATGCACTCATATGAAGAAATGCTGCATTTTGTTGATACCGTTGCAGCAACAGGTTGCACCCATTTTATCGTACATGCGCGGATCGCAATCTTGCAGGGCTTATCGCCGAAAGAGAACCGTGAAGTGCCACCTTTACGCTATGAAGATGTCTATCGTTTAAAACAAGAGCGCCCACATCTCACCATTGAAATTAATGGTGGCATCAAGACCCTTGAGGAAACCCAACAACACCTACAACATGTCGATGGTGTGATGATTGGTCGTGAAGCTTATCACAATCCCTATTTGCTCGCGGAAATGGGACAATTGTGGGACTTAGAAGCGCCTAATCGTTTCGAGATTATGCAGCAAATGATGCCGTATATTCATCAACGCGTTGCTGAGGGTGCCCCACTATCCATTATCACACGACATATTCTCGGTTTATTTCAAAACTTGCCGGGTGCGCGTAAATGGAGGCAAGCTCTGAGTGGCGGCAACGCAAAGACTATTACGGATATTGAAAATGCGATTCAGAACATCCAAGTGGCAATGCAGCGCACCGAAGACTATATTCGAGAACAGCAGCTCTAGTTTTGCTATAGATTGATACAACGAACTCTTTTATTTATACCTGTAAGGGATGATGCTCAAAGCTCATCCTCTTGATAGTTCAGTTTCTTATAAATTTTATTTATAACAGTATCTTGCGGACATTTAACGACCTTCATCTAAAATAAAATACTCTCACATAAATGATTTAAAATATCTATGCTGTTCATGAACGCACATTTAAGTGAATCACTTGTTAAATTTTCTAATGAATGACAAAGGTCTTAAAATTTTAAATATTTAAAAATATTTACATATTAAACAATAACTTGATAATAAAAAAATCAATTCTTTCTCTTTTTAATCACCCCAAAACGCTCATTTAACATACGATTTTGAAATATAATATTACAAATCATTTTATCTAAAGTTAACACTCGCCAAACTGATGATAATTAATAAAAAAATTGTTCTACGATTTAGGTAAGTTTAACCCAAGCGCCCTCAAATGATACATTATTACATTACAAAGGGGCTTTTATGCTTTTTTTCGCTTACCATGTCTTTCGCCAAGAGTCTGGCATAAGTCTGGTTATTTAGAAATGCGATAGAGATTATAAATGATTTATGATGCGCCCTCAGTTGATCACAGTATGGTTCACACCCCACCTCATCAAATGATTGTGACGACCAAAGATGTACCAAAACAGCCTTCACTCGATGTCATGGCTTTTGCACAAAAGTTAACGCGTAGAGCTTCTTATCGTAGTTCAGCACAATGTGCCAAATTCGTCAGGATCGCTTTACAATCTGCGGGTGCAAAAATCGTCAATCATCCTGTTGCAGCCTCTGATTGGGGCAAAACCTTACAAGAAATTGGTTATAAGAAAATCACCCCTGCTTTTGATCAACCGCAAAAAGGTGATATTTATATCATTCATCGTACCAAGAAGCATCGTTACGGACATATTGCTGGCTTCTCGGGGACACAATGGATTTCAGACTTTAAGCAACGCAGTCATGATATATATAAAGATAAAAATGTGACTTATAGTTACTACCGCTTAGGTTCAAATTACATCTAAATTAAGCAAGGGCTGTGAGCATCAGCCTTTCTTTGCATCTAACTTTTTCAAAACCTCTGCCACCGCAACCATCGCAAAGCTTGATGTCACCACAACAGCTGATCCATAACCACCACAACGCAAGCCTGAGCCTGGATTAAACAAAGCAGCGCTTTGTCCAGGCGCAAGATGAGGGCTATGCCCGAGTGACGTTGGACATACCTCCACATTGGAAAATGGATTATCGATTGAATACACACAAGTAATCCCAAACTTTTCTTTTGGTTTTTTACAGATTCCTTTAGAACGAAGTTGTGCTCGCAGCTTTGCCAACATCGGGTCTTGTTCAGTTTTTGATAAATCAGCCACCCGAATCTTAAGTGGATCAAGCTTGCCCCCAGCCCCACCCGATACAATCAATGGAATCTTGTTAAAGCGACAATGCAACATCAGCGCAAGCTTAGCTTTGACATCATCAATACAGTCTAAAATGATATCGGGAACAGGATTTAAAATCTCTTTGACATTTTCAGGAGTTAAGTAGTCATCTATTACATTGACTTTCATACGTGGATTGATCTGACGACAGCGCTCCGCCATCACTTCGATTTTTTCTTGCCCCAAGGTTGATGTCATCGCTGGAAGTTGACGGTTAATATTCGATGCGGCAACCACATCCATATCGACAATCGTTAACTCACCAATCCCTGTACGTGCCAGCGCTTCTACAGCCCAGCTCCCTACACCACCAACGCCGATCACCATCACATGACTGTTTTCATAATGGCTAAATGAACTTTCTCCATAAATCTTTGCCACACCAGCAAAACGGCGGTCATATTCATCATTTACAAGCACATCGGTCATAACAGTGGCGATCTATATCTTTCAATCAAAGCGCTATTTTAACTCGTTTAATATGGTTTAGGTTAGGAAGATGAGACTTTGATTGCGAATCGATGACGTCCACTTAAAATAATTAATATTACAAAAACAACAACACTCATCGATAAAGCCAACAGGTTAGCATTCATCCAACCAACCTTCGTCAAAATCGGTGCAGGTAAGAAAGCACCGAGCGTCGCGAATAAAGCAATTATGGTTTCATTAATACCTTGCACGCGATGCTTTTGCTGTTCGTTTAATCCTGCCAATAGCGTAGACGCACCTGAATAAGCAAAGTTCCAGCCTACACCCAGAATAATCAGAGCAACATTGACATAAACTCCCTCTTGCCCAAAAATTGGAATCAAAGAGGACAACATTAGTAAAACAAAACCGATATAAATCGTGCGATGTGTTCCCCAGCGTTGAATCAGCTTAGATACAAAGAATGAAGGTAGGAACATGGCCAAGACATGTAACTGAATAGAGATAGAAGCATAATGAAATGAATGGTGTTCCTTTAAATGCAAGGAAGACATAATCATCATGACATTCATAACATAGTATGCAAATGCCCCACTGATCACTGCCACAACAATAAAATTGACAGGTAATTTAGCTCGCTCTAGCGACTCAATCACAACTTGCTGTGCTTGCTGTGATTTAAATTTCTGATTCCAAACATACAAAATTGGCGACAACAACAATGCCAACACACTGAAAATTAAATAAATCGCAGTAAAATCAGGTAAGCCTTGCACTTGTTGAAATTGAATCGCCAAAACAGGTGCAATAATAGCGGCGACTACGCCGCCAGAAATAACCATCGCTGTGGCTTTCGGGATTAAATCAGAAGCAAGACGATCAGAGGCAGCAAAACGGTAAAAGTTTGCAGTAGAAATAAATAAGCCCAGTGAAAAATGACTAAGGCACAATAAATAAAACTGTTCACTTTGTAATGCAAGATAGCCAAACACACCTGCTAAAAAAAGACAAATGCATCCAAACTGGAACACTAGATGTCGACCCAGCTTTTTCATTAAGAATGAAAAGATAAATGTTGTCAGCAACATTGCCAAGAATTGCAAACCATACGGTACAGTCGCCAAGGCCTGAGTTGGCGCAAGTTTTAAGCCAACAATCGCTGAAACCGTTACCGATAATACCGCTGCAATTAAATTAAATGCTTGCGCAGCCAATAAGTAATAAACATATCTCGGCAACTGATTCAAAGCCATCATCCTCACAGATTAATGGCTATCACCTTAACGCCGAAAAGGTAAAATTCAAACAAAAAAAAAGATGAAAGACTAGCTTTCATCTTTTTACAATAACTGTTTTGGTGCTATGCAGCGATTAAATTCCGCAGTACATAATGCAAAATCCCACCTGCTTTAAAGTATTCCACCTCATTTAAGGTATCGATTCGGCATAACACCTTAAATTGCACTTGGCTGCCATCTTCTCGAATCACATTCACATCTAAAGCCTGATGCGGTTGAATCCCATCAGATAAGCCATGAATTGAAAGAACCTCTCGACCTGTTAGGTTTAAAGACTGACGTGTTTGCTCATCAATAAATTGAAGTGGTAATACGCCCATGCCAACAAGGTTTGAACGGTGAATTCGCTCAAAGCTTTCTGCAATCACTGCTTTAATGCCAAGTAAATTTGTACCTTTCGCAGCCCAGTCTCTCGATGAACCTGTACCATATTCTTTACCTGCAATAATAATCAGCGGTGTTTGCTCCTGTTGATAACGCATAGAAGCATCATAAATCGATAATTTATCACCACTTGGTATATGAATGGTGTTGCCGCCTTCTTCGCCACCTAACATTTCATTCTTAATTCGGATGTTGGCAAATGTTCCTCGCATCATCACTTCATGATTACCACGACGCGAACCATAGGAGTTAAAGTCATTCGGGTCTACGCCTTGTTCCTGTAAATAACGACCTGCTGGACTATCTTTCTTGATATTCCCCGCTGGAGAAATATGGTCAGTCGTTACTGAATCACCCAGCACCGCCAAGATACTGGCCTGATCAATATTGGTGATTGCTTTGGGCGGTTGCTCAATTCCCTCAAAGAAAGGCGGATGACGAATATAAGTTGAATTGTCCTGCCATGCATAAGTTTGGCTTTGCGGGATTTGAATCGCTTGCCAAGTTTCATCACCATCAAATACGGCGGCGTATTCTTTATGGAACATGGCAGTAGTCACTTGTTTCAATGCTTGGTCAATTTCAGCCTGACTTGGCCAAATGTCTTTTAGATATACATCTTGTCCATTTTTTCCAGTACCAATCGGCTGTGTCGTTAAATCGGTACGGATATTACCAAGCAAACCATACGCAACCACCAATGGTGGTGAAGCCAGCCAGTTGGTTTTTACCAATGGATGCACACGCCCTTCAAAGTTTCGATTGCCTGAAAGCACCGAAGCTACATTTAAATCATGGCATTGAATGGCTTCTTCAACAGGATCTGGTAAAGGTCCAGAATTACCAATACAGGTCGTACAACCATAACCTACAAGGTTATAACCGAGTTGATCGAGGTATGGTGTCAATCCTGCTGCGGCCAAATAATCTGTCACCACTTTTGAACCAGGTGCGAGTGAACTTTTTACCCAAGGTTTGCGTTGTAAGCCTTTCTCGATCGCTTTTTTCGCCAATAAACCCGCAGCCAACATAACACTTGGGTTCGAAGTATTGGTACATGAAGTGATCGCGGATATCACCACATCGCCATGATTTAAAGGATATATTTGTCCATCAATGGTACAAGAGGGACTCTCATGTGGAAGATTGGCCTGATGAGCTGCAACCGCTGTACCGCCCCCTCCTTCATTTTCCAATTGTTCTTTCATCTCTTGGGCTGGTTTTAATGTCAGCTCCATGAGCGCATTAAAGGTTTTCGGTACATCTGCCAGTAGCACACGATCTTGAGGACGCTTAGGACCAGCCATGCTGGCTTGAACCGTACTCATATCAAGACTCAATGTATCGGTAAATACAGGCTCATCCCCAGCATTTCGCCATAAACCTTGTTCTTTACTATATGCCTCCACCAAATCAATCCGATCCTGTTGGCGGCCTGTCAATACAAGATATGCCAGTGTCACATCATCAATTGGGAAGAAACCACAAGTTGCACCATATTCAGGTGCCATATTGGCAATCGTGGCACGATCAGCAAGTGGCAAGTCGGACAAACCGTCCCCATAGAATTCAACAAATTTACCAACTACACCTTTTTGACGTAGCATTTGAGTAATGGTTAAAACCAAGTCTGTTGCGGTAATGCCTTCATTGAGTTTACCAGTCAGTTTGAAACCGATCACTTCAGGAATCAACATCGAAACAGGTTGTCCGAGCATCGCCGCTTCTGCTTCGATCCCGCCGACACCCCAACCCAACACTCCAAGTCCATTAATCATGGTGGTATGTGAATCTGTTCCGACCAAGGTATCTGGAAAAGCAAAATGTTGACCATCCTCTTCACCCAGCCAAACGGCCTGAGCCAGATATTCTAAATTGACTTGGTGACAAATACCCGTACCTGGTGGCACCACACTAAAGTTATTAAAAGCCGACTGCCCCCATCGTAAGAATTGATAGCGCTCGCCATTGCGCTCCATTTCAATTCTCACATTTACGGAAAATGCATTTTGATTGGCAAAATGATCAACCATGACTGAATGATCAATCACTAAATCAACAGGTGACAATGGATTAATTCGATTCGGATCACCGCCAGCTTTGGCCATGGCTGCACGCATAGCGGCTAAATCTACAACCGCAGGTACACCCGTAAAATCTTGCATCAATACTCGCGCTGGTCGATATTGAATTTCTTGATCGGAGCTACGCGTTTTCTGCCAGTCGACTAAGGCTTGGATATGTTCAACTTTTACACTTTCTTGGTCTTCAAAGCGAAGTAGATTCTCTAATAAAACTTTTAACGATTTAGGTAGATGGTCAATATTACCAAGTGTCTGCGCGGCTCGTTTCAAGTTAAAAATTTGATATTGTTTTGAACCGACATCAAGCGTTTGTAATGCATTAAAACTATTGATTTTGCTATATCTGGCCATAGGATGATCCTCCCAGTTTGGCGGTTTCATTCGTTTATTATGAAGTTCTTTATTTAATGTAAGCCAGTTTGAGAAATGCTGTGTTCCCTTTTAGTTATCTTATTTAAAATTACATGATTATTATTCTATTGTAGGCAGGTATTAGTTGAGATGTAGTGCCTCAAATGAGTTGTGCCAGAGTTGTGCGGCAAGCTGTGCTTGAGGCAACTGCAGTGTTTGAGCCAAGCCTTCTAACACATAAGGCAAATTCACAGGTGTATTACGCGTTCTATGTTCGGTTGACGTCTGGCAACACAACGGCGTCATATCAGGACAGTCAGTTTCAATCACCAAATTTTCTGCACCAATCGCTTGTACCACTTGATGTAATTTTTTGGCATTTGGATTGGTGATTTGTCCGGTTATCCCAATTTTAAAGCCAAGTTTCACCAACGCCTTCGCTTCTTCAATACCGCCACTAAAGGCATGAGCAATTCCACCCCATTTGAATTTTTGCGCTTTTAAAATCGCAAGCGTTTCTGCATGGGCTTTGCGAATATGGAGTAACACAGGCTTGTTATATTGGGCTGCCAGCTCAAGCTGAGCATTAAAATAATATTGTTGTTTGGCAAATAATTCAGACTGTTTGTGTTGCTTTAAAAAAGTATCTAAACCAATCTCACCTACAGCAACACAATGATGTTGCTGTAAAATCTGCTCCAACTGGTGTAAATGTTCTGACTGATGTTGCTCGATATAAAAAGGATGCAAGCCCGGTGCTAAATGAGATCGAGGTACGCTCTGCCACTGTTGTAATTGTTGATGTGTAGCCATTAACTCATCAAAGCGGGATGCAATAAACCCGATCAGAACCAAATCCTCGACCCCCGCTTGTTTGGCTCCTAAAGCCAGTTGTTGCCGATCATGATCAAAATCGGCAACATCAAAATGGGTGTGGGTATCAAAGAGTTGCATTAGGTCTTGCTTTTGGTATCTGCAACAGCAGTTGAGGCCGCCTGCACATCTACTTTTGGCAAATATTCAGGCTTTAAAATTCCTTTCAATTGATCAAATGGAATCACCAAACGAGGTAAACCCACCACATAAGGACCAATTTCATATTCACCGTATTGGAGGATTAAACCATTTTCTCCTAACAAGAAATTATCGGTCATTTCAAATGGCCAAGCCTGCTCATACTCCTCAGGACTATTGGCTAATTTAGAATCTACAATCCATGTCTTAAATGCATCATGCGCCAGCTTTTTCAAAGTTGCTTGCTGTTTTGCTAACACTAAATCATTGAGATTAATTTGCTTTTGATTCACCAAATCGAAATTATAATAACGTTGTGAAGTTGAGCCATGCGCTCCGCCCATATAACTACTACTATTGAGTACCACCGTCGCCAAAGAGCCTTCTGTTTGTAATATCTTTGGTTTAACCAATAAACTAATTTGATGACTGACACTCAGCGCTTTTAACTCTTCATCAATTTTAATAAAAGCATTCGCGTAGTGCTGTACTTGTGTATCTAAATTCGGCTTTTGCTCAGCGGCCTGTACCGTCGATATGGCCTTATCAGCATCGACTACATCCAACATTTTGCTGAGTTGATCGAGTATTTGCTCATCCAGAAATTGATCAATAAATGAAAAGTTACTCTGCAAACGTTCAACCACAAAATCAGGGCAAGTATTACCCTCACACTCTGGTAAAGTCAGTGCTACTTTTACACTCTCTCCACGCAATGTAGGTTCTGTTTGCTGCTGTATCGTCGCTGAGTCTTGTGACTCCTGTGATTCTTTTGGCTCTGATTTCGGTTGGCATGCCGCAAGTAAAATTGCGCAAGCAAGAACGCTATATTTATAAAATTTTTTCATCTAAACCTATCACCATTATTCGTATACAAGCTTTTTAAAATGCTATCTGACTTCGCTCGAAACCACCATAAACGCATGCGATTTCTATACATATCTTAGTCAAGTTAGAACATTTGCTGATAAATATCGGGCTGTAACATCTGTTTCGTTTGCTCTGCTGTGAAATAAATAGCCAGTTGCGGTGCATCTTTACTGATCTCATTGGCACGATAATGCAATCCAATGCCCTCGCCATCAAAGAACCAATCCGCTTGACCCCAGTATAAGGTCTTTGGTACTTGTTTTTTCACCTCTATCGACTGCTGCTCAATCCATTTCTGATAATGGACTTGAATCACATCATGCATGGCACTTTGCTGCTTTTTTTGAATGACATCTAACACCGTTAAATGCTTTTGTAGCTTACGATCTGCGACAAAGAAATAATAACGATCTTTTACCTCGATATCTTCTTGCTTGGTATCGACACCCACTTGTAGCAAGACATACTGATTACGTTGTGACGCCATTCGAGTATTCAGGTGCAATGCATAGGCTTTATTTTCCGAATATTTATCTTGCCACTCATCGGACTTTTTAACATAAGCATTTATGGCTTGTTGTAGAGTCATACTTTGTTTGAGTTCTATTTGCTGTTGAATGACCATGGCTTGATTTCTCTCAATCCAAGTATTCAACCATTCATCTTGGGTTTTAATGGTTTGAATATCAACATCAATACAGTTTTTCTTTTCGCAAAAAGGCAATGCATATTTTGCTTTGCTTTCTTGGATATTTAAATAAGGAAGAATCTCTGCTTTTTCAGTTTTTGCTGTTTTCGACTCAATCGTTTCTGTTGAATCAGATTCATTTTTTTTAGGAGAATCACATGCTGTTAAAGCCATCATTCCAATCATTAACGTTATGTTGAGAATTGGTTTTAAAGCGTTCATATCATTATCCTTTATTTTAAGGTGATTCAATTAAAAACAGCCTCCAAATAGAAGCTGTTTTTATTTATTTTAATGTTCTCGCGTACTGCTAAACTGAATATCAGGCCAACGCTCTTGCATCAACTGCAAATTAACACGGCTTGGTGCAAGATAAGTAAGGTGACCACCACCATCTACTGACAGCTGATCATGCGCCTTTTTCTTAAATTCATTGAAGATTTTTTCATCATCACAATGCACCCAACGTACAGTGTGAACACTCACAGGCTCATAGATACAGTCTACTTTATATTCTTCTTTCAGACGGTAAGCAACCACATCAAACTGTAATACCCCCACTGCACCAACGATCAGATCGTTACTGATTTGTGGCATAAACACCTGCGTTGCGCCTTCTTCAGACAATTCTTTCAAGCCTTTTTGCAATTGCTTCGACTTTAATGGATCACGCAAACGGACGCGACGGAACATTTCAGGTGCAAAGTGAGGAATACCTGTAAAATGAAGGTTCTCGCCACTGGTAAAAGTATCACCAATTTGAATAGTGCCATGGTTATGTAAACCAATGATGTCACCCGGCCAAGCTTCTTCTAGTTGTTCGCGCTCACCAGCAAGGAAAGTCAAAGCATCACTAATACGCACGTCTTTTCCGATACGTACGTGATTCATTTTCAAACCTTTTTCATATTTCCCTGAGCAGATACGCATAAAGGCAATACGGTCACGATGCTTAGGATCCATGTTGGCTTGAATTTTGAAGACAAAGCCAGTGAATCCGTCTTCATTGGCATCCACAACACGTTCTTGCGCAGGATGTGCCTTCGGTTCAGGCGCCCAATTGATAAAAGCATCGAGGACATGGTCAACTGCGAAGTTACCCAATGCTGTACCAAATAAAACTGGGGTTTGTTTACCTTGTAAGAACAACTCTCGGTCTAAAGGCTCATTTGCCATCTGTACCAATTCAAGAGATTCTTCAAAAGATGCCCAAGCTAAATCGCCGACTTTTTCACGAATATCAGGATAGTCATATCCCTCACGCACTTCGATATCGGTAATCGTTGAACCAAAACCGGCCTTGTAGACATACAATTTATTTTCGAGCAGATTATATACGCCCGCAAAATCACGCCCCATACCTAACGGCCATGTGATTGGTACACAGCGAATTTTTAGGACATTTTCAATCTCATCAAGCAACTCTAAAGGCTCTCGAATTTCACGGTCCATTTTGTTCACGAATGAAATGATCGGTGTGTCACGCATACGACACACTTCCATCAATTTAATGGTTCGATCTTCGACCCCTTTTGCACCATCGATCACCATCAATGCAGAGTCAACCGCAGTCAAAGTACGATAAGTATCTTCAGAGAAATCTTCGTGTCCCGGTGTATCGAGAAGGTTAATGGTGTGCTTTTTATAAGGGAACTGCATCACAGACGTAGTAATCGAAATACCACGCTCTTTTTCCATTTCCATCCAATCCGATGTTGCTGCGCGGTCAGATTTACGGCTTTTCACCATACCTGCAACTTGAATCGCTTTACCCCATAACAGCAACTTTTCTGTCATGGTGGTTTTACCCGCATCGGGGTGGGAAATAATCGCAAAGGTGCGACGTTGGGCAACTTGTGCCGCTAATTCATCTTTAAACATGAGAAAAATCTTCAATATGCACACAGTTATGTACACATCTTTTTAATATGTACTAACTGAAAAAGTGAGAATTCAAAATTGGCGCAATTGTAGCAGATTTCAACGTTTATTTATCTAGGCTTCTTTAGTTTACATATTGATCCAGCATTTCGACCCAAGAATTTGAATAAAATTATGTGGAAAATTTGCTCTAAAATCGCTTAAATCGTCACTCAGGCATTGTATAAAAAAGCCATCATAGTGATGGCTTCATTTTGCAACAACTTAAGGTCCATCACCCAAACCGAAACCACCGAAGATAGGTGGTTCAGCTTCGTCATCATCCAAATCATATCCTCCAAAAATTGGAGTAGGATTTACAGGCTGATTATTCTCAGAGCCAGAATTATTGGTATTTCCTGTATTTGATGGTGGAGGTGCACCATCTTTAGTAGATGGATACTCATCGATTAATAAAGCTGTACTCAAAGGATCACATTGGACTCTTTCCTTAATACTCGCATTATCGAACATTGCGCCATCAGCTCCTGCATAGAGTTTTTTTGAATATTCTGCGTGATAACTTGCCTTCCAATTTTGTAAAATATTCGGCAAATTAAAGGCATAGAAATACGTTCTCGACTCATTCGGTTGATAAACATTTACTGTTTCATCATTTAAACAATAATCCGATTCTGTTGTTTTTGGCGTTTTTGTACCTGTAAGCTGGAAAGCAGCCTTACAACTATTGATATATTCATAGACTGGTGATGAAGTGGTATTTTTAACAATAATTTGAAGCTTAAATCTTGTCGGGCTTGAATCCTTCATACCAAATAGATCTACCCGATCTCCCATTATCATTGGAATATGAGGAGAATAATGGCGTACAAACTGAATGGTACGTTCTATTTCATTACAGTTTTGAGTGATAGGATTCGGATAAGCAACCGCATATAGCAATCCATCCTCTTCCATTCGATCAGGCTTGACATCAGGTTGAGGTTTTGGGACTGGGCTTTCGGTACCTACAGATAATCCGCCTGTCCCTGTTCCGCCTAAGCTTACCCCAACATTAAAATTTCCATTTTCATCTTTACACCCAGTAAAAACAAAAGTCCCTATTAAAACCAAGCAAAGTTTGGAATGTATAGATGTCATGCATATTGCCCCAATAAGCATTGTTATAGATATGTGGCAGATGACGTCCTATCATCTGTTTCCCCACCAACATTTTAGCAGAAACCGTGGTATATCATATAACTAAGATATATCAACAGCTCCTAAATTAATTCAATATACGCATTAAAAAAAGGCTGTCTTCATGCTGGAAAAGACAACCCAAGAGGAGCTTCAATAACAGAGAATTTGAGTAGACATATAGCCAATCAGTAAAACTCAAATTCTCATATTTTTAATCTTCATTTAGATCATGATAAATCTAAAATGCATAACTCAAACCAACACGTCCTCCAACTTCATTTCCACCAGCGAAGCCAACAGCACCGCTCAAAGAAACTCGATTCGAAATAAATGAAGTTACAACACCAACAGAACCAGCAGTTTCACCCTCGAAATGACCTACACCAGCAAACAATGCCACTTGACCAGAACGAATGTTTGGAACCGCTTGTTGGGCTGCCAGTGCAATAGCTACACCACGATAAGCAGTTTTCTCGATATCATCCAAACGACGACTCGCATGATCAATACGACCATCTAAACGCTTGACTTCAGCAGTACGTGTCGCTGCCTCTAGATCAATACGCTGACTTAATGCAAGGTCAGCATCTGCACGAGCTTGTGCTTCGGCTGCATCACCTGCGATACGGGCTTGTGCTTCTGCATTGATCGCGGCTGTACGAGCTGCGGCTTCTGCTGCATCACCTGCGATACGGGCTTCAGCTAAAGCTTGATCTCCTAAAATACGTGCAGCTTTTTCAGTTTCATCAGCAGCAGCACGAAGTTGTGCTTCGTTATCAATTGCCGCTGTACGCGCTGCGGTCTGATCCGCATCAGCAGCAGCACGAAGTTGTGCTTCGTTATCAATTGCAGCTTGCAAATCAGTATCAGCAGCAATTCGTTGATTTTTTTCTGTCGTAAGTTGCGCATCTGCATGAGCAATCAGTTCTGCACCAGAAGTTAAACCAGCAATTGCATCATTAAGTTGTGAGACATTGATTGCATCGTGGTCATTTATACCATCAGCTACTTGACTGATCGTACGAACAGCCCCAGTAAAGAAACCACCAAAACTCACAGTGTCCTCAGTACTGCCACCACCGCCGTTGTGAGTATCAGCATTATAACCAATGGCAACAGAGTTTTTATCATCTGCCCATGGCTGTCCCGCCTTCGTTGGATCATTCGAACCGATTACAATCGTGTTTTCTGCGCTGCCTGTTGTATTGTGACCAATATGAATCGCATCCAACCCACCGCCATGCGCATCATGACCGATATTCAGTGCATTTTCACCACTTGTTTCTGCGTTATAACCTAAAGTCGTTGCATTCGTAGCATTTGACCATGTTTGGCTACCAATCGCCGTTGCTCCATCTGCACTAGTCCCTGCAAAATCACCAAAAGAGCTCGATTGATTACCATGTACAACACTATGTCCACCAACCGCAGTCGCATTTTCATCATGGACACGTTGGCTATTACCCACAGCGATACCGTTGGCTTCGTCTGCTTGCACGGATGCGCCTACTGCAATACTATTATCGCCTTTGGCGTAAGTTGAACGACCAATTGAAATCGTAGAATCTCCGCCACCTGTCGTACCCTCCCAGTTATTGAGTGAACCAGAAGCATAACTTTTTTCTCCCGTGGCTTGACTATCGTAACCGATTCCAACACTGGTATTAGCGACATCATTAAGTTGACCAATCAGAACACCATTGGCTGAGGGGTCAACATTATTATAATTCGTTTCCCCGCCCATCGAGTTACTAAAACCTGAGCCCGTTCCTGTCGGCCCTTCCCATACAGGTGCTGCATACGCACTACTTGCCACCAAGGCAGTTGCGATTATTGATAATTGAAAAGTTTTTTTCATTACATCATCCTTTTATTGTGACTAAATTTGACTCAGTTTTGATATAACCAAGCCCAACTTAGTTCCCTCCGATGACATAAGCGACGCCCGCACGACCGCCAAACTTGCCGCCTTCTGCAACACCTACTGCACCACTTCCAGATAAACGATCGCTAAATGATGTCACGACACCAAATGCGCCTGCAGCTTCACCTTCGTAATACCCCATACCGCCAAATACAGCGACTTGCCCTGATTGAAGACTTGGAATGGCTTGTTGTGTTGCTAGAGAAATAGCGATACCGCGATTTGCAGTGGTTTCTACACGGTCTAAACGTTGATTTAATTGATCAACACGTCGATCTAAACGGTTTACTTCAGTGATACGCGTTGCTGTTTCGTTATCGATACGTTTTCCTAACGCAATGTCAGCATTTGTACGTGCTAAAGCTTCCGCTTCATCACCCGCGATACGTGCTGCTTTTTCAGTATTAATTGCAGTGATACGTGCTGCTTTTTCAGCCTCATCACCTGCGATACGTGCTGCTGTTTCTGCTTCATCACCTGCAATACGTGCTGCTGTTTCTGCTGCATCTGCATTTGCACGGATTTGAGCTTCATTATTAATTGCTTGAGTACGTGCAGCTGTTTCAGCTGCATCTGCATCTGCACGGATTTGAGCTTCATTATCAATTTTGGCTTGTAAGTCCGTATCTCCAGCAATGCGTTCTGCTTTTTCAACAGCAATTTTATCGTTAATGGCATCGAGATCAGCTTGGCTCGGTGCTGTATCAATATCAGCAAGTGCCGCATTTAACTGTCCAAGATTTACCGCATCATGATTGTTAATACCATCTGCAACATAAACCACACGACGATCACCCATTGCGACGGTATTGTCTTCATCTGCAACGGTATTTGCTCCAATCGCGACAGAATTTGCACCCGTTACTTTTGCACCTGCACCTATTGCAACTCCCCCCTCAGAAATTGCTTCTGCACCACTACCAATTGCAATCGAATTTTCCCCACTTGCGACAGCATTACTGCCTGTTGCAATGGCATTATCTGCTGTTGCTTTTGCACCAAAACCAAGACTTGTTGCATACTCGCCCGTTGCTTCTGATGTAGAACCAATAGCTGTTGCACCTGTACCATTTACAGTAACTGAGTCACCGAAAGCACTCGCTTGCGCACCTGTAAGGTCAATATTTCCACCGACTGCAGTACCGTTATTATCGGCAATGGTAATGTTATTCCCGACTGCTGTATTACCAAGTCCTTTGGTCGTGATATCACTCCCCACAGCCACAGCATTATGTGTTTCAGTGGTGTTGTTATTCCCGATCACAGCAGAAGCATTCCCATCTACAGTGTTTCCTGTACCACCGATGAACCCTTCTACACCAGCCCCCTTGTTGTCTGTACCTACTACAGTTGTATTTGCAGCAGCATTATTGGTACCAACAACTGTCGTATCTGGCCCAGTCGCAGTATTTCCTGTACCAATATTTGTTACAGCAGCATAAGCATTTGCAGTCAACAACGCAGTGGCAATCACCGATAATTGAAAAGTTTTTTTCATTACGCATCCCTTTATAAAGACTAATTAGTATTGATAAATATAGATTTTAAAAGTTTTAAACCTCGATTTTAAACATTCTGTGGAATGAATCATTAAAACCAATATTTAATGTGTAATATGCACATAACAAAAAACTAACATATTGATCGCCCCTGCGCAATAGTCGTAAAAACATTCAAAAAACCAACACAAAATAATATTAAGCGATTGATTTAAATTAATATATAAACAAAACAGAAAGAAAGAAACGGAGAGGAGATGGTAAAAAATATTTTTAATTATGTGCAATATGTACATTATTTAATTTTAATGATACATTCCGTGCAGTAAAGTTCGGATGCGTCAGTTAAAGCCTCAACGAACAATGGTTTGAAAGGAATTTAAATTATTTTTTGATTCTTCAAAGTCATAAGTACCAAGATAGGAAACAACAAGTAACTTCTATGCGAGCATATTCGTTAGATCTTCGAAAAAAAGTGATGGCGGCTTACCGTCAGACAAAACATAAATCTAATGTTTGCAAACAGTTCAATATTGCAAGATCTACTTTAGACAATTGGATTTTATTGGAGCAAACAACACAACAGCTAAACCCCTTCCCTGCAATTTGCAATGGGAGAGCATTTACAATCAAAGATTTAAAAAGTTTTGAAACGTTCGTAATGAAAACACCTTATAATAAAATCAAAGACTTACTTGATCCTTTTGAACAAAATTTTGGTTATCGAATATCGTATTCAATTTTATGGAGAGGATTAGAAAAAATTGGAAAAGTAAAAAAACGAAATTTATAATATTTTTTAATTATCTATTCATCATATTGATAGACACCAAGTCTAAAGCGCTTGTTAGCATCAGTATCACCTTCATCATTCTTACAATAATCTATTGCTGCTGATACAATCGCTTTGGACATTAGATTCCATAAATCAACACTTAATTGATTGAGTTTCTCTACAGAGTCTTGACTCAACTCATCTGCAAATATCGCTTGCTCTAAAAAATTGCTATTTTTAGTCAAGTTGCTTATACCTGCAGATAAATGATCAGAAATATTTTGCGTAAATAACTGTTTACTTTCATCCGCTTGAGGATCTGGTGTAAAGCTTGAGTTTTGCAACACGATTTTATCTTTATCCTCAACCACAATTCCTAAGCGTTTTAGTTCTAACAAAATCGACTTTGGATGTTTTTCTGAGGAAATCTGCTTAACTAAGCTTTCGAAACTATCTTGATTACCATGAAAAGGAATCTGCTGAGGCAGTTTTTGATTAATCCACATCCCCACTACACGCGCAGGAACACTGATTGGTAGTTGTAGGCCGAACTGATCTACAAGTTGATATTCACCATAAGATTGACAGAAATTTCTAACATCACGGCGGTTTAGTCCAGATAACAAACTAATCGCAGAATCAGTTTTCTTTTGTTTAATCACATCTAATTCTTTTATTGCTTCATTATAAAACAATGCTTTTAATGCAGTAGAAAACTCATTATAGCCAACACCAGATTTTATCAGCCAATGTATTAATTGAGGCATAATACTGACAACATGCTCTAAAGTCGTTTCCGTATCATGAGACAACATCGTGTCCTCAGAAACAGCCAAAGCTGAGGTGTCTTTACTCATGCAATCTCCACATTTGACCCAACATCAATAGCAAATAGACTCTTCTTTATTCTAACTGAATTCAACCCTTGTTAGGATTATGATTGTAGTGTTTTTTTCAAAAAAAAGAGGGGAATTTATCCAAAAGCAAATTAAATAAATATAAAATATTTAAAATTCAACAATATAAAAACTTAAAGGGTTTTAAGATTAGGTCCGAATTAGGTTTTTATAAATCTAGACTCTCATTAAATGACCTATATATTATTTAGATGCCAACTATACACAGCTCTAAGACTGAACACCGACGGATTATGTTTACTTAAAGCCCAATTACCAAGCGTATTAAAAATATGAATCAGACATACTTGATTTAGAACATAAGATTTACATGAAACTTTTGATCAAAATTACAGCTTGACAGCAAACCAATACCTATTTAATATGTGCAAAACACACATTTTTATCAAAAAATATATCTCGCTCCACATAATGATTGAAAAATGAATAGGTGTAACTATGAACATGAAAAAAGAAATAATTTTTGGAGTTTCCTTCATATCTTTATTGTCCCTCTTCACTATCGTATTAATACTCATTGAGTAAACCAATATTTATCAAACAATTAATCTAAAATTATTAAATTTTAAACATTTGATTTTCATTACTTTTTCAATGAATTCGTTTTATCTTCAAATACAACGATCCAAATAAGCGGCTTTAGCTCATCCAGTGATTGAGTTAGGATGAATATCTTTCGATGGACAAATCCAACCTTTTCCGCCGCTATAAGAGTAAAAATATGTCACAACAAGATTTTGAAAATGGATTAAAAGTTCGTACTGAAGTCATGGGCGAAGCATTTGTGAAACGCGCACAGGACAATACTGTGCCGTTCACGCAACCCCTACAGGACTGGATTAATGAACATGCTTGGGGTTCAACTTGGCAACGTGAAGGTGTATTGCCACGTAAATATCGCTCATTGATTACCATCGCGTTTCTAACTGCACTCAAAAGCCCAACTGAGCTGAAAGGCCATATTCGTGGCGCTTTAAACAATGGGGCGAGTATTGAAGAAATTCAAGAAGTCTTACTACATAGTCTACCGTACTGTGGTGCACCTGCAACTCAGGAAGCATTTCGAGCGGCACTTGAGGTGATCAATGAATATCAGGGTGAACCATAAATTAAATCCTCATACATGATCGAAATCGCTAAAATAAATGAGTACATAACATATTTGAACGCCGAATGATTTTTCATTTGGCGTTTTGCATTTAATTTCTAGTCAAATGATGCACCCCAAGATTATTCAAACAATAACACTGGCCCAAAACAACAGCCAAATGCCCTATTTACGTTATTTTGTGCCCACCTCTTTAGATTTATGCTTAAAAAAATAATTAGTTAAGTCCTAAGTCTTATATTGATTTCGATCCAGCACTTAGAAAAAGCTGAAATGATATTTGAAAGTGATCTAATTTTTTCATGTTTATTCTCTGACTAAATTACTTCCAATATCAATCTAATAAAGATTAGGCACGATTAGTACACTTTTTGCCATCATCTTTAGCGCATGGAGTGACTAAGATGTGATAGATGATGAATGAAATTTGAATAAAATGGAGCAATCAATTGAGCAGAAAAATACAATCCAATCCTGATGGCATACAATTCCCAATACCGTCTGGTAAAAAGTCCCCCAGCACGACACATACCGCAAAACAAATTTTAAAGTCAGCACTGCAAAGCGTAGACTCCCCTTTCGTCTCACAACTCGCCAATGAAAAAAACTGGAGAAAAAATTATCCTGTTTACTTTCAAGAGTTAGTCAAAACAGGTATTGAATCTGTAGATCATCCTGCACGTATCGCACAGCAAGGATTAGATACTGCTAAAGCATTATTTAACTTTAATCGAGCTGAAAAAAGTAACACTTTAAGCCAGGCAATGGTCAATATTAAAGATCAACCTTTTGAAAAATTCATATTAAAAGGCACAGGTAGCTCGACGATTGAACCTTGGTTTATTCCCTATAATGGTAAGAAATTACAAGGTGCTGCGTTACTGCAACAAATTGACCTTTGGGAGCAACAACAGGTTATCGAACCCTGTCATGCCAAAGCATTACGCTTACTGCATGAACACCCTGAATGGTTTGATTTATCTGCTCGCACCATGGTGTTATTTGGTGCTGCCTCTGAAGCTGGGCCTCTCAGTTGGCTAGCGAAGTGGCGTGCCAATATTGTCGCGATTGATTTACCCAATCCTGCAATATGGGAAAAAATTACCAATACCGTCAAACAAGGCAATGCAACCTTGATCGCCCCACAAATCAGAACGGCAAACAACGAGCAACAACTCGGCGCAAACTTACTCACCCAAACACCGGAAATTGCCAATTGGTTAAACACCTTTACTGAAACTTTAGATTTGGCAGGGATCGCTTATTTAGATGGCGAAAAACATGTCCGTGTTTCTATCGCGATGATTAGTATTATGGAACAAGTCAGCCGTCTAAAAACAGATAGCAGCATTATGTTTATGCTGACACCGACGGATATTTATGCGATTCCGAAAGCGGTGGTACAGTCTGTCCAACAAAACATCAAACAACGGCCAATGTTGGAAAAATTACTGACCAAGTCCATTCACGGTATCTCTTTGACTAATTTTTTCAAACCTAATATTGATCAGTTAATCACGTCAGATAATGGTCAACAATACGGCATTTCAGATTGTATGGTGATTGAACAAGGTCCTAACTATGCCTTGGCTAAACGACTGCAACAGTGGTTTGCGATTTCTGCACGTGCGCGTGGTCAAAAGACAGTGATCAATATTGCACCATCTACAACCACTCATTCTGTAGTTAAAAACCCGATTTTGAAAGCTGCTTTTTCTGGCGCAGATTTATTTAAGGTCGAAACCTTTAGTCCTGAAACCACCAATGCGATTATGGCGGCACTGTGGGTTCATGATCTGAACAATCCTGAGAGTGCAACTAACCCTGAAAAAGTGTTAGCTCATCCACTCGAACTGATTATGGAAAATGCCAACCACGGTGGCCTATGGCATGTACCGTACTTGGCCAGAACTGCACTGCCTTTTGCCGCAGCTTATGGCTGGGTAAGAGAAAAGTTTTGAGCGCATAAAATCTAAATAAGGAGTAAATCCGTTTTATACAGATTTACTCCTTAGCCGATTAATCTTGGCAAAACTGATTATTTTTATCATATTAAGATTAGATATAACCTTGGTAAATAAGGTTATATCTAATCTATAGAAATGAGCTTAAAAGAGCTATTCAACCATTAGTTTACTGCTTCAGGCGCATCTTCTACACCACTATTTATGACATGTGAACAGACTAAATTTCCTTGTTCACGCGCAGATCTCCATGCCGCATACGGCCCTTCAATTTCAGCCTTAGTATGTTTTTGTAAAGCTAAAACAGAATCACCAATTGCCAATAACTGACTACGCATCAAGCTAAAATCAATCGCCTCCTTGCCAAAGAATGGTGCCCACAATGACCACGGCCCTGAAATCGTTGCCATTGTTGGAATCAGCGTCTGATGCGATGCATTTCCGATCCCACCAAAATCACACTGTTTAGGTGATCTTTCAGGATGAGGTACATCCTGACCTGTAGTCACAAGTAGAGTCGGCAAATTCCGTCTTTTTGCCGCTTCGATTGCAACCGTTTGCATTAATTGATGGTCTTCTGGAACGAACCAAGCTTGCGGCTCCGCTTTTCCAGAGAATGCTAAAGTACGCCCAAAACCACCATCCTCTCTAGGTTTTGCGATTATTTCTTTCGTCCCCAGATGCTCTACGGCAAAAACGAAACTTACTTTGTCTTCTTCATATTCTTCATTGAGTTTTTCCATATATCTAAAAGTTCCTTCTTTAGACATATGAAGATGACCAGTATTAAATGCAAACTCATAGGTTTTAGGACGACAGTTCAATGGTAATTTAGCAAAGTACTGCGCCAAAGCCATTACCCCACCTACACCATTTTCCTGTATCCAACTATTACCATCTGTATTCACAACAAATACGATTTTTTCATTACTTAAGCCAGGTAAAGTGGCAATCACATTTCTAGTTGTCGCAGCATCTCTTTCAGCTTGAACAACGATCCGAGCTTGGCTCTTATTTTCTGCCAAAGCTTTTATTTCAGCAAATTCATCTGACCCAACAAAAACAGCTGGAAGTCGATAATGCAGACCTTCGTGCGGATCAAAGTAATCTTTGACTTGATCTTGAGGTACATCAAAACCAAGAATAAGACCTGCCGCGCCTACTTTTCCAGCATCAACTAAATCTTTATTCATTAATTTTGCAGCTAAAAACGGTCGATCATATCTTTGCGTTTTAAGCTCATTCATTGATGCAGTTAAATATTTTGCAAACTGAAATAAAAATGCATAAGGTGGTGCAACGACATTTGCGTAAATCGGATCTTGAGAAGTTGGTATTTGGCGTACAATAATTTTGCCTTTATGTTCTGCTGTAATTGCTTGATCACTGGCTAAATAAACCAATTGCCCAGTGTGACCAGCCAATGATGTACCTAATGAATAAGGAACAGCCCCAGCAATTGCAATATCGTTACCATCCACAGACAGCTGCCCCGAACGAAATAAACTACGTCCTTTGCCATTTTCAGCCGCAATCATCGGTTGCCAACGCTGAATTTCATAACTATCTGATTGTACTTGCATGCCGGGTATTTTCTTTGCTTCAAGCTCAATCCATTTCACCAATTGCTGATGTGCCTCACTACCAGTAGAACGCAATTGAGCTAAATCAGGACCAACTTGAACAAGTTTTTCTAAAGTGCTCGCATCGGCAAATAATTTCTCATCAACTATGGTTGGGCAAGAATCCCCTGTAACAGGAGGACTAATTGAAACTCGATCATTGTCACTTCCACAACCTGAAATTGAAAACCCAAGTACGATTACACCGATTGATTGCTTATATATCTGCTTTACTTTCATATTCACTCCCTTCACTCACTCAAATCAAGCACATTTTTGCGATGAGAAATCGACAATTTAAATGCCATTTTGAGTGATAATATCCATATCAATTGCTTACTTCGGTCTTTGCTCAAATTCGTGGTTCAACCAAAACTAGATCAAAGACAATAATTGAATGACTCCAATAAGTAAGCGTTTAAATAGTTTATAAAGTCACATTTCAATCATATGATTAACCAATAAGTGAAAAATAACGCTTCTGAGTCATATGATTTCTAAAATAGGACAAAGCTATAAAAAATGTTATAGGCCTGTTAAAAATTAACCATTAATTGCTTGGTTGTTCGTATTTTTTCGATATTGGATGGGGGTTAAATTTGTTTGCAATTTGAACCATGAGATAAAAGAATGGCTGGTATAAAAGCCAAGTGCTTTCGAAATAAAAACAACCGAGTGTTGATAACTCTCTAAATAATTGACAGCCAACTCCAATCTCACTTGATCCAACAATTGACTATATGAACTATTTTCTTGATGTAGTTTTCGACTTAATGTTCGGACATTTACGCCTAACTGCCCCGCAACATTTTCACGAGATAAACGATTATGGTGGAGGAGTAAATAAATTTGTGCTCGAACCTGCTGGACAAAAGTTTGCTCGACTCTTTGTTGCTCTAATAGTTTTGAAGCGAATAATCGCACACTATCATATAAACCTGCATTTCCTGTTTTCAAGCTCATATTTAAAGATTTAGGCAATAACAACAAAGCCGTTTCTTTTTGATCAAAATGAACAGGGCAGCCAAAAAACTCATCATAATAATTTTGTAAGTCAGGTTTTGCTAAGCTATGCGTGAAATGAACCGCTTTCAGTATAGCGAAATCCTCATTTCGAACGAGACGAATTAAGCTCAACCACCACGATAAATTGTATTCATTGGCACAACGCGTAAATAATGGATCATTAGATCTACATTTCCATTTCCAATAGACAACCTCTGATTCAACTTGAAGGGAAATCTCCCCAATACATCCTATAAGAGGCTGGAATTCTTTTAATGTCTCAATGGCATGATTCAAACTTGACGCTAAAGGGACTAAATGTCCTAAAACACCATAAGCTGTAGAGTCCATTTTTTGGAAAAAACTTAAAGCAATTAATGGATCTTTTTGGCTACTATAACTATAGATGTAGGCAATAATTTTTTCAAAATGGCTGAGCGGAATACATTGATTCGAATCACCTAATTGTTCTTCTGTCAGACCGCCTTGCAATAACAGCGCTTCTCTATTGATTCCAAAAAAACTGGCATGCTCTAAAATATGGTTTACAAGACCCACCAGCACCTTGCTTCCAATAGTATCATCCATTTTTTTTGGAAAATCAGTGGTCATCCTTGCCATCCTAAATCATCTTTTCTTAAATCCTGAGTAGCCACTCATAACCTCGATACAATTTATTTTTATTTCAGTATTTATATGTGACCATTTATCTAAGTTTAGTTGAAACACGGATTAACACAAAATTAATTCTAATATATCCTTAAAAATTCAACGATAAACATCGCATTCCTCATTGCCAAAAATTGTGATGACCTTTCAAATGATTGTTGTCATGAATTTAGATCATCTAAAACACTTCAAACCTTCTCTCTCCAGCATCTTTGCTTACAAATACGAGGGGAAATTCATCTCAACGTCTCTTTGCTTGATCTAGAAACCACCACGAATAAGTCTGCGTGATTTCAATAGAGATCGTGGTGTGATAAAGGTGGGGAAATATCCGATCAATGAGTAGTATCAACTTTAAAACGTATAGCACCCTCAATGTAATCTTTTAGATACCGACCAATTAATTTATGGTCTTTCACATTTGTCGGCCAAAATTGTTCAAGACCTATATCACTGATAACATTTAGAATTGTGTTGAACGTAAAAAGTACTTTTAGTGAAAGCGCATCAGGTTCGGCTTCTGGCAAAGCAAGTTGTAATAAGCTCACTGCCTTATTTGAGATTGGAACTAAAGTATTGGCAACAATAATCCGCCCTTCATCTCCAGCACTAATCGTTTTAGAGAAAAATTTAAGATAATGTATTCCATTTTCCAGTAAAAGAATTTTCACCATCGGTTTCATTAATGCATCGACAACATCTGAAACTTGCATCTGTTCAGGTTGAATGGCATTTAATAACGCTAAACTATCCACTACATAGGATTTCATAACATGATCTAATGCCGCCTCTACCAATCCCCATTTAGATTTAAAGTGATAGTAAAGTGCTGATTTATTTGCAACGCCAGCAGTTTCATTAATTTTTTGTACTGACAACGTCTCAATATTATTCTGTGAAAAGAGAATGATTGCCGCTTCTATAAGTTTTTCTTTAGTTTGGTTGCTCATTACATTCCACAGAGAAAAAAGATATAAAGATCAAAAGCAGTTTTATATCACAGATGATAAAAATAAACCAATCCTAGTGTTAAGATTGGTTTATTGTTATGAATTAAACAATTAATTATGGACAGCCTTTAGCTTCAAAATCTGCCTTAGTGGTATAACTGATATCTGGTAAATAATCACCCATCACTGTCTTTTCATCGCCCCAAATTTTGGTGTTTTGGATTGCTTGATTAAAGTCTGGATACGGTAATAAGTTTCTCATAATCAGGAAGCCCACATCGTTATGACCTTTTTCAATGGCATCTGGCCCTGTATAACCATCACCACGTTCACTTAAAGGTAAATAGGTAATGCCACATTGCTCTGTTGCATTGGTTGGTCGATCTTCAGGGAGTGATACCACAATGGTATAAAAACCATCTTTGTCTTTTTGCTTAATTTGCTCATCATAAATACAGAAGTTCGTCGCTGTCGTAATAAGTTCATTAGTACATATTGACCAATAACGAATATCGCCTTGAGCTAAAGTGGTTTCATTGCCAGAAGTTGCTGCAATTTGTGGAACTTTACCCTTAAGTACAACAACCTTGCCTAATTTACGGCTAATCACTGAAAAGGTGTATTCATTATCTGGGGTCGCCCATTGATTCAACTCACGTTCTGTTTGAAAACCTTCACACTGATCCAAGTTGTATTTATAAAGGCAACGAAGATTTGCCACACGATTATAAGCGGTATACCACGTTGGAATTACTTGTGCAGGGAAACCTTCATGAGGTTGTTTATCATATAAACTCAGAACAAGTTCCAACGGTGATTTAACATTATCTAAAACTTTTTTCTTCACTTTAAGCACATTACAAACCTCTGTGCCTGTTTTCACTTCACCATTGGCGAGTTGTACTTTAAAACGTGGGAAATCCACTCCACCTTTTACGTTAAAGCCTTTATTCGGCACATAAACACGATAAATTAACGCTACATCGTTACTGTCGGTTTTTGGCGCGTATAGGGTATTTTCTTTAGGAGATGTTGGTAAATCGCCTAAAACTAGCTCAGCTTTATATCCTCTTTCTTTATTCAATCGATTATTGCCTACAATAAAAGGATTGGTCACACCTTGATTGGGTTGAATATTCACATCGACCAAAGAATTGACTCGTTCGCCCTGAGCAGTATAACTGACAAGTGATGTATGTCGGGCATAGGGATAATCTCCATCAATCAAGACTTTTGCACCTTCTGGTACTGAAAATTCACTCGACCAATAGCTTACATTAGAATCAGGTAGCGCGTAATTCATTGGATTTTCACCACCTGTTCCATCTTGACTCGAAACAGCATCTTGCCACATACAATCTGTCAACTCTGATTGTGCCTGATTGCTCCCTGTTTTGATGTTATCCGAACCGTCGCTATTACAAGCACTTAAACCCACCGAACCAATAACAGTCAGTAGTATGCCAATTTTTAATTGACTGAATTTTTCCATATCTCATCTTCCTTCTGAACCAATATCGATTGGTTACATCATTATGTTTATTGATCTCAAACTGTCCTTTTGAGATTTAATCCATGTAGATTAAAATAATAATCCATTCGGATTAAATTTCAAGCAATTTTATTAAAAGAATTATCAATCTTGCAATTTAAAATAACAACAAATTGATATTTATCAGTATTATTTAGAATAAAACTTATAAGCATCCAATAACTGGACCAAATGATATCCAACGAAACATCTGCACAAATAACGCCATCTTTTGTGCAGATCCATTCAATAAACATCCTAAATTGATCATTTTGGGGGATAAGTTAAGCAGATGAGTCACTGAGCTCATCTCATTTTTCTTCTAAGATGCGGCTACTGAATAGCAACCTTAGAGTTTTAGCTTACAATGACTCAATTGCCGAAAGTTAGACAACGTTTACTTCACTCCAAAACTGCACAAAAAATGCTGAATAGTTCTACGAGTCAGCAAACACGTCATATTGTTTCCAATGCAGCGGATCGCTTGTTACGCGGACATCAACTTGCCTTATCAGGTAAAACACCATTTGACGTTGTTTATCAACGTGAAATCATTAGCTTACGTTATTACGCAGCAGACGCAGGCGCAGCGCAAAAACACCGAATTCCATTGGTTATTGTGCCGCCTTTAGCTGCAAATATGCTGATTTACGATTTATTTCCTTCACGCAGTTTAGTCCGTTATTTTCAATCACAAGGTTTTGAGCTGTACTTGATCGATTGGGGTACACCGAGTTTGCGCCAAGCCAAATACAATTTAGGCACTTACGTAAAAACGTTTATGCCTGACTTTATCGAACAAATCAGAGAACATAGTGGTCAGAAACAACTGTCACTGTATGGTTGGAGTTTAGGCGGTGCCCTTTCACTCTGCTACACCTCGCTATTTAAAGATAAAAATATAAAAAACTTAGTCATCTTGGCCTCACCGATCAACACTCACCAATCGGGTTATATGGGCAAGCTATACCAACGCTTAACCATTCCTGCGCAATGGATTCGCAACAACACCAATTTTCGTATTAAACAAATCCCAAGCCGTGTCTTTCATATTCATGGCTGGCAGAACACCCTTGGTTTTAAACTAACAGACCCTATCGGGAACTTTAAAAATTATTGGGAATTGGTCAGAAATCTGAATGATCGCCAATTTGTGATTAACCATGCGACCTCAAGTTCTTTCGTCGATAATATGCTGGCCTATCCAGGTGGTGTTATGCGAGATATTATTTTACGCTTCTGGATCGATAATGAGTTATCGACAGGTTCAGTTCAATTCGGTGAACAGACTGCAAACTTAAAAGATATCGACTGCTCAGTACTCGCGGTCGGTGGTAATACCGATATCATCGTTACCACTGAAGCGATACGCCCTTTAATGGACCTCATTAGCAGTGAAGATAAGCAGTTTAAAATCGTTGCAGGCGGACATATGGGACTGGTCTCAGGCAATCAAGCACCTCAAACCGTTTGGCCTGTAGTGACTGATTGGTTAGCCAAACGCTCTCTTTGATCATTTGCATACGTCGGTAAGGTTGCGATCCTTTAAAATCGCAACCTTGCCTTCAGCCTAATCGAAAAATGCTTGGGCCGCTAAGCCAAGCTTTGCTGACGATGCAATACCAAACTTTCAATATTAACGGGTGTTCCCAATAAATACCCTTGTAACTGATGGCAGCCCAGCTTGGTTAAAATATCAGCTTGCTGTTGAGTTTCTACCCCTTCTGCTGTTACCGTCAACCCGAGTTTCGCAGCAAGATGAATAATACTTTCTAAAATGGCTTCTTCTTTAGAGTTAGGTTGTAAATCGATGATAAAACCCCGATCTATTTTCAACTCATCTACAGGTAAGTCTTTTAAATACAAGAAGCTTGAATAACCTGTACCAAAATCATCGATAGCAATACGGATACCCAGCTGACGTAAACGCTCCAAGGTACGAATGCTCGAATCAATATGATGCATTGCAGTTGACTCAGTGATTTCTAAAATCAGATGCTGAGGTTGAATAGCATATTGTTCGATCAGTTGTTCTAAGACACCAAAGAGTTTTTTATTTTCAAATTGAAGCGCCGATAAATTGACTGCAATGGGATAAAATGGACTATTTTCTTGTTCCCATTTCTGAATTTGCTGACAAGCCTGTTCCAAAGCCCAATACCCCATGGGAATAATTAAACCAGTTTTCTCCGCCCCATCAATAAACATGTGTGGCGTTAGCAATCCTAAACTTGGGTGATTCCAACGAATCAGTGCCTCAACACCACATACCTCATAATTTGCCGTAAATTTAGGTTGATAAAATAAAATGAACTGCTGCTCATCAACTGCTTTATACAAATCATTGATCAATTTTGATTGACTACGGACATCTTGTTGATCGGTCATCGCATGAAACATGGTGTAGGTATTACGTCCCTGATCTTTAGACATTAACATGGCAATATCTGCATTAATCAATAGATCTTGCACATTGGTTCCATGCTCAGGATACATCGCAATTCCAAGACTCGCAGAGATATTAATATCTTTACCTGCAATCAAATAAGTTTCCTGAATGAAGTACAAAATACTTTCTGCAAGTTGCATCGCACCATTGTTGTCGGTATTTTCTGAAATCAAGACAAACTCATCACCACCAATACGGAATAATCTTTGATTGGCATTGAGTTGATTATGCAAGCGATTTGCCATTTGAATCAGTAATTGATCACCAACATGGTGACCAAAAGCATCATTGACTGATTTAAAGCGGTCTAAATCGATATATAAAAAAGCAACTTTTTGTTCACGCAACCGATGATGAGTAAAAACAACCTCAGCATAATCCGTTAAATACAACCGATTTGGCAATTTGGTTAATGCATCATGTAAAGACTGTGTCGCAAGTTCTTTATTGATCAATGTGAGTTGTTGATTGCGTTGCTCTAAACGAGCTTCCAATATGGCTACCGCGAAACCAGCGACAAAAACTAAACTGGTAATGACAATAATCGTGAATAATAAAACGCTTTGTTCAGTTTGTGCAGGAGTAATCACTTTAACGAGATTTTCATTAAAGTACGTTGCAGCCATGCCGATATAGTGCATGCCAACGATACTCAATGCCATTAACACAGCGACAATTACTTTTAAACTAATTCTGTAGCTCACCGCAGCTTTATATTTAAAAATAAAAAAGAAACTTAAGCCAGAACCACTAATTGCGATCAAAATCGAGCAGATCACAAGCAATGGATCATAATACATCTGATGATATTCAACGGTGAGCGCCATCATCCCCGTATAATGCATGCCAGATATCCCAAGCCCCATAAACACAGCGCCGAGAATCAAACGAGCAAGAGGTAAAGTTTGACGTGAAGTCAACCATACCGCAAAGACAGAGGCGACCGCTCCAATAAGATAAGAGAGAACCGTCAAACCAACATCAAAATGATACCCTTCTGGCAAATGGCTAGCCAGCATCCCCACAAAATGCATCGACCATATCGCTAGGCCTAAGATTAGACCACTCGTTACTAAAATGCTTTTTTCAAACTTTTTATAAGCAGCTTTAAAAACGAGCTCTTCCATTGAAACTGCAGCGTAACAAATCACAACTGCAACCAGAATGGAAACGATGACCAATGTGCTATCGTAATCAACGTGAACCATAAAGGACTTCCATGATTATTCAGTACTTTTTTTTATTTACTGAGCAAATTGCTCAAAATCAGAACGATCCTTCACACTCAAAAAAATATGAAGTTTATCTTCATAAACTTTTCCTAACAATAACATCATCTAGCATAAGGTCAAGTCTTTTTCACTTTATAAATCAATAGAATAAAAACATAAAATACAGTTTATTCCTATAAAAAATATTGTTTCCCCCGTTCCATTTTTTATCTAAAGACTTACTTTATTTTTTACTCAATTATTTTAAAGTTTAAGTGATTACTCTTTTGATGTTGTGAATCGTGCAGATACCCCAAAGTATGCAACGATATTGCCTCGACCAGATACGAAATATACGCATTAAATCGATTAAAACATAAACAATATTAAGCCTATTTTTTATTTATATTGTTATAACTCTGTTATCAACAGCTAATAAAAAACCCTTGTATCAAAACAAGGGTTTTTTAAAGATGGAACTAAAATTTAGTTCTGTTCTTTATCAACGATTTTATTCGCTTGAATCCAAGGCATGAAAAAAAATGGGAAGCAACGCTTCCCATTTTTTTGCGGCACGTAACCTTAGTTTTTCTCTTTATCTACGATCTTGTTCGCTTGAATCCAAGGCATCATCGCACGTAACTTGTTACCTGTTACTTCGATACCATGTGCAGCGTTTTGACGACGACGAGCAGTCATAGATGGGTAGTTTAACGCACCTTCTTGGATGAACATTTTTGCATATTCACCTGACTGGATACGCTTCAATGCATTACGCATTGCTTCACGAGACTGTTCGTTGATAACTTCAGTACCCGTTACGTATTCGCCATATTCAGCATTGTTTGATACTGAATAGTTCATGTCCGCGATACCGCCTTCAAACATCAAGTCAACGATTAACTTAAGTTCGTGTAAGCATTCGAAATACGCCATTTCTGGTGAATAACCCGCTTCAACCAAAGTTTCGAAGCCCATTTTCACCAATTCAACCGCACCACCACAAAGAACTGCTTGCTCACCGAATAAGTCAGTTTCAGTTTCTTCACGGAAAGAAGTTTCGATGATACCGGTACGACCACCGCCTACGCCAGAAGCATAAGAAAGTGCAACGTTACGTGCATTTCCAGAAGCGTCTTGGTGAATCGCGATTAAATCAGGAACACCTGAACCACGTTGGAATTCTGAACGTACAGTATGACCTGGTGCTTTTGGTGCAACCATAATCACGTCTAAGTCTTTACGTGGAACAACTTGGTTATAAAGAATAGAGAAACCATGAGCAAAGGCTAAAGTCGCACCTTCTTTGATATTTGGTTCAATCACATCACGATAAAGCTGAGCTTGGAACTCATCTGGAGTCAAAATCATGACTAAGTCAGCTTGAGCAACAGCAGCTGGAACTTCAGAAACTTTAAGACCTGAATTTTCAGCTTTTTTCCAAGAAGTAGAACCTGCACGTAAACCGACAGTGACATCTACGCCAGAGTCTTTTAAGTTAAGTGCATGAGCATGACCTTGTGAACCATAACCAATAATTGCAACTTTCTTGCCTTGGATGATTGATAAGTCACAGTCTTTATCGTAAAAAATTTGCATCTGTTTTCTCCGCTAAAATTTTTGTCATTTCCCTTGTTGTACAAGGACAGATTTGGTCGCTCCCGATTTTGGCATTGCTTTGGCCAAAATTGGGAGAAATATATACTAAATTGTTAAAACCTTTTCACCACGTGCAATGCCCGATACGCCAGAACGCACCACTTCAAGAATGGTGTTTTCTGCGAGTGCATCGATAAAACCATCGATTTTATCTGTGGTACCTGCGATCTGAATGGTATAAGTCGTTGGCGTTACATCAACGATTTGAGCACGGAAGATATCAGCAGTACGTTTGATTTCAGCACGCGCTGCTCCCAACGCTTTTACTTTAATCAACATCAACTCACGTTCAATGTGTGCACCTTCAGATAGGTCAACCACTTTCACGACTTCAACCAGTTTGTTCAACTGCTTGGTAATTTGTTCAATTTTATGGTCATCACCATAAGTCGTTAAGGTCAGACGAGATAAGGTTTCATCTTCAGTCGGTGCAACATTTAAAGTTTCAATGTTGTAGTTACGTTGGCTGAATAAACCCACCAAACGAGAAAGCGCACCAGCTTCGTTTTCAACGAGTACCGAAATAATATGTCTCATTAGGTACGCTCCCCTTTTCCTAACCACATGTCTTGCATCGACTGACCTGCGATCAACATTGGATAAACATGCTCAGTCCGATCGACCATGACATTAATGAATACACATTTATCATTAATCGCCATCGCTTCAGCGAGTTTAGACTCAAGCTCATCTGCATGATCGATTTGGATACCGACATGACCATAAGCTTCCATTAACTTAGCGAAATCAGGCAATGAATCGACATAAGAACTTGAATGACGTCCTTCGTAGTTCATATCTTGCCACTGTTTCACCATGCCTAAAGCTTGGTTATTTAAGCAAAGAATTTTCACATTTAAGCCATATTGCTTACATGTTGATAACTCTTGGATACACATCTGAATCGATGCTTCACCTGTAATACACACCACTTGCTGATCAGGGAATGCAAGCTTCGCTGCCATTGCATATGGCAAGCCAACACCCATGGTGCCTAAGCCACCAGAGTTAATCCATTGGCGTGGACGTTTATATTTATAGTAGTTCGCACCAAACATTTGATGCTGACCAACGTCAGAGGTAATGATCGCCTCACCATTGGTAACACGGTCCAGTGCTTCAACCACTTGCTGTGGTTTCATTTCACCATTTTTAGCCGCCTCATAACGCAAACCATGCACTTTACGCCACTCATTAATTTGAGACCACCATGCCGCAATCGCTTCAGGGTTTGGCTTAGAGACATTCATTTGCTTGAGTTGTGCCAACATTTCTTGCAACACAGGCTCTACCGCACCCACGATCGGGATGTGCGCCATAATAGTTTTTGAAATGGTTGCTGGATCTACATCAATGTGTATCACTTTAGCATTGAGACAGAATTTAGCAGGGTTGTTGGTTACACGGTCATCGAAACGCGCACCAATCGCTAAAATCACATCTGCATTGTGCATCGCCATATTGGCTTCATAGGTTCCATGCATCCCCAACATACCCACGAACTGTGGATCATTTCCAGGGAAAGCACCTAAGCCCATCAAAGTATTAGTAACTGGATAACCCAATAAGTGTGCAAGTTCAGTCAACAACCCAGACGCATTACCTTGAACAACACCACCACCTGTATAGATCATTGGGCGTTTCGCGGTAATCAGCTCATCAATTGCTTTACGAATCTGACCTGAGTGACCACGTGATGGCGGTTGATAAGAACGCATCTTCACTTTTTCAGGATATTCGTAGGCAAATTTATCTGCTGGATTGGTTGCATCTTTAGGAATATCGATCACAACTGGACCTGGACGACCAGAAGACGCGATATAAAATGCTTTTTTAATAATGGCAGGAATTTCGCTGGCATGACGCACTTGGAAACTGTGTTTTACGATTGGGCGAGAAATCCCAACCATATCTGTTTCCTGAAAGGCATCTTCACCAATTAAATGACTCGCAACCTGACCAGACAAAATCACCATTGGGATTGAGTCCATATATGCAGTTGCGATTGGAGTTACAGTATTTGTTGCACCTGGACCAGAAGTAACAAGAACAACACCTGTCTTCCCTGTTACACGTGAATAAGCGTCTGCCATATGACCAGCAGCTTGTTCATGACGTACAAGGTAATGATTGATTTTGTCTTGTTGAAAAAGCGCGTCATAAATATGTAAAACTGCGCCGCCTGGATAACCAAAAACATGCTCTACGCCTTCGTCCGCGAGGGCACGAACGAGCATTTCACCACCAGATAAAAGTTCCAACGTGATTCACCCTATATTTACACAATCTATGGGAGGCATAAATTGTGTTTCATTCATTAACTTATGCACTTTTTGTATGTGTGCGTATTCTACTCGTTTTTGCTGCAATAGGAAAAATTTTCTGACTCATCAGCCGTATAAGCTGTTATTACATCTCGAATCAAAACATGTTGGGATAAACATATTTCAAAAAATCATTCTCTCGGCTAGAAAGAATGTCCATTGCAAGCCATGACATTTATTCGAAGGGTGATCAAATAAGCGCATATAAAACTAAAGCAAGCATTTTTGTAGCTTTCTTAAGCAAAGTCAAGAATAAAGCAACAGTTTTTATATAATATTTCTTGGCTGTTGTTTTTTTATTCAAAATACACAAAATAATTTGATCATTTTAAATGCCCATTTGTCCAAAATTGATTTTCTTTTGATCGAAAACGAGGCATGTTACTTTTTTGATTTATCGCTGTTAATCGAATTTAAATAGCATTCTCTTGGGGAGAAAAATATGAGTGTATCTTATTTTAAAACAAGTTTATACACAGCTACAGCAACCCTGCTATTACTGTGTACCAATCAAGTTCATGCACAACAATATTATAAATGGGTGGATGCAAATGGCTCGACTCATTACACCACCACAGCTCCGCCTAAAGGTGCGAAACGTTTGGATAAAGTCGCAACCTACACCACCAACAATACGCAGAAACCAGCTCCAAAAACACAGGATACAGCGAAAGAAACGCATGATGCATCGCATCACCAAGCAGCAACGACAGAGTCATCACCAACACCAGCCCCATCTGAGGCTTCAACCACCTCTGAGCGTTAATCAAAACATTCACAAAGATTGTAACTCGATCATCAAGGCATTGGCATGATAGCAGCGCCTTGATGATAAAATCCTCATCGAATCACTGACATTTCACCCAGTTTTGCGCTATGCTGTGCAGCAATTATTTTCCACTTATTTTGTTGTATCGCATATCCCTATGACGACTTCTCACATTGACGCCGAATATCAAGCAAGTGCCATTGAGCCTCAAGTTCAACAAGACTGGGACAATCGCAAAGTTTTTAAAGTTGCAGACACTGTAGAGGGTAAACATCGCTATATCCTATCGATGTTCCCCTACCCAAGTGGCAAACTGCATATGGGCCATGTGCGCAACTACACGATTGGCGATGTGATTAGCCGTTTTTACCGCCTAAAAGGTGAAACCGTTCTACAACCAATGGGTTGGGATGCATTCGGTTTACCTGCGGAAAATGCAGCGATTGCCCATCAAGTTGCACCAGCAAAATGGACCTTTGAAAACATCGCTTATATGCGTGACCAATTAAAAAAATTGGGTTTATCTGTCGATTGGGATCGTGAATTTGCAACCTGTACCCCTGAGTACTATCACTGGGAACAATGGTTATTCGTTCAGCTTTATAAGAAAGGCTTGATCTATCGTAAGCTTTCAACTGTGAACTGGGATCCTGTAGACCAAACCGTTTTAGCTAATGAACAAGTCGAAAATGGTCGTGGTTGGCGTTCAGGTGCATTGGTTGAAAAACGCGATATTCCAATGTACTACTTCCGCATTACGGACTATGCACAAGAATTACTAGACGATTTAGATACCTTAAAGGATGGCTGGCCTCAACAAGTCTTGACCATGCAGCGTAACTGGATTGGTCGTTCAACAGGGATGGAAATCACTTTCCCTTCTGCAAGTCCTGACGTGTATGCAGATAGCTTAACTGTCTATACCACGCGTGCAGATACCCTGATGGGTGCAACTTATGTCGCGGTTGCTGCTGAACACCCAATGGCTCTGAAAGCAGCGGAAAGCAACCCTGTACTTGCTGCATTTATTGAAGAATGTCGCATGGGGTCAGTGGCTGAAGCTGATTTAGCCACTGCTGAAAAGAAAGGCATGGCAACGGGCTTATTTGTGAAGCATCCAGTCACTGGTGAAGAGTTACCAGTGTGGATCGCAAACTACGTGTTGATGTCATACGGTTCGGGTGCGGTAATGGCTGTGCCTGCACATGACGAACGTGATTTTGAATTTGCCAATAAATTCAACCTACCAATCAAGCAAGTCATCGATGCGAAAGGCGCTGATGATGCTGAATACACTGCAACTGAATGGCAGGAATGGTATGGCTCTAAAGAAGGCAAACTGGTCAATTCTAGCGAATTTGATGGCTTAACCCTCCAAGCCGCTTTTGATGCATTCCTTGCTAAATTAGAACCACAAGGTTTAGCGAACGCGAAGGTTCAATTCCGTTTACGTGACTGGGGTGTATCTCGTCAGCGTTATTGGGGTTGTCCAATTCCAATGATCAACTGTAATACATGTGGTCAAGTCCCTGTTCCAGAAGATCAATTACCAGTGGTATTACCGACTGATGTGGTTCCAGATGGTTCTGGCAATCCATTGAACAAGATGCCAGAGTTCTATGAAACCAAATGTCCAAACTGCGGTGGCGATGCACGTCGTGAAACCGATACATTGGATACTTTCGTAGAATCATCTTGGTACTATGCACGTTACGCATCTCCTGACTTTACGGGCGGTCTAGTTAAACCTGAAGCTGCGCAAAACTGGCTTCCAGTCAACCAATACATTGGTGGCGTTGAGCACGCGATTCTGCATTTACTCTATGCACGTTTCTTCCATAAATTAATGCGTGATGAAGGTGTAGTACAAGGCAATGAACCATTTACCAACTTGTTGACGCAAGGCATGGTCTTGGCAGATACCTTCTATCGCGAAGCTGAGAATGGTAAGAAGACTTGGTTTAACCCTGCTGATATCGAGTTAGAACGTGATGAGAAAGGTCGTATCCTTTCAGCTAAATATTCAGGTGATGGTCAAGAAGTTGTGATCGGCGGACAAGAGAAAATGTCCAAATCGAAAAACAATGGTATCGACCCACAAGCGATTATTGATCAATACGGCGCAGATACTGCACGTGTATTTATGATGTTCGCTGCACCACCAGATCAATCATTAGAATGGTCTGATGCAGGTGTTGAGGGTTCAAACCGCTTCTTGAAACGCGTATGGCGTTTAACGTCTGGTTTCTTGGAAAAAGGCAATCAAGCAACGGCGATTGATCACAGCAAACTTTCAAAAGATGCGCAAGACTTACGTCGTAAAACCCACGAAACCATTCAAAAAGTGGGTGATGACATCGAACGTCGTCATGCTTTTAATACTGCAATTGCAGCGTTGATGGAATTACTCAATGCCAGCAATAAGTTTGAAATCAAAGATGACAATGACGTTGCCGTTGCGCGTGAAGCCATTACGACATTGTTGACTTTACTTGCGCCATTTGCACCGCACTTGAGTCAAACCTTGTTAACTCAGTTTGGAATGGATTTAACCACAGTTGAATTCCCACAAGTGGATGAGTCTGCGTTAACCCGTAATACACAAACGATTGTTGTACAAGTGAATGGTAAACTTCGTGCTAAGTTAGACGTCGCTGTCGATATCTCTAAAGAAGACTTATTGGCTCAGGCAAAAGCGTTACCAGAAGTTCAACAATTCTTAACCGGTCCAACCAAAAAAGAAATCGTTGTCCCGAATAAATTGGTGAATTTAGTCGTTTAAACTGTAGGGGCGTATTATATACGCCCTCATTGTCTATGAGGAATGGATATGCACTTAGCACAACGTTTAGCTGCTATTGTTTTAACCTTAGGTCTAAGTGCAGGCTTAGTCGGCTGTGGCTTTCACTTAAAAGGCAACAATCCAGCAGCGACACCACTGGTCTATAACAAATTGACTTTAGTCTTGCCTGACAATACCGATGAACTTGAAAACCGTCTGAGTATTTATCTGAGTGCAACAGGTGTACAACTGAGCAATTCAAACGATGCTTATGTACTGCGCATTTTGGACTACACTCCTCGCCGCCAATTACTGAATGGTAAATTGACCGAGGTACTGCTTCGTTTAACAGTGACATTCCAAATTGAAGACCGTCAAGGCAATAAAATTACTGAACCGCGTACTTTAACTGCATCACGCACTTACCAATACGATGTGGCAACAGTCAACACGGATAATCAACAAGAGGTTTATCTGAATCGTATTGTGATTGATGATGTGGCTCAGCAAGTGACGCGTCAGATCGCAGCAAATCGCCTACCTAAAGCTCAATCATAATCGGTATCTATGAAACTAGATTATGTTCAGGCGTTAAAAAGGGTTAAAGATGCTCGTGGTGCATGGATCATTCATGGTCAAGAACCTCTACTCGAGCAGAATCTGCTCGACACCTTTCGTAAGAGCTGGCAGCAACAAGATGTTGAACGCCAGCGTTATGATATTAGCAGTGTCAATGATTGGAAAAATGTCTTTAATGCCCTGAATAGTTTGTCATTATTTTCTCAACAACTGGCAATCGAAGTTCATGGCAATATCAAACCCGATGCCAGCGCTTTAAAACAACTCAAAAATTATATTCAACACAATGAACATAATTTATTACTGATCGTTTTACCTAAACAAGACAGTGGCAATCTCAAATCTGCATTTTTCCAAGTAGTCGAAGCCAATGGTGTGGTGGTACCGCTCACTGCGACATACCCTCAAGATCGACAACGTATTTTGAATATTGAAGCAGAAAAACTGGGTATCCAGTTGGATCAAGCGGCATGGCAATGGCTGATGCAGCATCATGAACATAACTTATTGGCTGCTAAAAATAGCTTGATGCGTGTTGCTGACACCTTCCCTGATATCCAACACATTCAGACTGAACAATTGTATGCCTGTTTACAGGATCAGTCGCGTTATAGCACTTATGATTTAAGTGATGCCTTACTGGCAGGGAATTTAGCGCAATCCGTTAAAATTTATCAGTATCTGCTTGCCGCAGGTGAACCTGATAGTCTGATTTTATGGACGCTGAGCAAAGAAATGCGTTTATTGATGCAACTGTTTGAGCAACCTCAGAATGCCCTGCAACTCGGTATCTGGAAAACCAAAGTTTCACAATATCAACAAGCCTTACGTCGCCTGAATCCACAACAGTTCCTCACATGGCCTGATTTATTGTTGCAGATTGACGCAGCCATCAAAGGCATGTCCACGCAAAATACCAACCACTTAATGTTGCAAGCGATTAGCAAACTTTGTGGCACAACTTTATTTATCCAATCTTCGTAAATACATGCGTAACATGCGATAAAAACCAGAAATAAAGAGAATAATTCTCATTATAGATTAAAAATATTCACGCTTTATCCTTATTTCACTTTTATACTAAACAAAATTTTTAATTACGCGCTTGTACCATGCCAAAAATGATTTCTAAAAAAGTTAGTCCTGTAAAAACAATCATCATTGTGGTCAGCATTCTAGTGATCGCCTTACTCAGTTGGCTGATGTTAAAGCCTAAAGAAACTTCACCGCAGTACATTACTGCTGAAGTAAGTCGTGGTGATATCGAAAGTTCAGTTTTAGCGACAGGCGTATTAGAAGCGACGAAGATGGTCAGTGTCGGCGCGCAAGTTTCAGGTCAAGTTAAAAAGATGTATGTGCAACTTGGTGATCAAGTTAAACAAGGACAACTGATTGCTCAAATTGATTCTGTTCGCCAAGAAAATGAATTGAAAACAGCCGAAGCCAGCATTAAAAATCAACAAGCGCAATTGGCAGTTCAACAAGCCAATCTTGCTAAAGTTGAGGCGGAATACAAACGTCAACAAACAATGTTTAGTCAAGATGCCACCTCACGTGCTGAGCTAGAATCTGCATTAGCGAGTTACAAAACGGCTCAAGCACAAATCGCGGCCATCAATGCGCAGATTGAACAATCGCGCTTAACCCTTGCAACAACAAAAGAAGACTTGGGATATACTCAAATTGTCGCGCCGATGGATGGTACGATCGTGGCAATTGTGACCGAAGAAGGTCAAACGGTGAATGCCAATCAAACGGCACCGACCATTGTGAAACTTGCAACACTAGATACCATGACGGTTAAAGCGCAGATTTCTGAAGCAGATGTGATGCGCGTTGAAAAAGGTCAAACGGTTTATTTCACAACTTTAGGCAATAGTGAGAAAAAACATTACGCAAAATTACGCCAAGTCGAACCTGCACCCAATTCAATTAATACAGAAAATACCAACACCAGTTCGTCATCTACCAGCTCTGCTGTGTACTACAATGCGCTGTTTGATGTGCCAAATGAAGATGGCAAATTACGTATTGATATGACAGCGCAAGTTTATATTGTCTTGGCTGAGGCAAAAAATGTACTGACTGTACCTGCTGCTGCATTACAAACAAGCAAACGTCCGAATCGAAAAGACCGCGGAACAGATAAAACAGAAACCAAGGATGGCGCAAAATCGCAACAACCGAAACGCCTTGATTTGACGGCGGATGAACAAGCATTAATTAAGCAAGGCAAAGCATCAACCAGCATGATTCGTGTACTACAAGCAGATGGCAGCATCCAACCACAACCTGTGTTAATTGGTCTCAATAATCGTGTCACAGCGCAAGTCATCAAAGGCCTGAAACAAGGTGATCAGGTGGTGATTGCCGATGCTTCAGATAGCTCAAATGAAGCGGCAAAACGTAGTAGCCAACGTGCGATGAGAATGTAATATGACTCAAGATCAAATACATTCAGTTCAGCCCCTCCTCGAGGTCACTGACCTCACGCGAGAATTTCCTGCGGGCGAAGGAACAGTACAGATCCTCAAAGGCATTAATTTAAAAATTTATGCCGGTGAATTGGTCGCGATCGTCGGTCAGTCGGGTTCAGGCAAATCAACCCTAATGAATATTTTAGGATGTTTGGATAAGCCGAGCGCTGGAAGTTATCTGGTGAGTGGACGAGAAACACGTCAGCTCGAACCCGATGAACTGGCGCAGTTACGTCGAGAATATTTTGGTTTTATTTTCCAACGCTATCATTTGCTAGGTGATCTTAGCGCTTCAGGAAATGTAGAAGTTCCAGCCATTTACGCAGGTGTAGAGAGTCATGTACGCCAACAACGTTCTGCTGAATTATTATCCGAGCTTGGGCTTGAAGAGCGTCTAGATCATCGACCAAGTCAGCTTTCAGGCGGGCAACAACAACGTGTTTCAATTGCTCGTGCCCTGATGAATGGCGGCGATGTGATCTTGGCAGATGAACCTACAGGTGCATTGGATAAGAACAGTGGCGTTGAGGTGATGCGTATTTTACGTGAACTGAATGCCAAAGGTCATACCATTATTCTGGTGACCCATGATATGAATGTCGCTAAAAATGCGACACGAATTATTGAAATCAGTGATGGTAATATTATTTCAGACCGCGCAAATACGCCTGAAAACCATCATGGAAATCAGGATCCTGATTTAGAGCATCACTCCTTACAACGCAATCCGCAAAAGAAAACCTCCGCATGGCGATCTTTCTTTGATCGTTTAGGTGAAGCATTCCGTATGGCACTTTTGGCCATGAATGCACACCGAATGCGTACTTTTTTGACCATGCTCGGCATTATCATCGGGATTGCATCGGTCGTGTCCGTTGTTGCGTTGGGGAATGGTTCGCAAAAACAAATTCTAGAAAATATTAGCAGTCTCGGCACCAATACCATTACCGTTTATCAAGGACGGGGTTTTGGTGATACCTCCAGAGCGTCACAAGTCAAAACCCTCGTCCCTGCCGATGCAGATGCACTGGCGGAACAGCCTTATGTCGATGGTGTCAGTCCATCTGCCAACACCAGTGTGACACTACGTTTTAAAGACACCGAAGCATCAGCAACCGTAAATGGTGTTAGTGAAGACTTTTTCTATGTCCGAGGCATGACCTTTAAATCAGGTCAACCTTTTGACAAAGGTGGTGTCACCCAACGTGCGCAGGATGTGGTGATTGATACCAATACTGAGAAAACCTTTTTTGCGGATGGGACCAATCCTGTCGGTCAAGTGATTCTTCTGGGCAGTGTGCCGAGTCGAATTATTGGTGTGATTGATGCTCAGCAAGGTTTTATGGGCAATTCAGACAGCCTCAATGTCTATCTGCCATACTCGACAGTTATGAGTCGTATGCTAGGCCAATCCAACGTTCGCAGCATCATCGTGCGAATTAAAGATGAATACCCAAGTAGCGCAGCTGAAAATGCCATCCTGACACTGCTTGAACAGCGTCATGGCGCACAGGATGTATTTACTCAGAACTCAGACAGCATCCGTGAAACCATCCAGCAAACCACAGCAACCATGACTTTGTTGATTTCAGCCATTGCTGTTATTTCATTGGTGGTGGGTGGTATCGGCGTCATGAATATCATGCTGGTTTCTGTAACTGAGCGTACCCAAGAAATCGGGGTACGTATGGCGGTCGGTGCTCGACAAAGCGATATTTTGCAACAATTTCTAATCGAAGCGATTCTAGTCTGCTTATTGGGTGGCGTACTCGGTGTACTGCTTTCTTTGGGCATTGGACAGATTATTGAGCATTTCGCCAAAGGTATTATTGAAATGAGTTACTCAACCACGTCAATCGTCGCAGCCTTTGTCTGTTCAAGTCTCATTGGTATTGTTTTTGGCTTCTTACCAGCACGAAATGCCGCTCAACTCGATCCTGTTGCTGCTTTAGCGAGAGAATAATAGCGAAAAAACTATCCCAGAAATATGATACACGTGAACGTCATCCGCAACCTGCGTGGTATCAACAGAATACTGTTTCTGCGATAGATTAAGATAATTGAAAGAATATGACAGGTTTTGCGGATGACTATGCCTTTGCTTACTTTGGGCGAAACCAAAGTAAGTCTAGCTGAAAGCTTATCCTAAAGTTGGATGAGAACTCGGTAAGACACCGTTACAGCCTTATTAAGGATACAAAAATGAAGAAGCTTAGCCTTGCTTTATGCTTGAGTACAACACTTGTAGGTTGTACCGCTATCGTCAAAACACCTTATAACGCACCCACTGTACAAGTACCACAACAGTTCCAATACGATGCCCAAAAAAATAAAAATGTGAATCTGACCGATCAATGGTGGACACTGTTCAATGATGCCCAGCTCAACCAACTGGTTGATCAGGTTTTGGCTAAAAACAGTGATCTTATCGTTGCGGGTATCACCTTAAAACAAGCCCGTTTACAAGCTGGATTGGCAGAAAACAGACAAGGACTGCGTACCAGCTCCAGTGTGTCTACAGGTTATAACTATGACCTACGCTCAGGTGATGGCAGTGATCGCGGCCTATCAACCAGTTTGGGTGTGAGCTATGAGTTAGATTTATTTGGGAAATTGGCAAATCAAACTGAAGCCAGTCGTTGGGAGGCCCAAGCCAGTGAACAAGATTTACAAGCCACTGCACAAAGTCTTGTTGGTACAACAGCAAAGTTATACTGGCAACTCGGCTATCTGAATGAACGCTACAGAACGGTTCAACAAAACTTAGCTTCCACGCAGAAAATCTACGCTTTGGTGCAATCGCAATATAAAGCAGGTGCGGTATCAGGTCTGGATTTGACCCAAGCGGAACAATCGGTACAAAGCCAAAAAGCCAGTCTCAGCCAAATTGAACAACAACGTGTAGAAGCGCGTACAGCGATTGCGGTACTGTTACATCAGCCTGTACAACAGCTAAATATTCAAGAGCCAGCTCAGCTACCAAGGAATGCTTTGCCTAATATCGGGGTGGGTTTGCCTGCGGAAATCTTATCTCGTCGTCCAGATCTGCAAGCTTCGGAATTACGTTTACGAAAAACCCTTGCCAATAAAGATGCGACCAAAGCGAGTTATTATCCATCGATTAATCTGACAGGCAACTTAGGTGCTTCGAGTACCTCATTGACTCAACTACTACAAAATCCAGCGCTAACCTTGGGTGCAAGTTTAAGCCTACCCTTCCTTCAATATAATGATATGAAGAAAGATATTGCGATTAGTGATCTTGAATATGAAAAAGCAATTACCCAATATCGTCAAGGTCTGTATCAAGCCTTTGCCGATGTCGAAAATGCTTTATCCAATCGAATGCAGTTAGATCAGCAAGTTCAACTTCAACAACGCAATGTAGAACTTGCAGAAAAAACTGAACATTTAACGGAAGTACGATATCGCAATGGTGCAATTGCCTTGAAAAACTTACTCGATGCTCAAGCAACTACCCGTAACGCACGACTCAGTTTGGTTGAAACCAAGCAAAATCAATACAATGCTTATGTCACTTTGATGCAGGCACTAGGTGGAAGCCCGATCAAACAATAGTCTATCTAGGCTATTGTTTTAATTCTGCTTGATCATTTACATTGGTATGAATCAACTGAGAGGATTTCACTTTATCTTGTATATCAAATACAACCTCATATGAGAGTTTTTGACCATTAAAGTAGATCTCAGTTGGTGAACCAATAATTTCCCATAGACCAATCGTGGCGATATCCGCAGTCGTGTGCCATAGCGTACGGCTGATTCTTGCTGCTTTTGAATATCCTTGTTGGAAGGTATAAATTTCTTTTCGCTCGCCATTCACTGTTTCTGATACTACAGGAGCACCTAGTTCAGAAATCACGTGATTACGATGTTTTCCGACCTCTAAAACGGTTAAGTTCTTTTTATGAGGTTGGTTACTTGCCATAACCGCTGCACAACCTTGTAGCGAAAGTAGCATGGCTAAGCCCAATACAATTACAATTTTCTTCACGTTATGATGACCTTCCCCGAAGCGTTAAAATGATATGTTTATCGACACTTTATTTAAAATTTTCGATTAAACAAAAAACCAGCATTAACTATCATATAAAGTATGAGATGACAAATGGTTAATTATACTTATTGATATATTTTCAATAGATCGCTCATTGTCGAATTAAATATAAGATCAAAGCTTATGAAATGATGTTATTCATAGTTTTGTGTTGACGTAAATATAGCTGTTTTATATGTTGGTCTAAATAAGATAGAAAATCTAATTGGTTATTCTGTATTTTCATTCCTAATGAGTGACAGGTCTCATCGCATAATTATTAAGCCTAATAAAATAAACAAGGATATTCCCATGAAATTATCTGCATTACTGATCTCAAATTTTAAAGGCATTAAGGATGAAATTAAAATACTAATTGATAACATCGTCGTCTTAGTTGGTCCTAATAATAGTTGTAAGTCGACAATCTTAGATGCGTACGAAGCCTACGTTTCAATGGGAAACTCATTAAGTCTGGATCACTTTTATGGGCGAAATTCAAATATTCCAGTGATTATTACCGGTATATTTAATGATGTTACGCAGGATGACATTGCAAGTTTAGGTCAGGAGTGGTATCTGCAAGATGATCCTGAATTTGGTGAATGTGCCAAATTTCAAATTCGTTGGGAATCACCTGATGAAAATGGTGTTAAATATAGTTTTAGTAATAAGACCAATGACTGGAAGAGAGGCGGTGCAGGTGGATGGAATACTTTATTACAGAGTAGACTACCAACCCCTATAAGATTAAATCCAAATGATGGCTACGATGCTTTGGAAAAAGTTGTAAAGGACTTGGCATCAAAGAATGCTGCTCAAAAATTAAAAGACGATAAAAGTAAAGTTGCCAGTATTGTCGCAGAAATTGAAAAACTTGCGAAAGAAGTAGATGAAGAGCTTTCCGAGAGTATAGGGCAATTAAACAGTAAAATAGAATTAGAGTTAAATAAACTTTTTCAGGGTGCCACTGTCAGTTTTGAGACTGGTGTAGGTAAATTCAAAGCAGAAGATGCCATTAAAGATGGGAGTAAGTTTTTTATTAAAACTAGCAATCACCCCTCATCCTTGGAGCATCAAGGAACCGGATTAAAAAGGGCTTTTTTATGGTCAGCTGTAAATGCTTTATGTAGCGAAGGAATGTATAAAAAGGGCACAAAAACAATTCAAAATGAAACGCCAAAAGTACTATTAATTGATGAGCCTGAAATAAACCTCCACCCCTCAATAATAAGAGCCGCTAGAAAAGCAATTTATGCACTAGCAGACCTAGATGGATGGCAAGTTATCTGTACAACTCACTCACCAGTATTCATCGATCTTACACAAGATCACACGACACTGATTAAAGTTTCTAATAACCAACAAGGTGTTTTTTACTTTCAAACAGATAAAGCGCATTTTGATAATGATGAAAGAGACAATCTAAAGATGCTCAATCGTTGCTGCCCGACGGTTAATGAATTCTTTTTTTACCCTAACGCTATATTGGTTGAAGGTGATACCGAGTACTTAGCTTATCAGTACATAATAGAGAAAAGTGGAATGGAGGGAAGTTATTGTGTTATCAATTGTCGAGGAAAAGCCAATATCCCAACGTTCATTAAGATATTTAACCAATTCAATGCAAACGCCATTGCGGTTCATGATTTAGATACAAAACTCAGGAAAGATGGAACTACTAACTCTATGTGGACAATTAATATAAATATTAGGAAATTAGCTGATGCAACAAATGGACGAGTTAAAACAGTTGTTCATAACCCAGATTTTGAAGGTTTCTACCTCAACGAAGCACCAACTAAAGATAAGCCCTATAACCTTTTCACTCATTTAACATCAGCAGATTTTGAAGCGAACATAAGATATAAAGAGTTAAGAGAATCCTTGAATTCAATTATTGATGGAACTCATAAGGGCTTATACAGCACATCGGCGGAGCTAGATGATATGGTCTGTGAAGACAGAATAAAAATTGACAACTAATAATTAAATATAGTTTTAAAACTCACAAACTCTAAAAAAACAAAGCCGCTATTAAAGCGGCTTTATCAAATAAATTAGATTAATCTAATTATTCATCATCCATCATTGACTGGCTCATACCTACAGTATTGAAACCACCATCAACATACATGATTTCACCAGTAATACCCGAAGCCCACGGTGAGCAAAGGAATAATGCAGCATTGCCCACTTCTTCAATGGTCACATTACGTTTTAAAGGTGCAATCTTTTCATTCGCATCGAGCATTTTACGGAAAGACTTAATACCAGATGCCGCCAAAGTACGGATTGGACCAGCAGAAATTGCATTCACACGAATACCATCAGCACCCAAGCTAGATGCTAGATAACGAACACCTGCTTCTAAAGATGCTTTCGCCATACCCATCACGTTGTAATTCGGCATCACACGCTCAGAACCTTGATAAGTTAAGGTCAATAAGCAACCTTGACGCGCTTGTAATAATGGCTTTGCTGCACGAGCCATCGCAACAAAGCTATAAGCACTGATGTCATGCGCAATTTTAAAACCGTCACGGTCTGTCACGTCTGTAAAATCACCATCTAATGTATGTGCTGGTGCGAAACCAATTGAATGCACTACACCATCCAAACCATCCCAATGTTTTGCTAACTCAATAAAGGTATTGTCAATTTCTGCGTCAACAGCAACATCACAAGGGAAAACCAAGTCTGAACCAAATTGTGCGGCAAAATCATCAACACGTTTTTTCAGCTTATCATTTGGATAAGTAAACGCCAGCTCTGCACCTTCACGGTGTAAAGCTGCCGCAATGCCATAAGCAATCGACAACTTACTTGCAACACCTGCGATTAAAAAACGCTTACCAGTTAAAAGTCCTTGTGACATCTTATTCTCACTCGAAAAATTTTCACCCATAATGCCAATATTCAGCATTTTCCGAAATTGCATAATGCATCTTTTTTACAATCTTGCATAAAAAAACGCCCTCAATTGAAGGCGTTTGGTATTTTTACTGACTTAATACAGGCTCATTACTTTTGGATCAGGCTCAATAAACGCATAAATGAGTAATACATCCAGACCAAAGTCGCCAATAACGCAATACCACACACCCACTCAAATGTTTTAGGTGCGCCCTGCGCCGTGGCACGTTCAATCAAATCAAAATCCAAGATCAGGTTCAACGATGCAATCACCGCGACAAAAGCCGCAAAACCAATGCCTAACCAATTACTTTCAAACAGATAAGGAATGCTAGAACCCAATGCCAAACTTAAAAAGATCTGCACCACAAAAACCAAAGCAATCGCAATCGAAGCTGAAATCACAACTGCTTTAAACTTCTCAGTTGCACGAATCACTTGGAACTTATACAAGGCAAATAATACCAATGTGGTGACAAAGGTCGCCAGTAATGCTTGTAACGGTACACCTGGAAATTTCACTTGGAAAATGAAAGAAACACCACCTAAAAATGCGCCTTCAAATAAAGCAAAGGGAATCGCCAATACAGGTGCAGTATTCGGTTTAAAAGTTGTGATCAACCCAAGAATAAGGCTGCCAACAATCCCTACGATGGTTGCAGCATAAGCAATTGAAAAATTAGCAGTGAAGGCACAATATAAAAACAGTCCGATCCCAAGCGTTGCTGCGATCACAGTTAACAGGACTGATTTCTGAATAGCCCCTTGGATCGTCATCGGCTCGGCCAAATCACTATAGGTTTCAACTCGGGTCAAAATAGGATTATCGCTTTGCATGTCTGCTCTCTTTTTATAGTTAACGAAAATAAAATGTGAGTTTAAGCGATTTTAGCATCGCCCCCAAATATTTTTTTACGTTCGATAAAAAAAGAGGCTTTCGCCCCTTTATTTAAATTCTTCGAGAAAGCTTATTTATTCATAATAAAAAAGTATTCACGATAATATTTCAATTCTGCAATCGAATCACGAATATCATCCATCGCTAGATGTGATGCATTTTTCTTTAAACCACTCATAATTTCAGGTCTCCAGCGTTTAGCCAGTTCTTTCACTGAAGAGACATCTAAATTACGATAATGGAAAAATTGTTCCAACTCTGGCATTAAACGGTGTAGGAAACGGCGATCTTGGCAAATAGAATTACCGCACATCGGTGAAGTCTTTGCATTAACCCATTTCATTAAAAATTCTAAGGTTTGCTGCTCCGCATCCTCAGCAGTCAGTTTACTGCGACGCACACGTTCAATCAGCCCCGATTGACCATGCTGTTTGGTATTCCACTCATCCATTGCGTTGAGCAAGCGATCTGATTGATGGATCGCTAACACAGGGCCTTCAGCCAAAATATTTAAATGATCATCTGTAATAATTGTTGCAATTTCAATAATCTGGTCATTATCCGTATCTAAACCCGTCATTTCGAGGTCAATCCAGATTAATCGTGTATCAGGGGTGCTGCTCATGGATAATATTTCTAATAGGTGTGAAAAACATCAATAGTAGCAAATTAATGCGAACTTGACTGTAACTCTCTCATCACTTCATGCTATTTTTGCGGTCTTATACATGTGGATTTTTGGGATATGAATGGCTTTAATTCGTAAGCGTCGTTTAACTGACCAGCAGCAACGTCGTATTGAAAAACAACACAAATCGCGTCAAGACGACATTGATACGTCGCAAGACCTTGATGGATTGGTTGTTCAACATTATGGTCGTCAACTCGAAGTACAAGCTTTATCTGTGCCTGAACAGCACCCAGAATCCCCACAAGTGAACGCAGGTGAGCCTGCACCATTTTGGAAATCGATTGAACTGGATAGTGTGTGGCGCTGCCATACTCGTACCAACCTCGAATTATTGGTCACAGGTGATCGTGTAAAGTGGCAAGCGGATCCCAATACAGGCCTTGGTATTATCACGGCGATCTATCCAAGACAGTCATTATTGACACGTCCAGATCGTTATCACAAAGTAAAACCCGTTGCTGCCAATATCAGCCTGATTGTGATTGTATTTTCACCGTTACCAGAACCTGCGCCAACACTGATTGATCGCTATCTCGTGGCTTGTGCCGATGCCAATATTCCCGCCTTATTGGTGCTAAACAAATCCGACTTACTCAAAGAAAATGATCCGATTCTGACCCTGTTAAGTGAATATGAGACTTTGGGCTATGAAACGCTTATCTGCCACTCATATGGTGATTTATCTGCGCTTTCAGCTCGCATAGACAATGAAACGGTCGCTTTCGTTGGGCAGTCAGGTGTCGGCAAAAGCTCACTGATTAATACCATCGTTCCTGACGCTGCGCAAAAAACCAATATCATTTCTGAAAACTCTGCACTGGGACAACATACCACCACTTCAACCCGTTTGATTAAATTTGGAACAAACGGCGCATTGATCGACTCACCGGGAATTCGTGAGTTTGGGCTGTGGCATTTAAGCTTAGAAAAAGTACGTACGGGTTTTCCTGAGATTGAGGCACATTTAGGACTTTGCCAGTTCCGTAATTGCACCCATACTCATGAGAAAAATTGTGCTTTGAAACAAGCAGTTGTTGCAGGGGAAATTTTACCGCGTCGTTTAGACAGTTATTTACGACTGTTGGATGAGATTCAAGAAGCACAGCAAAAAAATTAGCATAAATTCAAATGAGCCCTTGAACTAAAATTTTTGATCACCATACAGATAAGTTATACTCAGTGGCAGTTTTGATTTTAACTTTAGGTGACTTGTGGAACGTTGGTTTGAGTTTATGGGGAATCACCCCTTCTTATTTGGTACGCTTGCGGTACTCATCGTATTGTTCTTTGTTTTAGAAGGACAACGCAATGGTCGTAAAATTTCACCTCAATCTCTCGGTATTTTGGTCAAAGCGAAAAATGCGATCTTGATCGACTTACGTGATGCGAAAGATTTCCGTGAAGGCCACATCAGTGGTAGCCGTAACATTTCATATAGCCAGATCACAAGCCACCTTGATGAACTCAAAGCAAGTGACCGTCCATTGGTTTTTATATGTAACTTAGGACAAGTGGCCGGCACTGCATTACAAAAAGTGGGGCATGCTGACAGCTACCGCTTAGACGGCGGCATTAGCAACTGGAAAGCTCAAGGCTTACCTTTAGTCAAAAGTAAAACCAAAGCTTAAGGAGAGATGAAATGACATCCAATGTCACTATTTATTCAACACTTTCTTGCCCATATTGCGTACGCGCCAAACAATTGCTTGAGCGCAAAGGTGTTGCTTATAAAGAAATTAATCTTTCTAATGAAGCACCTGAGGTTCGTATTGAGTTAATGCAACGTACCAATCACCGTACAGTGCCTCAAATTTTTATCAACGACCAGTTTATTGGCGGTTTTGATCAACTTTATGCCTTAGAGCGTGAAGGAAAACTCGATCCATTATTGGCTTAATTAACAACAGTTCCATAATTTAAGGAAAAACGATGAGCGAAGAACAAGTTCAACCACAACTCGCGTTAGAACGTATTTACACAAAAGATATTTCATTTGAAGTTCCTGGTGCACACGTCTTCACCAAACAATGGCAACCAGAACTGAATATCAACTTATCTTCTGCCGCAGAAAAAATTGATCCAACACACTATGAAGTGTCTTTAAAAGTTGTGGTTCAAGCAAATAACGAAAATGAAACTGCGTTCATCGTTGATATTACTCAATCAGGTATCTTCTTGATTGATGGTGTAGAAGAAGATCGTCTTCCATACATCTTAGGTGCTTACTGCCCAAATATCCTATTCCCGTTCTTACGTGAATCAGTGAATGATTTAGTGACGAAAGGTAGCTTCCCACAATTGCTACTTACGCCAATCAACTTTGATGCTGAGTTTGAAGCAAATATGCAACGCCTACAAACTGAAGGTGCTGCACAAGGTCAAGCATAATCGTTATAACGATTGCTTCGATATAAAAAAGGACTGATTTTTCAGTCCTTTTTTAATGTTAGTTAATAATCGTTCTAAAGGTCAGATTGACGCGTGCCGTACTCACTTTTTTGGTCGGCGGCAAACGATGCCACCAATAATGTTGCGTGGTATCTTTCATGACCAACAGACTACCATGCTCTAAATACAACTCTACTTTTTCCTTAGTCTGCTTATGTTTAAAAGCGAACTTTCTTTCTGCACCAAAGCTTAACGATGCAATCGCACCTTCTTTTTTAAGATCTGTTTCCGCATCGCTGTGCCATGCCATTCCCTCTTCACCTGTATGGTAAAGATTGAGTAGACAAGAATTGAATGTTTCACCTGTTAATTGTTCGACTAATGCTTTTAGTTCAATCAGCTCAGATGTCCAAGGCAAAGCATATTTGTTGATATTGGAATAAGTATATTCAAACGCTTGATCGCCGTACCACGCTACTTTTCTTTTGGTGGTGATCTGCCGACCAAAAATGATGGCCTGATCATTTTGCCATGCGATGTTGTGCATCAGCTTTTCAAAATAATCATCCGCACTCAAACCTTCAACAACTTTGCCATAATACTGTACCGTGCCATCATAAGGTAAATGGTTATGATTGGGATCAGCTTCGATATCAAACAGTTGCATGCGCTCTCACTCCCTCCCAACCAATCATTGCCATTTTTCGGGTTGCTCCCCATTCATAGCCACCAAACGCTCCAGTGGACTGAATCACCCGATGACAAGGAATCAAAAAAGCCACAGGATTATTGCCGATTGCGGTACCCACTGCTCGCGCTGCTTTGGGATGTTCAATCGCTTTGGCCAATTCGCCATAAGTGGAAAGTTGCCCCATTGGGATTTTGAGCAAACTTTGCCAAACTTTCAATTGGAAGTCTGTGCCTTTCAAATGCAATTTAATATCAGCCAATCGACGCTGATCTTTTTGAAAAAGAACTAAAGCACTTTGCTGAAACTGATCAGCTTGCTGTTTAAAAATGGCTTGGGGAAATTGAGATTTTAATTGTTCTAGCGCATCGGCTTGATGTTGCACAAAGGTGAGCGCACAAATCCCTTTATGCGTTGAGGCGATCAGCACCTCGCCAAAAAGTGTCTCTGCAAACTGATAATGGATGCTTAAGTTCTGCCCTCCATGTTTATATTCGGCTGGTGTCATACCTTCGATTTGAATAAAGAGATCATGCAACCGACTGGTGCTGGAAAGCCCTGTTGCAAAAGTTGCATCAAAGATACTGCCCTGTTGCTTTAAAATATTTTTGGCATATTCCACACTGATATATTGCAGAAACTTTTTCGGACTGGTTCCCACCCATTCACTGAATAAACGCTGAAAATGGGCTGGGCTTAGATGAATATGAGCCGCGACTTCATCAAGTTGCGGCTGTTGCTGGAAGTTTTGCTGTATATAGGCAATCGCTTGAGCAATACGATCATAATTCCGTTGCTGTTGCATCTGTCTGCCCTCTTATTGCTATTTCTCCACATTAACAAGCTTGCAGTAAGAAGAAAATCCGAAAGATGCTAACAATGATAAATTACAAACGGCGACGTAATGCATCGGCAATCGATTCAACCAATTGCTGCGAAATTTCCTGTTTAGAGGCTTTCTCTAATTCACGTTTTTTCATGTGATAAGACTGAGCAAAGAATACCGTCATGGCATTTTCATCAGAAGCAAAACCAATATCAGGACGAGAGACGTCATTACACGCAATCATATCCAGCTTCTTCGCAACCAATTTACCCGCAGCATATTCTTCAACATTTTGCGTTTCGGCCGCAAAGCCGACCATAAATGGACGTTCTTGCTGCTGCGCGATGGTCGCCACAATATCTGGATTTTTCACTAAGGCAACCGCAAGTTCATCGCCTGCTTTCTTAATTTTATGTTCTGCCACTTGCGCCACACGATAGTCAGCAACGGCAGCGGTAGCGATAAAAATGTCACACCCGTCTTTCAGTTGATTCATACTGACATCTAACATTTGCATAGCAGAACTGACATTAATTCGTTGCACACCATTGGGGGTATCTAAACTCACAGGACCTGCGACCAAGGTGACTTTCGCACCTGCTGCATAGCAAGCGGCTGCGAGCGCAAAGCCCATTTTACCTGTGCTGTGGTTTGAAATATAACGGACAGGATCAATTGCTTCACGGGTTGGACCTGCCGTAATCGTGACGCGTTTGCCAGCCAATAAACCAAATTTCTCTGCGATCGCACGTTGTGCTTTATGAAAGTAAGCTGCAACTTGACGGGCTAAATCTTCCGGCTCAGGCATACGCCCCAAACCAACATCACCACACGCTTGCTCACCTACGTCAGGCATAATCACATGCACCCCATCTTCAACCAAGGTTTGCAAATTACGCTGAGTCGCTTTTGCAGCCCACATTTGTTGATTCATGGCTGGTGCAACCCAAACAGGCGCTTTGGTGGCTAAATACAAGGTACTGAGCAGATCATCGGCCAAACCATTGGCAAACTTGGCAATACTGTCACAGCTTGCAGGTGCAACTAAAATCAAATCAGCCCAACGCGCCAACTCGATATGTCCCATACCAGCTTCGGCCTCTGGATTTAACAATTCAGTATGAACTGGATTTCCAGAAAGTGCTTGGAAGGTCAAAGGCGTAATAAAAGCTTGTGCGCCATGTGTCATGACCACGCGGACATCAAAACCAAAGTCTTTTAAACGACGTACTAAAATGGCACTTTTATAGGCTGCAATGCCACCCGTGACCGCTAATATAATGTTTTTGTGGGGAATAACACTTAGATCGAAGCTCACAAACAGGATACCTTACTGTTGCAGTGGCGCTCACAATAGCATTAAATACGACCAGACCCAAGTGATGGGTTTTTAAAAAAGTCATAAACACAATAAAATCAAAGTGAACTGAACAATGAATCAATCGATTAAACAGTCCATCAAAGCATGGCCTGAACAAGAACGACCAAGAGAACGCTTATTACTTCAAGGGGCACAGAGTTTATCCGATGCAGAACTGTTGGCCATTTTTCTGCGCTCAGGCTCGAAGCAACATTCTGCAGTCGAATTATCTCGTATTTTGATACAACATTTTGGCGGCTTAAACCCAATTTTTGATGCTTCACTTGAAGACTTATCCCAGTTTAATGGCATCGCCTCAACCAAATATGCACAGCTTATGGCAGTCAAAGAGCTTGGACGGCGTTATCTGAATAATCATTTTCATCAACAAAGACTTTGTTTAGATCACTCAAACCTGGTACTTGATTATTTACGTTATGAACTGCAAGGTGAAAAACAGGAAGTATTTGCGGTGCTGTGTTTAGATGCGGAGTTAAGAAAATTACATTTCAAAAAATTATTTTTTGGCTCGCAACATTCATGTAGTGTTTCATTGAATCAAACCTTACGTTATGCCTTACAACAGCAAGCATGCCAAATCGTGGTTGCCCATAATCATCCCTATGGTATCGCTCAACCTTCTCAAGAAGATATTTACCTGACACAGCAACTCAAGCAAGCGTGTAAATTACTTGAAATTAACCTCATTGATCACTTTATTATTGCATCAGATGGCTATTTTTCATTTTCTGAACAACAACTACTCAACCCTATTAAAATCAAACAATCTCGTCTTGACAAAGGCTGAAGCAAGCCTGAACATCAACAGATAAAATTAATGATCCAAATAACATGATTGTTCGTGACCAGCCGAGTATTTTTAAAGTTTTATTCTCATGGCGTGGGACGATTTTACCCAAAATTTTACCTTCTCTCGGATTTGTTATGCTCATCTCTGCCATCATTGGCGGCATTGAATATATACAATTATTTCGTTTCCCCGAGATTCCTTTAGTTGGCTTCACCTTGATCGGTGTTGTGCTTTCCATTTTCTTAGGCTTTAAGAACAGCGCCTGTTATGAGCGTTGGTGGGAAGCACGTAAACTATGGGGTGTTCTGATTGCCACAGCACGACATTTTGATCGCGATTGTCGCGTTTTAACCCAAGCCCGACGTGAACGAGTCATTCAAAATGTAATTGTATTTGCGAATGTCCTACGTGACCGCTTACGCCACCAAACTGCAAATCCAACAGAATTGACTGAGACCAGCGGCTTAAGCCAACAAGCGCTTACACAGCTTTATCAACAACATAATGCACCTCAATACACGCTGAGCCTGATTCAGTGGGAGCTTTTACAAGCACTTAAAGATGGTGAAATCTCAGATATTATTTACACGCAAATGAACCAGCATGTTGTCGCGTTAAGTGAAATGCAAACAGGCTGTGATCGTATTGCCAATACCCCGATTCCTTTTGCATATTCAGTACTGCTCAATCGTACAGTGTATTTCTTCTGTGTGATGTTACCCTTTAGCTTAGGTTCTTTACTGGGGCTGGTAACGCCACTTTTGGTTGGCATTTTGGCTTATACCTTTTTAGGCTTAGATGCATTGAGTAGCGAAATCGAAGAGCCTTTTGGCACGCAAAGTAACGATCTACCGCTTGATGCCATGGTTCGAAACATAGAAATTGAGTTACTCGGTACACTGGGTCGACCGACACCTCCACCGATTCAGGCACATGATCATAATTTATTATAAAAAATAAATCGCCCCCTTCGCGAAGATGCAATGGGGGCTACATTCTAATCCTGAACTCAGTCATGCTCTACTAAATAAAATGGGATGAAACCAAAGATTTAAAGCGCTCAGTAAATTGTCCATTCCAATAAGGATAATACGGATAAGGTGGATAAATAGCACTCACCTGATCGAGTCTATCCATCTGTTCCTGCGTCAATTGAATATCTTTAGCTTTTAAATTATCTCGTAGCTGTGTTTCATTTCGAGCACCTATCAGTACACTGGACACCGTTGGGCGTTGCAATAACCAATTTAATGCAATCTGTGGAATCGAATGGCCTGTTTCATCTGCGATTTCCCTTAATACATCAATCACACTATAGAGCAGCGCTTCATTCACTGGGGGAGCAAACTGCGCCGTATCATGCAAACGACTCTCAGCAGGAATCGGATGCTCCCGATCAAATTTACCCGTTAGACGTCCCCAACCTAAAGGACTCCAAACCACAGCTCCAATGTGTTGGTCATCATTTAAAGGCATCAGTTCCCACTCATAATCACGCCCAACTAATGAATAATAGACCTGATTTACCACAAATTTTTCATAACCATATTGTTCAGCAATCGCTTGAGCTTTCATGAGTTGCCAACCAGAGAAATTTGACACTCCGATATAACGCACCTTACCACTCCGCACCAGTTCATCGAGGGTTTTCATCAATTGGTGTAAGGAGGTAAAGCTATCAAACTGATGCAGTTGCAATACATCAATATAATCTGTTCCTAATCGCGTCAATGATTGTTCCACTGCATGTTGCAAATAATTTCGGCTAAAACCTGCATCATTGAGTTGATCGGTACTTCGAATTCCCACCTTGGTTGAAATAATATTATGTTTTCGCTCTGAGGTGAGTGCCCGACCCAACATTCGCTCAGACTCACCATCAGAATAAACATCCGCAGTATCAAAGTAGTTAATACCAGCATCTAGACAAAGTCGGATCATGCTATTGGCTTCTACCTGATCGGCTTGTCCCCACGCTGAAAAAATCTGACCTTTCCCACCTAATGTTCCTGCACCAAATCCAAGTTCGGATACCTTTAAACCCGAATTTCCTAAGAAATGATATTTCATCCTACGCCTCTCTCATCAAATTTTATTCGCTTGAGATCACAATAGCGCTATGAGATTTTTTAAAAAACCACGATAATCAAGAAATACTTTTCTGGTTTTATTAATAATGAATACAGAAGATTTCCAATTTTTTATTCGAGTTGCTGATTTAGGTTCAATCAGCAGAGCTGCTCAAGAAGCCAATATTTCTGTTTCTGTGGCCAGTCAGCGAATTCAACGATTAGAACAAAATCTACAACTCCGTTTATTGCATCGTACCACTCGTAAACTGAGTCTGACCGAAGAAGGAAAAACCATGCTTGAACATGGCCGACTTTGGCTTCATGAGTTTTCAAGCCTACAGGCTTCACTAAAAGTTCAAGACAAATGCCTCTCTGGTACGCTTAGAATCACGACCTCTGCCACATTTGGCACAAAAATTCTAATGGCAGTGATCACTGAATTTTCATTATTACATCCTGAACTGAAAATCCACTTAGATTTGAATGACCAAAATATTGATCTGATTCAATATGGGATGGATTTAGCAATACGCATTGGAAAATTAAAAAGTTCAACATTGATTGCCAAAGCACTGACATCAAATCCTCGTTTACTCTGTGCGTCACCCGCATATTTAGAAAAATATGGTCGGCCACAGACGTTGTCAGATCTCAAATTACATCGTTGTATTTTGCAACAACATGAACATGGCTTAACTGATCATTGGAATTTCATAACAAAAATGGGAGAGCTGCAACAAATCCAAGTGGCTGGTTATTTCACAACGAATTCAGGTGAAGGCGTTCGACAAGCATCTTTATCTGGCTTAGGCATATCCAATCATTCGATTTGGCATGTCAGTGATGACTTAAAAGCAGAAAAACTTGTTCAAGTTCTCGCTCAGTACCCAGTTGAACCCACTTCGATTTATGCTGTTTTTCCGAATAGAAATTTAATCCCACCCAAAGTTCAATTATTTTTAGAATACTTACTGGACTATTTTCAGAACCATTACCCATCATATAAGCACAATTTGCTTTAAAAATTTATCTAAAACTTTCCCAAATGCCCCTCTGCCCTTCATTTACTTTCGGCGTGTGTCCAAGCTTGACCCAAGGCATATTGTCACCATGAAAATCACTGCCAATAGAAACACCTAAACCAAACTGTTGAATCATTCGATCCACCATTTGCCGAGTAGAAAGTGGCTCGCTATGTGAGGGTAATTCAACTGCATCGCCGCCAAATCCAGCAAACAATTCGATCAAATAGCGAATATTGGTCGCTGATAAATCATAGCGTGTCGGATGTGCCAGAACGGCAAAGCCTTGGCTGGCATGAATCACCTCAATGGTTTCTTTTAAACCCACCCCATCAAATTTCACAAAAGCCTTCTTGCCTTCTTTTAGAAAACGATCAAATGCTTGCTGTGGGCGACTCACGATATTCTTTTCGACCAGTGTTTTTGCAATATGGGTTCGAGTCACTCGATCCGCATGACCATCTACTTTGGCGACCACATCTGGGTAAATATCAAAATTGATACATTTCTCTAATAAACAACAGATCGCCTTTGCTCGCTCAGCGCGTATTTTTTTCTGCTTCTCGAGCATGATCTTTATCGGTGTTTCGTCTTGCATATTTAACGCAACAATATGTACACCATAACTCTTTTTGGTATTTTCTCTCGCCCATTGACTAGAAACTTCAACACCCGAAACAATCTGAATATCATGGTCTTGAGCATACATTCGAGCCTGCGCCAAGCCATCCATGGTGTCATGATCGGTTAAAGCCAAAGTATGAATTTTTACATCCACGGCAGCCTGCACCAGTTGCTCTGGAGACAAAGTACCATCTGAGATAAGGCTATGGGTATGTAAATCGACACCGATCATGGTTTGTATTATGCTATCTGACCTATTTCATTGCCGTACTGTAACATGAAAGCGTTGCTCGACTATCTTCCGATTATTATCTTCTTTTATTTTTATAAAACTACCGACCCGAAAGATAATCATCACCCATTATTAGAGTTAGTGGGTAGTGCTGGAAATACGGATCAAAATCATATTCTTGTTGCAACCTGTGCCTTACTCATTTCCACACTGGTGGTTTACGGCTGTTTGTTCATTTTCCAAAAATTTAAACTGGAAAAGATGCAATGGTTTATCGTGGTCATGTCGGTTATTTTTGGTGGGATCACCTTGGTTTTCAGCGACGTCACCTATATCAAAATGAAAGCGGTCATTATCAATGTCGGTATCGGCATTGGCTTTTTGGTTACGCCATTATTTAATAAAGAACGAATGCCAATTATTCAAAAAATGCTCGGTTCAGTATTAGAGTTAAACAAAAAAGAATGGATACGCTTGAACTGGGCGTGGTGTGGTCAGTTCTTTTTATTGGCGGCTTTGCATTTCTTCTTTGGTTTTATGTTCTTACAAGGAAAATATTGGGGAGAATTCACCGCTTTTGGCGATATTATCGTGTCGCTCAGTTACCTTGCTGTTATACTCTTTTGCTTAAGAAAACGTTTTAAAACCACAGACTAAATTCTGAATCATTGAGCAACTGCTATGCCCTATTTTGTACTAACTTGTACTGATCGTGAAGGTACTTTGGAGAAACGTCTAGCGACTCGTCCACAACATGTAGCACGTCTACAGAAACTGGATGATGAAGGGCGTTTAATTGCCGCTGGTGCGCACCCCAAAGACCCTGATGACCTACAAGCTGGTTTTATTGGCAGCACCATCATTGTCGAGTTTGATAGTCGAGAAGCACTTGATGCGTGGATTGAAGAAGAACCTTTTTTAAAAGAAGGGATTTACGCCAAGATTGATGTAAAACCTTTTAACAAAGCGTTTCCAAAAGGGTAAACCATGCGTATTGCATTCCAAAGCTTATTTGCTCTTTGTTTACTCACTTCTAGTGTTTGGGCTGTTGAATCATCAACGGTTCAAACCACTGCAAGCGCAGTAACCAAACCGTTGACAGCAGAACAAATTGCCAAAGCCAAACAGCAACAAGAAGCAAAAAATAAGGCGCTCATTCAAGATCAAGCCAGTCGTTTAAAGCAACTTGAAAATGCCAATCTTGAAGCACTGACTCAAAACCAAGAATTACAGTTAAAAAATGACAGTTTAATTGTGCAAGTCCAAGTATTGCAAAGTGAACGTAGTGCACAAATGTTCCTCTACGGTGCGATGACCATTGCGGTCGGTGTCATTCTTGGCTTTTTTATCGCAAGTTATGTTTATACTAAACGCCGTCGTCAGTGGTAAACCGCAACACACTTATTTATGTCTGAGTCATCAAAACTACAAACAGCCGCATTAGACTGGGAACTCATCGATGGTATTGAAGTTCCCATTTCTAAACAATTTGGCGATGTCTACTTTTCCAAAGACAATGGCTTATTAGAAACACGCCATGTCTTTTTAAATGGCAATGATCTCACTGAGCGTCTTTCCCACCTCAACGATTATCAATATTTTTGCGTTGGCGAAACAGGCTTTGGTACAGGCTTAAATATTTTAGCGTTATGGCAACTTTGGCGACAAGTTCGTCCTGATAACCACAGCCATTTACATGCCATCAGCGTAGAAAAGTTTCCGCTTAGCAAAGCCGATCTCATCCGTGCCCTTAACGTTTGGACTGAGCTACAACCGCTGGCCGAAAAACTATTAGAACAATACCCTTTACCAATTGCTGGCTGTCATCGTCTTGATTTTCCTGAAGAGCGCTTTAGTCTCGATTTGTGGCTAGGCGATGCACAAGATATTTTTCCAAGTATTCCTAAAACCCAAGCTGTAAATGCTTGGTTTCTGGATGGCTTTGCCCCTTCGTGTAATCCAGATATGTGGCAAGAAAATGTACTCAATCATATTGTTCGTTTATCTGACTTGGGTACAACCTTTGCATCATTTAGCGTTGCAGGTGTACTGAAACGTGGACTCAAACAGCATGGTATTCAAATCAGTCGCCCACGTGGTTTTGGTCATAAACGAGAAATGCTTAAAGCCATTTGGCTTGATGCTGCTGCACCACCTGAAATAGCATCGCGAAATGCCGAAGAAAATGTGGTAACGCAACAACAGCCGGAATCCAAAACAATAACAAAGCAGCGAAACATCGCCATCATTGGCGCAGGGATCGCGGGTTTAAGTAGTGCATGGGCATTTGCTCAACGCGGGCATCAAGTCACGATCTACGAGCAAAATGAGCCACTCTCAGGGGCATCAGGCAACCCTCTGGCATTACTCAACCCAAAGCTATGTCCAATTGAACAAGCGCATGATCACTTGATGACTTTGAGCTGGCAACATGCTTTAATTTTTTATCCACGTTTTAAAGCGTTTAGACCGATTCAGGTTCAACAAATTGCTTTAAAAAATCCAGATGAGCTTTTAGGATTGGTTGAACAATACCCTGATCATGTTTTATCTGCTCACTGTTCGAATCAGATCAAACCTGAAACAGCGTTTTCCAGTTTAAAGTTACGACAAGCAGGCGCAGTTTCCCCGCATCAACTTCGTGATGAGATTTTGCAACATCCCAATATCACGGTAAAAAAAGCCAAGATCTCAGATTTAAAGCAAGTAGAAAAGCAAACTGAGCTATGGCAAGATCAAGAACGACTTACAACGGCTGATCATGTGATTGTCTGTTGTGCCAAGCAAAGTGCAGAACTGTTTAAAAACTATCCGATACTGAAACCGATTCGTGGACAAGTCAGTTGGGTAAATAACAGCAATCAACCGCTTCCGCTTGATCAAGCTTACAGCTATGGGGGTTATTGTATGCAGCTTGATGCAACTCAACTGATCTTAGGCGCTTCATTTTATCCAAATCGAGACGATACCGAAGTATTACCAGAAGACCATGTGCATAACCATGAACTTATCCACAGTGTCTTTCCCGAATACGCGCAACAGCTCCCATCGACAGACTCATGGCAAGGTCGAGCATCTGTGCGCGCACAAAGCTTAGATTACTTCCCTTTAGTCGGCAAAATGCAAAATACAAATGAGTGCTATACCTTTGCAGGTTTAGGTTCTAAAGGTTTCTTGTTTGCGCCGCTGTGCAGTGAAGTATTAGCTGCATTGGTTTTAGGTGAGCTTTGTCCAATTCCACAAAGCTTATTAGATAAACTCAATCCTCAACGTTTCCAAAAGAAAGTTAAAGTAAAAAAACCTTATTATTCTGGCTAAACCATCGTTTTAAGAAAAATTATTTTAATCAGATTCTTATTTTTTTAAATTTGCCAAAATACCGAAGTATTTTGGCAAATTTTCTTAGCGATTAAGCACCTTGCTCTAAAGCTAAGCCTGCATCACGTGCTGCACGTGTGCCACCCATCAAGACAACATATTCACGAGAACCATCAATACCTTCTAAAAGTTCTGCTGCTCGAGGTGCTTTACTGCCACCCCCGCATAGAATATAAATCGGCTGATCCGCTGCAACCTGAGTCAAACTATCCGCAGATAATTCAGCAATTGGGCGATTTACTGCCCCTTTGACATGAGCCTCTGTATACGCTTTGGTATCTCGGACATCCCAAATGACAGCGTCTTTTGGGAACTCAAATGTTGTAATTTCTTGTTTACGGATCATTGCGCACTCCTTTGATGTAAACAACACTTGGCAAATGAAGAAAACCCCCTTAGCATCTCAAATATTCTTTCCCTTTGTAAAGGTCTAACTATGCCTTCTTTTGATATTGTTTCTGAATTAGAGTTATTTGAAGTCAATCATGCCGTACAAAACACTCAAAAAGAGATTGCGACACGTTTTGACTTCCGCGGACAGGATGTTTCTATTGAGCTAAATGAAAAAAATAAGGAAATCAAAATCTCAACTGAAAGTGATTTCCAATGTGAACAAGTGTATAGCATGCTCGAAAACCATTTTTATAAACGCAAGATTGACGTACAAGCATTAGATCCTCAAAAAGCCACGGCATCTGGTAAAAATGTGGTTCAAGTCGTCAAGCTTAAAGATGGACTTGACTCAGATACCGCAAAAAAAATTAATAAAGCCATTAAAGAAAGCGGCATCAAAGCGCAATCTTCTATCCAAGGCGACAAAATTCGTGTCACGGATAAAAAACGCGATACTTTGCAACAAGTCATGAACTTTTTACGTGAACAACAATTTGGTCTGCCACTCCAATTTAATAATTTCAAAGACTAAGCAATAGGTTCACTATGGCAAAAGATAACCGTCTTTATACGCTGGTTAAGACCACGTCTAAGTTTCCTAAAGGCATCCGTAGCACATTATGGAGCAAAGCTTTTGGTCGCGTTGTTCCAATGGTGGGGACAGCCAATATCCGCTATTTAGAAGTGGATAAAGACCATGTGACTGTGCGTATTGAAAACCAACGTAATATGCAAAACCATATTAAAGGTGTTCATGCCGCAGCAATGGCACTATTGGCTGAAACAGCAACGGGGTTTTTAACTGGTCTACATATTCCAGATAGTCGCATTTTGTTGATCAAATCTTTACATGTCGATTATTTAAAAGTTGCTCAGGGTGGCTTAACAGCGACAGCAACATTATCAGCCGATCAACAAAAGTTTATTGCTGAAAATGAAAAAGGCGAGTTATTGATTCCTGTCAATGTCATTGATGATGCTGGCAATCAACCAATCCAATGTCAAATGCTTTGGGCTTGGCTGCCAAAACGCAAAAAATAATTTTTTGAATGATAAAATAAAGCCCAAATGATTTGGGCTTTATTTTTGCAGTGTCCTGCCCTAAATGAACTTTTCAATGATTAAAATTAGCTGCTGAAGATACGCCGCATCGACGTCATCAAATTGATCCAGTTCATCACTATCAATATCTAAAACCCCGAGACACACACCATTTTTCATAATCGGCAATACAATCTCAGACTTAGAAGCCGAACTACATGCGATATGTCCAGGGAATTGATCTACATCGGACACAATCATCACTTGCTGTTGTTGCCATGCGGTTCCACAGACACCACGGCCTTTTGCAATACGTGTACAAGCAATCGGCCCTTGAAAGGGTCCTAACACCAATTCATCGTCTTTCACAAGATAAAAGCCAATCCATAGCCAATCAAATTGCTGTTTTAATGCTGCACAAATATTCGAGAGATTGGCGATCACATCAGATTCACCCTCAACAATTGCTTGAATCTGCGGCATTAGATTTTGATATTGTTCAGCTTTAGGACCTTGTTGCAAAACGAGATCTTCAGCCATGATCTACACTCCAAATGCCAATATGAAATAAAACAAAAAGGATAGAGCATACATAATCAAGCTCATATCCGTTTGCGTTATATTTTACAAGTTCGCTAAATAAGCTTGTTTAACCTCATCAGCGATCACACGTTTATTGCCATTCACATCAACAGCAACAAATGTAAAGACCCCTTCCGTAATTCGCACAGGGTCACGAGAGTCATCGTGACTATTCCAAACTTCAATTTGTACCTGCACTGAACTATTTCCGATTTTCAGAATTTTGGTGTAGCAGCTAATTACATTTCCGACTTTGACTGGAACCAAAAAAGTCATCTGATTAATCGCGATCGTGGCACAACGACCTTTACTCAGACGTTCAACATGAATCGCACCCGCTAAATCCATTTGGGAGACAATCCATCCGCCAAAAACATCACCACTCCAGTTGGTATCTGCTGGCATCGCAATATTTTGCAGTGATAAAATACCTTCTGGATGATTCAAGCGTTCCGTCATAATTATTCTCTTAATGTTGCTGTAATTGCTGATCTAACCATTGCTGTAATTCAGGTGTACGCAATGCACCGCTGATTCTTGCTAACTCGGTGGTTTTATTCATCAAGACCAAGGTCGGAATACTTCGGACATTAAATGCAGCACTTAAGCGTGGATTTGCCTCAGTATCAATCTTCGCAAAGATCACATATGGATTCTGCTTAGCAACTTGAGCAAAATGTGGCGCCATCATCTTACATGGACCACACCACTCAGCCCATAAATCAATCAAAACCGGTAAATCGGTATTACTAATAAAGTGACTAAAATTTTGTTCATTTAATTCAATTGGGGATAGAGGTAACAATGCCTGATGACATTGGCCACAATTGGGGTGAACAGCTAATTTTTCTTCAGGAACACGATTTTTTGCACCACAAGATGCACAGACGATCATCATTTACATCACTCCAATATGTTGATGTAAAAATTCTAATTGGGTTGTAACGGCTTTTTCAAACCAAGCACCGTGATAAACATCAAAATGCTTCATATCCCACTCATGATAGCTCACAAAAGGAGCAATATTGGTTGCGGCTTCACGACTCGACTCAATCGGAATCAATGTATCATGCTTCGCTGCAATAAATAAAACAGGAATATTAATCTTACGTACGAACTGAATTGGGCGATAACGCATCAAATTGAAAAATACCCGTGCTGGGACTTCACCACTCCAGTAATAGTCAGGATTTATAATCGAATGATAACCATAATAACTATCCGATGTCGGTAAGAAACACAGTCTATATTGATCAACAACAGGTAGAGTCTTAGGTACCAACCCCATCTTAGACCCCATGTAGTCCTGACTGGAACGCTTTAAAGCCTCAGGGTAGCGCTGAAGTGGGTAATGCTTGGCCGTCTCTGCACCATCCACATAGGGCACCTGTACCATCACTGCTTGGATGTTTTTGAGATCACTTGCCAAACTCAGTGCATAACCACCACTCAAGGATGTTCCCCAAAGAATAATCCGTCGGCTATCGATCAACTTACAGTTAGATGCATGTTGAATCATGGTTTTCCAATCATCTAATTGAGCAGTTAAGGAAACCAATTCTCGTGGTTTTCCCGTACTCCCCCCCCAAAAACGATAGTCGAATAGAATGACGGCATAACCCGCTTGAGCAAAACGTTGTGCATATTGCACTAATTTAAATTGACGCAATCCTGCAAAGCCATGTGCCATTAAAATTACAGCAGGTTTAATATTTGTCTTAGGAAGATAAAAATCAGCAGCGATCGTTTCATCACCACTTGGAACATACAACGGCTCAACAGTGTAGGTGTGCATGCGCGCTCCATTACGTTATCTTTTTTAGGTTCATCGTTTATTTACTATAGACATTTAAACTCAACATTAAGCTTAATGCTATGATAGAGCATAAAATGTTTTGTTTGTTTTTGGAGTGACAAGATGTCAGAGAATATTGGTTTTGCAGGTCAAATCGGGCCAGAGCACGTCGAGCAAGTGGTTGAGAAAGGTTTCAAATCTATTATTAATAATCGCCCTGATATGGAAGGCGGTCCTGAACAACCGACGAGTGCTCAAATCGAGGAGTCTGCACGTAATGCGGGGCTAGATTATGTCTATCAACCTGTCGTTGCAGGTCAAATTAGCGAATTAGATGTTCGTACTTTTGCAAATCACTACAACGAACTACCAAAACCTATTTTAATGTTTTGTCGAACTGGTAATCGCTCAAACAATTTATACCAATTAGCGAAACAAATGGATTTGTTGGATGATTGACATCTAAAATCAATAAATAAACTTAAAAAAAACCAGCTTAATTATTCTTAAGCTGGTTTAAACTAGAATAATACTTTATTTAATTTCTAAGAAAATAGTTTGAGATTTACCTCCAGGAACATTCGTTGCTATTTTCACATCATCTCCTGCTGCACATTTTAACAAGCGAACCGTATAACTAACAACTTCATTGCCAACACTGCCGAATGTATTTGGCGTAAATAATGGCATTGTATTTGGTACTGGTAAAGAACCACTAATAATGTCAGCTTCACATGAACTATTATTTTCAGTGTTATCTTTTACAGTAACGGATACTCCTGTTCCTGATGGCATTGGTACAGTTTTTTGAGTATTACCGAAAATCTGAAACTTAAAACTTCCATTTCCAGATAAAATTCGTCCAGTATCTTGTTCAATACCACTACCCCAAACATAGGTAGGTGTATCATGAGAAAAAGCAAACAAAAGCTGCTGACGTAAAATGGCACTCAAACCATTATTACAAGTGTTTGGAACATTAGGTTGTGAAATTGATGAAGCTGCACAAGCTAAAGCACCTGATGCTTTCGTATAAATAAACTCACCCACATTATGAATATTATCTTCATTATCATCGCGGAAGAGACTACCAATATTATGGGTTAGTTGGTCAACACCTTCTGTGTATAGCTGATCGCCATTGACATCAATATAATCTTTATCGCCTTCCACATAGGCTAATACGGTAACACGATTGTTTAAAGGTCTAGGATTTTGAGTAATTAATCTAACCGAACACTCTCCTCTAACTGAAGCACAACTCGGTTCAATTCGCCCACCTTCTGAAACAAAGCTAATTACCGTACCATCTGGTACTGGATTACCCAGACGATCCGCCATACGGGCTACAATTGTCGAAACATCACCATCAATATCTGTTCGTAAAGCTTGCTTTGTTAATGACAGACTTAACCCATTTTGAGTAACTCGCCCACTTGAAACAGAAACATCTTTAGATCGAACAAAAACATTTTTATCAGATACTAACGTTGCTTGAATCTCTACTGGACCAGGGATATTGCCTGGGTACAAATTCACACGTACTTTGCCTGAAGAATCACTTTTTACAATTTTAGAAGCGCGATTCCCTAATGACACGAATTCTAAATCTATTGGGGCATCAATGATTTTAAGTTCAACTTCTTTATCTTTTGCAGGAGAACCATTTGCATAAAGCGTAAATTCAATTTGTCCAGATGCAGCAGAGCCACTACTCTTAATACCCAGATTAACAGGACTAGTCGTTGTATAAACTAATGAGTCAGGCTTAATTTGCGCAATCTGTACAGGTATTTCTAAACGTAGGATATTCTGTCCACTAACACCAATTGTTTGCGAGCTTTCACAAAGTTCACCATTAGCTGCAATCGCTTTATAAGAAGTCACAATATTCCCTTGATTAGAAGAAACTACTGTAGCTGGTTCAAATGTACCGCAAGTTGCATCAAAAGTTACACTTACATTATTCTGTGGTGAAAGGGTCGTAGCATTTAGTGATCTCAAAGTAACATTCGTTGTACCACCAACCTCCAGATTATTTTCTGCTACTTGTAACTCACTTAAAATAATATTTGCGGCTTGTAAAGAAAAGTTTTTTGGCGATGCCGCTACTGTAAGACCATTGTAATCAGCAGACGCTGAAATTTGATAAGCACCCGTTATATTAATATTTTCTGGACGAACAGAAATAATTGCATATCCATCTGCATTTGTTAAAACAGCACCATTTGAACTACCTAGTATCACGCCTCCAGTTGCAGAAAAAGTGACTAAAGCACCTGAAATACCATTGTTTGATTGATCTGATACTTTTACTTTTGCAATCACACCTTCACTTGTTATTGCCACTGTTGGAATATTATTCTGATCTAATAACTCAAGTGAACCAATATTAACTGCTTTTACCTCTTCGCCTGTACCAGGATTAGTCGGGTTAGTAGAAGAATCACCTCCTTGGTTATTATAGTACCCTTTACTACCACCACCACCACAGCTTGCAAGTAAAATTGCCATACTGATCACAGACAACTTGAGTGTAAGTTGTTTTTTGTTCATCATCATTCCTTTACATCCCCAATCAAAGCCCATTATGGAATAAGATTTTTTCCATTATAAAAATATGCCTAATGTAACCATACTATTAATTTTCTGTAAATATGCTTTATTAATGAGTAAAAAAAATTAAAGAGAAATAGATCAAGCTTTAGATTAAAATTGATAATTGTAGATTAATTTTTTCTTTTTTTTCAGACATACAATAAATTAAATAGATTCAAAAAAGTTTTATCTATAGATAGATTAATCTAGGTAAAATACAATCAATCACCGTTCCAAATAACCGCTTATTAGCTCACGTTGCCCGGATGATATTCCTGAGTTTAATGCAGCAGTTTTAAGAGAACTCAATCTTTAATTTATATTTCTCTCTTTCCCCGCCAATAAAAACACCCCAACCTCTTACGAGACTGGGGTGTTTAGAATTTAAA
>NZ_RDNY01000009.1:0-150101 GCF_003687745.1 Acinetobacter sp. 2JN-4 | reverse complement strand
CCTTCCCGAACTCAGAAGTGAAACCTCTTCGCGCTGATGGTAGTGTGGCACTTGCCATGTGAGAGTAAGTCATCGCCAGCTTTTAAATTCTAAACACCCCAGTCTCGTAAGAGGTTGGGGTGTTTTTATTGGCGGGGAAAGAGAGAAATATAAATTAAAGATTGAGTTCTCTTAAAACTGCTGCATTAAACTCAGGAATATCATCCGGACAACGTGAGCTAATAAGCGGCCATTCATGGGTATTACAGCGGTGGACGGCCTTATCTACCCAATGAGCGCCCGCATTTTCAAGATCTAAGCGGATGCTTTTATATGAGGTCAGATTCTTATCTTTGATTCGCTCTGCATTGATTAGAACCCAAGGTGCATGGCAAATTGCAGCAATAGGTTTTTTCTGATCAGTAAAATATTGAATAATCTTGTGTGCTGTTTCATTAAGGCGAAGACTATCTGCATTTACAGTACCGCCCGGAATGATCAAAATATCATAATCTTCTGCTGAAACCTGATCTAAAGAAGTTTGAGGGGAATAGCTAGGCCCTATTTCTTTATCACTTTTCACTGTTTGTACTGTTTGAGATGTCTCTGCGGCATGTATGACTTCAACCCCTTTAGCTTTTAAGAACTCAAGGGGCTGGATAAGTTCATCGTGTTCAACACCAACATTTGAAGTTATAAATAATGCTTTTTTAGCCATCGTAGTTTCTCCTCAAGATTACTTTTAGTTAGGTTAGCAATGCAAAAGCGGGAGAAATGTAGTGCTTTAAGTGGCAGATTGTATCTTAAGAGACAAGATGTCTAGTTCTGTTACATCCTAATAAAAGTAATAAAAAAAGCCCTATCATCCTGATGGGGCTTTTTTCGTATTTAGTTTATTGTTGCTTACTTCCTATAAACAACCACTTCCTGTGGGTCTTGTTATTCTGAAGGAGACTTCCTGTCTCTGTATGATTTATATATTAAAATGAATACAGGGCACTGTATATTCGTCAATGACCCCGATCACTGTACGTTCAGGCTTACAGCTAAGCTGAATGATATTTCTGTAATTTCTCAACCATTCCTTTTAAACCTTTCACCTCAAACTCATTTGCTTCAAAGGTTTGTTCTTTATTACGTTTGAAAATATCCCGAATTTCTAAGGTCGCATTAGAATCAATCATGCCAAGTTGTGTACCCACCTGACGGATCTGATCAATTGAACGAGAGCCATTAGTTGAGCCATAACCGATGTAAGCAGCAGGTTTACCTTGCCATTCCCTACCTAAGTAGTCCAATGCATTCTTAAGCGCTGGGCTATAACCATGATTATATTCAGGGCTAATCAAGATAAAAGCATCAGCAGTTGCAATTTTATCGGCCCACTGTTGTTGTTTGGGTTGATCATAAATCCCCGAGGCAGGAGGGTTAGCACCTGCAAAAATAGGCAGATCCCATTCTTTCAAGTCTACGATTTCTGTTTGGATGTTTTCCAATGAAAATGCTGTAATCGCCTGCTGTAGCCAATTAGCAACTTTAATCGCAGTGCGTCCTTCACGAACACTTCCAACAATAATATGAATGAGCATTTATTAATTCCTATAATTTATTTGTTTGACGATTTAATTTTCACGAATATGAGAAGGTCTAAATAATCTTATACTTATCTTGAGTGATAAAAAAAGCTCTCATTTGAGAGCTTTTGTATTACATCAGTTTAATGGCTTGCTGACCCGCAGGGGTGACTTTAAAGATTTCGACCTCAAAAGTGATGTTTTTCCCTGCCAATGGATGATTAAAATCGATTTCTGTGATGTCATCATTGACTGATTTCACGATACCAAACAAACTTGCTTTGGCTTTATCTTCGAACTCAATCATATGACCAACGATTGGAGGTTGTTCAAACTTTACTGTATCAAAGGTTTGGATATTTTCAGGATTCCAAGGACCAAAAGCATCTTCAGGTGGCAAATGTACGGTACGACGGTCGCCTGCACGTAAGCCAAATAAAGCCTTTTCAAATCCAGGTAACAAGTTACCATCACCAATCACAAGACTAACCGGTTCTTCTCGACCGCGTGTGTTGTCAATCTCAACGCCATTTTCAATCGAAACAGAAAAATGCAAATCAACTTTTGAGCCATCTTGGATACGGGTTTCTTCGTTTGGTTGGATAATGTCAGTCATATTATGCATCCTTGTTTTGGTTGCGTTTCTTTTCAAGGAAGAAGGTATCAATCAATAGCAGAATAGTCCCTAAAGTAATGGCACTGTCTGCAATGTTGAATGCTGGGAAGTGGCTGTTTTGATAGTAAACATGGATAAAGTCCACCACATAGCCCAAACTGACGCGGTCAATTAAATTACCAATCGCACCACCAAGGATCAATGCAATCGCCATTGGTAAAACGATCATTTTCTTCGGCATACGCATCAGCCAGAAAATAAAAATGACTGAAACTAATACTGCTAACGACGTAAAAAAGTAGCGTTGCCATCCACCAGCGTCTGATAAGAAGCTAAATGCTGCGCCATAATTATGCAGCAATGTCCAATTTAGAAAAGGCAGTACTGGAATAGGATCTGCATAATTTAAATGCGAGCTTGCGATCCACTTGGTCCATTGATCCAACACAATGGCTAGGAGTGAAAGTCCAAGCCAAAGTAGATTGTGTGGGTAAAATTGGAACAAGCCCGTTTTGGTTTGTGAATTAGGCATACTTTCTCACTTCGCCACTGCCAGTGACGTTGACGATACAGCGGGAGCATAAACCAGCATGACCAACATGTGTATTTACATCAGGCAATACATGCCAGCAGCGTACACATTTTTCACCTTCAGCAGCCGAAATTCGAACACGTAAACCAGCAAGGTCTGTGCTTTCACCTTGCTCAGCATAAGGGTGAACGATGACTTGAGAGGTGATCAAGACGAAACGGAGTTCGTTAGCCAATTGGTTTAATACTTTTTCTAGCGCTTCATCTGCCCAGAGTTCAACTTTAGCAGATAAGTTACTGCCCACCAGTTTAGCGTTACGTGCTGCTTCGATCTGTTTATTTACTGCTGACTTTACGCTAATCAATGTTTGCCAATCTGCTTCAGTGATTTGTCTTTCAGCTGAGGCAACAGGGATGTCATACCACTCAGCGGTGAACACGTATTTGTCAGTTTGTTCTGGAATCAGTGACCAAGCTTCTTGTGCAGTAAAGCTCAAGATAGGAGACATCCAGCGGACAAAGGCCTGAACGATATGATACAGCGCAGTTTGAGCAGATAGACGAGCTTGTGAATCGGCTTTAGTGGTGTATTGACGATCTTTGATGATGTCGAGATAGAACCCACCCAAATCGTTAATACAGAACGTGGTTAATGCGCTACACACCGCATGGAAGTTCATTTCTTCATAAGCTGCAACAATGGTTTTTTGTACATCGTGAGCACGTTGTAAGATATATTGATCAAGCTCGATCAATTGGTTTACAGGGAGCGCATCGGTACTTGGTTTAAAACCATTTAAGTTGGCAAGTAAGAAACGTAAGGTATTACGAATACGGCGATAGCTATCGCTGACACGACTAAAGATCTCTTTACTCGCTGCGATTTCATAGCGGTAGTCGCTTGAGGCAACATACAGGCGTAAGCCATCTGCACCCAATTGCTTGATGATTTCTTCTAATGGGATGTAGTTACCCAATGATTTTGAGAGTTTACGACCATTTTCATCAACCGTGAAGCCATGGGTTAGCAATGCTTTGTAGGGTGCACGATTATGGGTTGCGATCGAAGTGAGTAGTGAAGACTGGAACCAGCCACGATGTTGATCTGAACCTTCTAGATATAAGTCAGCAGGACATTCCAGATCTTCACGCTGCTCAAGTACTGCATAGTGTGTCGTACCTGAATCGAACCATACATCTAAGGTATCGCGAATAGCATTATATTGTTCAGCATCTGCACCTATGAAGTCTTTTGCTTCACGATTAAACCACGCATCAATGCCTTCTTGCTCGATCAGTTTTGCAACTTCTTCAATCAGTTCAGGGGTGCGAGGGTGTAATTCATTGGTGTCTTTATGCACGAAGAATGGGATTGGAACACCCCAAGTGCGTTGACGAGAGATACACCAGTCTGGACGGCCATCAATCATTGACTCAATTCGGCTCTTACCCCAGCTCGGTACGAACTCAATGTCATTCTCGATTGCATTGAGTGCTTTACTACGCAAGTTTTCTTGATCCATGCTAATGAACCATTGCGGTGTTGCACGGAAGATAATCGGTGTTTTATGACGCCAGCAATGTGGGTAGCTGTGTTTGATCGGTTGATGTGCCCACAAACGACCTGTCGCCCCTAAAGCTTCAATGATTTTTGGATTGGCTTTATAGATGTGCTCGCCAGCAAAGATAGGGGCAGTCGGTAAATACACACCATTGCCACCCACTGGATTATCGACTTTAAGGTTATATTGTAAGCCGACTTTATAGTCATCCACACCATGTCCAGGTGCTGTGTGTACCGCCCCTGTACCGCTGGTTGCAATAACGTGCTCACCTAAAATGATTGGAACCTGACGATCTACCAGTAATGGATGCTGAAGCAACAAGTTTTCAAGTTTGTTACCGGTAAAATCAGCCAAAACAACAGGATGCTCAAGCTTGTAACGCTCAATCGCCGATTCTACTAAATCTTTTGCCAAAATAAAGTTTTGCTTAGCGCGATCAGTGCTGACCTGAACCAACTGATAGTCAATTTCAGCATGTAATGCAACGGCTTGGTTGGCAGGCAAGGTCCACGGTGTGGTGGTCCAAATCACGATATCAGTCACGTCTTGGACGTCTATACCGAGACGCGCACTTAAATCTTTGAGATCAACAACGGTAAAACCAACGTCAATCGCATCAGATTTTTTATCTTCGTATTCAACTTCAGCTTCAGCAAGGGCAGAGCCACAGTCCATACACCAGTTCACGGGCTTTAATCCCGGCTGTACGTGACCATTTTTTTGAATTTGACCTAAAGCACGCACAATATCGGCTTCTTGCTTAAAGTTCATGGTCAGATAGGGATTATCCCAATCACCTAACACACCTAAGCGTTTAAAATCAGCGCGTTGTATATCGATTTGTTGTTGTGCATATTCACGGCAGTGCTTACGGAACGTCGCAGCATCCACTTTCTCACCGACTTTACCGACTTTTTCTTCAACTTTAAGTTCGATCGGTAAACCGTGGCAGTCCCAACCAGGCACATAAGGCGCATCAAAACCTGCCAAAGTACGACTTTTGACGATAATGTCTTTAAGCACTTTATTGACAGCGTGACCTAAGTGAATGGTACCGTTTGCATACGGAGGACCATCATGCAAAATATATTTTTTCTTACCAATACGCGATGCACGAATCTGCTGATAAATGTTGTCGGCATACCACTCTTCTAACCATTTGGCTTCACGCACAGCCAAATTTGCCTTCATCGCAAATTTAGTGTCAGGCAAATTGAGTGTGGCTTTATAATCCACTGCATTTTCAGGAGTTTGCTTATCGCTCATGCAAGTTGTCTTCCAGTTTGATCAGTCTAAACTGACAGGTTTTACAATTAAATTTAAAAAGGAAATTCAGGTGTACGCTTACGATAATCTCGTAACTGCTGTACATCATCATCAATTCCAGCTTTGAGTGCTTCAAGCGAAGGATAATTCAGTTCACCATGTAAATAGTGAAGAAAGGTTACCCGCATTAATAAGCCATACAGATTAGCAGAAACATCGGGGAAATGTACCTCTAATCGCCATTCAGGTTGAGCTTGTTGAATCGCAGGTCGTGTCCCCACATGACCTGCACCAAACAAACTGTCACCTTGGTATCCTGCAATACCATTTAGCGCAGGATCTGCATGTTTTATTGTTGCTGTAAGTGAAGCATTTTCACATACGACATCTACAGCATAAATCCCACTTAAACACGGTCTATGGCGGTTTAAGCGGACATTAATCGTTGGGAAATCAAGCGTACGTCCTATTTGATCTCCGTATTGCACACGACCTGTGATGCTATAAGGGCGACCCAGTAACTTTGCTGCTAATGCGAGATCACCTTCTTGTAAGACTTGACGAATACGGGTTGAACTAACACGGTCACCATTTAAGGCAACGGTATTAAGGTTGATCACATCAAAACCATAATCGCGTAAAAAACTGCTATTGCCTTGACGATCTTTGCCAAAATGAAAGTCATCGCCTAACACCAAGCTTTGGGCATTGAGTTTGAGTTTGAGTAATTCAGCGAATTCAGTGGCGTTTAAACTTCTAAAATAATGATCAAATTTGGCGACAGCAATATAGTCGACGCCAAGCTCTGTCAAATATTCTACTTTTTCGCGTAGAGAGCTAATGCGTGGTGGAGCATCATAACCTTTAAAAAATTCGAGAGGCTGTGGCTCAAAAATCATCACTAATGTTTTTAAGCCTTTGGCTGCTGCCAATGTTTTGAGTTGAGCAATCATCGCTTGATGTCCTAAATGGACACCATCAAAATTGCCAATCGTTACCGCAGTCGGCGGTAACTGAAAATCTGGCGATAAAGCGTTGAGACGAAGCAACTTCATGGGCGTTAAATTCAACGAATTTTGCAAAGGGTGTATTTTGCCATATTCTCAGCGTTTCGTCTTGTTGTTGTGTTTTTATACAAGATATTTTCAATATTTAAGAACTATATATCAATTAAATTGATCTATTAAATAAAAATAAATCAATTTTTCTTATTTGCGGATTGGAATAAGATTCCTTTATCGCCGCTTACTTAGAGCTAGAGATGAAAAAGCCATTTTACCAGTTACAACAGAGCAGAGATGTGATTCGTCATTTTACCCCGAACTGGTTTACTGCAACCATGGGAACGGGTGTCGTGGCAATGATTTTAGCACAGTTACCTTTTGCGTCATCGCTCATGTTTATGCTGGCAACCAAATTATGGCAGTTCAATATTCTGTTATTTAGCACTTTTAGTGTTCTTTATGTCTTACGTTGGATTCTGTTTCCAGCAGAAGCCAAGCAGATTTTCACACATCCCAATATGAGCTTGTTTTTGGGTGCAATTCCGATGGGCTTGGCAACGATTGCCAATGGTTTTCTCAATTTTGGTACGGCGTTATATGGTGATATTGCCATTCAAATTGCACAATATCTTTGGTACATCGATGTGTTTCTTGCCGTTGTGATTGCGTGGCTCGTGCCATTTTGTATGTTTAGCTGTCAAGATCATCATTTACATCGTATGACCGCAGTCTGGTTATTACCGATCGTGGCGTGTGAGGTTGCAGCAAGTTCTGCTGGTCTGTTAGTACAACATTTGGCCGCAGATCAACATGCTTTTTATATTTTGATCACGGGTTATGTGCTGTGGGGAATTTCTGTTTTGCCTGCTTTTGCGGTATTGACGATTTTGATGTTGCGCTTGGCCTTGCATCAATTGCCTGAGAAAGAGGTGGCGATCTCAAGTTGGTTGTGTTTAGGACCGATTGGTACAGGGGCATTGGCCTTACTATTATTGGGTGAGCAAGCACCACGGATTATGCAAGCCATGGGTTTTGAAAGCTTAGCAATATTATTGCCTGCTCTCGGGATTGTAGCGAGTCTAGTGTTGTTAGGCTTTGGGGTATGGTGGTTCGGTATCGCCATTTTAACCACACTGAGACATGCGCGAACTGGCATTCCATTTAACTTAGGGTGGTGGGGTCTGACCTTTCCATTTGGGGTCTTTATCTTAGCGATCTTTAATTTGGCACATCAATTACATATTGATGCGCTACAGTATGTTGCTGTGGTTTTAAGCTTACTTTTAGTTGGCTTATGGGCTTTGGTCATGAAGAAAACAGTGGCGGGCGCATATAGTGGCCAATTATTTTTCTCTCCTTGCTTGGTCGCACTGCAGCAGAAGATGCAATAATATTTGAGCTGTGGATGACCACAGCTTTTTTATATATGGTTTTCAATTTTACCTGAAACGAGTTCTAGTGTATGCGTGCTGATGTTGCCTTAATTATGGCTTTGCCAAATGAATCTAAAGGTCTGTTTGAACAGGCGGGGATTGATGTTCATTACAGCGGAATTGGCAAAATCAATGCGGCATTTAAAGCCTTTGAGGTGATTCAAAAAACAGGATGTAAGACTTTAATCAATTTGGGTAGTGCGGGGAGTTCGCATTTTAATGCACATAGTCTGGTTGAAGTGACCACATTTGTGCAGCGGGATATGGATGTGTCTCCCTTAGGTTTTGCGGTGGGTGTCACGCCAATGGATGAGGATATTCCTGCCGAAATTCATGCACAGCCCCATTTTGAGTATTTACCTAAAGGGATTTGTGGAACGGGAGATTCCTTCGAAACAGGACAGCCGAAAGTAAGCTGTAATTTAGTGGATATGGAAGGCTATGCCTTGGCAAAAGTCTGCCGCAAGTTGGATGTGCGTTTGATTTCAGTCAAATATATTACCGATGGTGCGGATGATACGGCCCATCTAGACTGGGAAGAGAACTTGCTCTTGGGCGCTCAAAAGTTATTGGCTTTGTATCAGGCACATTTTTAAATGCAAAGGTCTAGCCTTGTAGTTTGTATGGGTGGGCTTTTGCGTATCGGTAGATTGTTGAAATTAAAAGTTACTTTAGCTTGCAAGCTGGTTACGCATAACGCCCATTATGTTAAATAGGGAAATTTGTAGACTTCATTCCCCCTAATTTCTACTGTACGAAATAGGCCTGTAAAAGGCATTGTGCTGTAGTTTGATCAAGGTTTTTTTCGATATCGTTCCAACTATCGAGATATTTTTGAAATTGCTCATTCATAAAGTTTGAATGTAACGCTACCTGCATATAGTAGCCATCAATGACTAAGGCTATAAAGTTTTGGTTACTTTCAATGATGGCATATCCACCGTTTTGCATTTGCAAGAAAGAGCGAGAAGCATAGTCTAAATACTTAGTTTCTATTGGAGTCTTAGCAATCATTGCTGGAGAATATGCTGCAAAGATATTGTCATTTTTTACATTATTTATAGGTAGCCAATAAAGATATCCGTCAGTGTGCTTTAGAGTCTCACATAGTACCTCATATAAATCTTGACTACATTTTTCACTGTAATTATTTGAATAATCTAACAAATTTAATTTTTTATTTTTAGAAATTACTTCAGGATTAATATGATTATGATGATTAATCCATAAGGTGAATACTTCAGAAATATAGGTATATTCCTGATTACTTAATTTCCCATAATAGGGCTTCAATGGATCACAATCCTCAACCCAAGGTTCATTTTTCATATTCATAGAACTCTTCGCTAGTGTATTTAGATATTCGTTTTAAAGTGAAGAAAAACTAAAATTAACATAATACGCCTTATACGAAATGCTTGAAGTTTCCTCTTTAGCATCAATATTTTAGTCTAAGCCGTTCCAGGGTTAAGCACACTGGAACGGTATTTTCGTGACTATTCATGTTCCACGTATGTTTCTTAATCAATGTTCCAAATTTTTGATTAGTTCAGTTGAATAATCGCCTTAACCATTTGGCAAGAAAAAGCGACTAATAAAGTCGCTTTTTAGTGTATTTCAAACGCTAAAATTAAGGCTTGTGAAGAAAATTTAACGTGGTAATGCGCCGTACAGCATCAAATGTACTGTGTGTTCAATAGAGCGTTGGTACATGCTGCGATTGCGCAAGGTTTTACCCGTCACCATTTCCATTTGAGTGGAAAAATCAGCATAGTTTTGGGTGATTGCCCAGATATTGATAATAAACAGTTCAGGATCAATTTCTTTAGACAATTTACCTTGTTCTTGCCAAATCTGGATCACTTTGGTTTTGCGTTTAAATAGCTTTTTCAAAGGACCTTTTAAGATCGGTAAAATATGCGGTGCACCTTGGATAATCTCCAGTGCAAACAAACGCGATGCTTTCGGTTGATCGCGTGAGCTTTCTAGCTTTTGAATTAAATAGTGGGTGAGTGCTTCGGTCGGCTCAAGTTCTGATTCCAATGTTTGCAAGGGCGCAAGCCACTTTTGCAACACCGTAGTTAGCACCTCGACGTATAGAGACTCTTTATTTTCATAGTAATAGAAAATATTAGATTTGTGCATACTAGCGAGTTGTGCAATCTCATCCAAACTAGCGCCACTGAACCCATAGACGGAAAAAACATCTAGGGCAGCATTCAGCAGTTGATTGCGCTTTTGTGTACTTTTTTTCTGTTCCATCTGCGAGCTTGATTCAAAAAATGTCATTGACATTGTAAGATAAATTGTCGGTTTTGTGCACAAGAACACAGTTTTTTATTAAAAAAAATGTAGTTCTTAGATTAACGGTAACGATGTGTCTGATAATGATGGATATCTAAAAATTGAATTATATGATTTGTAAATTATTCCGGCTGCATTGAAGGGCAAGCGCTTCGCATTTTATGGTTTTAATAACATTTTAATGTTGATAAGGCGGTTTTAGGTGGCTAAAACCGCATCAAGGACTTGCTGTTCGAGTTGTGCAAACGCAATACTTTTTTTACGTGGACGTGGCAGGTTGACCTGAAAGTTGTGAGCGATGTGTCCTTGATCGAGCAAAATAATCCGATCGGCAAGTTGGACTGCTTCACTAACATCATGGGTGACCAAAATCGCCGTAAAGCCTTGTTCTCTCCACAGCTGTTCAATGAGCTTTTGCATTTCCAAACGAGTCAATGCATCTAATGCCCCTAATGGTTCATCCAGCAACAGAATACGTGGCGTATGGGAGAGGGCACGCGCTAAAGCTGCCCGTTGGCGCTGCCCCCCAGAAAGTTGTGCGGGCCACTGCATCGCTTTGTCTTTTAAACCGACTTTTGCTAAAAGTGTTTCTGCAAGATGATGCTGGGTCTTGGTTAAACCTAATTGTACATTTTGTAAGATGTTCTTCCATGGCAGCAAGCGAGGGTCTTGAAACATCACTCGAATATCGGCACTGGTGATGCCTTCCCGAAAGTTACGTGCCGACTGGAATTTAATTTCACCATAACTTGGTTTTTCCAGTTGGGCAATCAGACGCAGTAGTGTGCTTTTGCCGCAACCACTACGTCCTACAATGGCAACAAATTCCCCAGCTTGAATATTTAGATCTAAATCCTCTAAAACCTTGACCTCGCCATAAAACTTATAGAGTTGTTCAATCAGAATGTCTGCACCATTTGCGGGAGCGGTTGGCGTTTCTGGCTCAGCCACAGGTTGGATTAAACTGTCATCAAAGAAATTTAAATTTAAGTTACTCATATTCTTCTCCTTTTTATTTTTGATAGCCTGCATGCCAGCGTAATAAATAGTGTTCTAAAGCTTGTGCCAATACGTCCGCTAATTTGCCCAGCAAGGCGTAGAGTAAAATGCCGACCAATACGATATCAGTTTGTAAAAACTCGCGTGCATTCATGGTCATATAGCCGATTCCTGCTTGCGCTGAAATGGTTTCCGCCACGATGAGCAAGACCCAAACCAACCCTAAAGAAAAACGCAGCCCGACCAAAATAGAAGGCATTGCGCTGGGTAAAATAATGTCTTTATAGAGTTGCCAACGATTGAGTCCGTAACTCTTACCCATTTCAATCAGTTGAGGATCGACTGAGCGAATACCGTGGTAGGTATTGATATACATTGGGAAAAATACACCAACAGCAACCAAGAATAGTTTGGCCGTTTCATCGATTCCGAACCATAAAATCACCAATGGAATCAGTGCCAGTGCAGGGATGTTACGGATCATCTGTAAGGTGGTATCAAGTAAGGTCGAAGCAATCCGCGATGAACCATTTAACAGTCCTAAAATCAGCCCCAAGCCACCCCCAATCAACAAACCCAACAACGCTCGACCAGCACTAACTTTGACGTGTTGCCAAAGCTCACCACTGACCAATAAATGCCAAAAAGCACTCACGACAGCTGTAGGAGCAGGTAGAACTCGACTTTGTAATAAGCCAGAACTAGAAGCTGCTTGCCAAATTAGAACCAGTAAAATTGGAAACAGCCAAGGCAATAAACTTTTGCCTATTTTTTGTGTTCCACGTGAAACATTATTGAATAGCGTCTGTGCACTCATACGCTCTCCTTAATCACTTTTCTGGGTTGTTTGACCTCAGGCACATAGTTATTGGCAATGATTTCACCAAATGGTCCTGTTAAATGCGGCTGTGCGAGTTTCTCTCGGGTTTTAAGCGGCAGTAATGGGAACACCAATTCAGCAAACCGAATTGATTCTTCTAGATGTGGGTAGCCAGAGAAGATAAAGGTATCAATCCCCAAATCAGCATATTCTTGGATACGTGCCGCAATGGTTTCAGGATCACCTACTAACGCGGTTCCTGCACCCCCACGAACTAGACCAATACCCGCCCAAAGGTTAGGTGAGACTTCAAGCTGATCTTTACGGCCCCCATGTAGCGCAGCCATGCGTTGTTGCCCAACAGAATCCATTTGTGCAAATTTTTTCTGTGCTGCGGCAATGGTTTCATCATCAAGGTATTGGATCAATTCATCCGCAGCAGCCCAAGCCTGTTCATTGTTTTCGCGGACGATGACATGTAAGCGAATACCATAATTCAGCGTACGTCCTTTAGCCGCCGCTTTTGCACGTAGGTGTTCGATTTTTTCTTTCACCGCAGCAGGCGGTTCACCCCAAGTCAAATAGGTATCCACTTGCTCAGTGGCAAGTTCAGTTGCCGCGTCTGATGAGCCACCGAACCATAAAGGTGGATAAGGCTTTTGTACGGGTGGGTAGAGTAGTTTGGCATCATCGACACTGAGACGTTCGCCGTGAAAAGTAAATGATTCACCCGTATGCGAGCGAGTGAGAATTTCTCGCCAAATTTTTACATATTCAGAAGCTGTCTGATAACGAGTGCTGTGGTCTTCATACAGACCATCACCTTTTAGTTCTTGCTCATCTCCGCCCGTAACAAGGTTGAGGAGAATACGACCATTCGACAAACGATCAAAAGTTGCTGCCATGCGTGCAGCAAGTGAAGCTGTGGTGATCCCTGGACGTAATGCAACGAGGAATTTAAGTTGTTTGGTTGCATCGATTAAGCTTGCCGCCGTGATCCACGGGTCTTCACAAGAACGACCCGTAGGAATCAAAACACCGGCATAACCTAAATGGTCGACTGTAACGGCAATTTGTTTCATATAAGCATGATCGACCTGACGAGCACCCTTACTGGTACCTAAATAACGACTGTCACCGTGAGTGGGGATAAACCAGAAAATATTCATGTCGATGTTCCTATAAGTTATGGAGCGAGCCAAACTGCCTGTTTGATATTGATCGATTTGGGAATAAGGCCTTGCTGGGTAAAAATGTCTGCTAATTGTTGTTGCTCCGCAATGACTTTGCTGTTGAGGGGAGCGGCTGCGGATGGACGAGGGCGACGTTTAATAAACAGTTCACTGGTGGAGGTGTTTAGACCTGTACTCTGTCCAATGCTCTTTGCGGTTTCCACCTGATGCGCCTGTACCCATTTGTCTGCTACATTGATTTGCTTGATCAAGCCTAACGTCGCTTTGGGATGCTTCTGTATGAAGCTCGGTGCGGCTAGATAAAAGGTATAATTGGGACTCAAGCCGTTGCCTGTTGCCAGCACCCGAGCTTGATCTTCCAATTGGGCTGAAGCATAGTAAGGATCCCAAATTGCCCAAGCATCCACTGCACCTTTTTGAAAGGCAGCTCGTGCGTCAGCAGGTGTTAGCCAGATCGGCGTAATATCGCTCCATTTCAAGCCTGCCTTACGGACAGCCTGCACCAGCAAATAATGTGAGCTTGAACCTTTTTGTAGAGCTATGCGTTTGCCTTTCAGGTCTTTCAGTTGCTTGAGTGTTGAATTCTTCGGTACTAGAAGCGCGGAGGAAAGTGGCTTGGCTGCCTCATAAGCGAAGTAATATAAAGGTTTGCCTGCTGCCTGTGCATAGACCGGTGGTGTATCACCCGTAACCCCAATATCCAGAGAACCAACGGCTAATGCCTCCAAAATTTGTGGTCCTGCTGGAAATTCGTTCCATTTAATTTTGGCATTTGGAAACTCCTGCTCGAATAATTTTTGCTGTTTGGCAATTGCAAAGTTAATGGAGCTTTTTTGAAAACCAATCCGCAGTTCTTTAACGGTAGGATCAATCGCCCAACCTGAACTGCTAAATGCTGCACTCAAGCTAGTTATCACCAATAGATATTTTAAATGTTTAAACCAATCACTCTTGTTCGGTGGAGCATATTGCATTGAGATTTCCTTATATTGCTTTTGACGGACTAGTCAATGTGGTTGTGGACATTGTCGGAGCTGCAATTTATTTCACTTCATTTTTAAGTACAGCATCTTGAATCACCAATTGCTTTGGAATGAGTTTCTGAGCAAAGAATGCATCGGCAACATACTGCTGTTCTTTGGCGACTTGTGCAGAAATGGGCTGAACGCCAAATCCCATACGTGAAATAGAGGTTTTTAAAACATCAAACCCCAGTCCAGTCGGTTTTTCTAATAATTTTGCTGCATCGTCAGGATGGTTTTTAACCCAATTTGTGGTTTGATTGAGGGTACTGACCAGCGTTTTCAGTGCGTCAGGGTGACTTTCCGCAAATTTACGATCTGCTAAATAAAATTGATGGTTATTGACCAAATGTTCACCGCTTGCAATCACACGTGCATGAATTTGATGTTGTGCAGCTGCGAAGAAAGGATCCCAAATCACCCAAGCATCAACCGCACCTTTTTCAAAGGCAGCGCGGGCATCGGAGGGTGGAAGATAGACGGGTTGAATGTCATTTAAGCTGAGTTTATTTGCCTCTAAAAGCTTGAGTAATAGGTAATGCACATTTGAGCCTTTATTGAGCGCAATACGTTTCCCTTTGAGATCTTGTATGGATCGAATAGTCGAGTCTTTTTGCACAATGAGCGCTTCGGCAGTCGGAGCAGGAGGTTGATTGGCAACATAGACCAAGTTTGGATTGGCAGCTTGCGCAAAAATTGGGGGCGCTTCACCTGCTTCACCAAAAACTACACTGCCAACATTGAGACCTTCTAAAAGCTGGGGACCCGCAGGAAATTCAACCCATTTGACATGGACACCTTGAGCAGCAAGACTTTTTTCTAATTCACCTTTTGCTTTAACAATCGGCAAGATGCCATATTTTTGAAAGCCGATGCTTAATGTTGTGGTCTGTTGTTTTGTGGTGTCTTGCTGCTCAGTTTCTTTTGCACAACCTGCAATCCCGATCACGCTGGCAAGACCTACTGCCAGAATAGTGTATGTTGCCCATGAGCGATGAATAGGACTGGTCATGTTGGTGCTGCTCCCCGAAAAATCAAAAAAGACTTCAATAAGATGAGCAACCAAGCTAAAACTTTTTTTAATGCATAAAAAATAAATAATCGGGCATTACTTATGATGAAAAGTGCAAAAAAGAAGAACGAATAATCTTATCTTTAGATGGAATAACAGGAAATCATTTTTAATTTATTAAAATATTGTTTTAATTAATTTTTATTATTTTTGTAGATCAAGTGGATCGATGTTCTTGTCGTTGTTAAACAGAAATCATGATGAATTGGAGATATCTTTATCAGAAATAAAAATATCTTCAGGTTCATTAGACCAGTACTTTTTTAAACACCAGCGAGTTACGTTGGTAGTTATATAGGGCTTGGCGCGCATTGGGTAAATCATCAATATGAGCGGGTACAAAGCCATGTTCTAAAAACCAGTGCGCTGTTCGTGTCGTGAGTACGAATAACTGTTGAATCCCTTGTTGTTTGGCTTTGTTTTCTAAGAATTGCAGGATTTGACTGCCACGATTGGATTTACGGTAGCTAGAGTCCACGGCAACGCAGGCAATTTCAGCTGAACGCGTTTCATTTTCTGCCGATGAAATCGGGTAGAGTGCTGCACATGCCAAGATCATTCCATCGCGTTCAATTACTGCAAATTGCTCGATTTCACTTTCAAGCAATTCGCGAGAGCGATAAACCAAAATTCCTTCTTGCTCAAGTGGGCGAAGTAAATTAATTAAGCCACCGACATCGTTGATATTGGCAATACGCACTTCTTCATAATGTGCATCGGTGATCATGGTTCCTATGCCATCACGGGTAAAGAGTTCTTCAATCAACGCGCCATCGTAGGTATAAGAAATCAAATGTACGCGATGTACGCCAGACAAAGAGGCTTGCTGTGCTTGTTTGAGATGTAAGGAAAATTCTGGATAGCGTGCTTGATATTGTTGGATATAGGATTCAAGTTGGCGAGGGCTTAACTCACGTAATAATTGTTGCTTTTCATTCATCAGGCCTTGTTTTTCACCCAAGAAAATCAGCTTATCCGCATTTAAGGCAGTCGCCGTTTTGGTTGCTACCTCTTCCGCCAATAAGTTGAAAACTTCACCTGTAGTTGAGTAACCCGTAGGTCCCAATAATACGATATTGTGGTTGTCCAAATGCCGCTGAATCGCATCGGTATCGATGGAACGAACTTCACCTGTCAATTGGAAGTCAACGCCCTCACGAATACCGTAGGGCTTGGCCGTGACAAAATTACCTGATACGACATCAATGCGAGCGCCGTACATTGGCGAGTTTGCCAACCCCATAGAAAGAAGTGCTTCAATTTCTAAACGGATAGAACCCACTGCGTTCATCACAGCAGGTAATGATTCACGGGTGGTTATGCGACGATTTTGATGAAAAGGTGTTTCAATCTCTCTTTCACCCAGATTCTGATTGATTTGCGGGCGTGCACCATAGACCAAAATCAAGCGAATACCGAGAGAGTGTAAGAGTGCGATATCATGAATGATATGTTGGAAATTTTGGTGTTGGACTGCTTCACCACTAAACATCAGCACAAAGGTTTTATGGCGATGCGCATTGATGTATGGTGCAGAATGGCGAAACCAATGTACATAATCTTGTGTTGTACTTTGTGAAGTTTCAGTGATTTGATTCGCCATGTCGATCTCAGATATACATCAATGAATCTGATTCTAACTAAAAAAACCAAAAGATAAACCGATTCCTAAAACAACAGTTCAATTTTCTTTGGTTTAACAAGCGTAAAGCGTCTAGAAAGCCATGATACGCACAATGCTATTATCATTTGAGTTAACTAAGATGTAATCATTATTGATTTTGTACCATTGTTGATCACGCCCAGGCTTAGGTAGATTATTGTCTTTATAATCAATCTTATAACCATTTCCTCGATAATGTTGAGGCATGACGTAACCTGCTTGCCAGCGATGTTGTTTTAATCGCTCTACACCACGTTCTTCACGCATACGACGTTCACGCATACGATTGTCATTATCCGGACGTTCAAAATTTCGACCATGTTTATTACCACGTGAATCATCATCACGATCAAATCGTGGACCTGCAAAACTGCCCATGCTGCTAAACAGGGTGGTTGAACTTAAGATTAAGATAATGAAAAAATTTTTCATGATGCACCTAATATCGGATGTCTCTCATGTGAAAACTGTACCTTAAAAATGCAGAGAAACTGTGAAGATCGATTCAGTATTCCATTAATAATATGGAGCATCTCTCCTCGTTTCGATCATAAAGGCAAGTTTAAGGTCAGTTTGCAATGTTGTTTTGAATTGTTCTGATCAAGTTGTTAACTTTGCGCATCAATACTTTGGCCATTCATCTCTAAACTATCATCGCCCATCAAATAAAGATAAGCAGGCATGATGCTATCAGGTGTTGGCAATACTTTAGGATCTTCATCTGGATAGGCTTTGGCACGCATTGCGGTGCGCGTTCCACCTGGATTGATGCAATTAAAGCGAATATTTGGATAACTGTTTTCTAAAGCAAAAATTTTGCTCATGGCTTCAGTCGCGATTTTAGAAACTGAATAAGCACCCCACAAGGCACGTGCTTCACGACCCACACCAGAACTGGTAAAGATCACAGAAGCATTTTCAGATTTTTCGAGTAAAGGCAGCAACGCTTGAGTCATAGCAAAGGGTGCACGTAAATTCACCGCCATCACATCATCCCAAACATCTACAGGATAATTTGCCAGCTCAACCCGATCGCCCAACATACCAGCATTATGCAAAATACCATCTAAACGTCCGAATTGTTGTTGTAGCGTATCAACTAAAAGCTCATAGTCATGGCTAGAAGCTGTTGAAAGTTGCAAAGGCAAAATAGCAGGTTGTGGAGCGCCTAAACCCTCGATTTCATCATAGATGACTTCGAGTTTGTTAAGGGTTCGGCCATGTAATACAACCGTTGCGCCGTGTAGGGCATAACTCATCGCAGCAGCTCGACCAATACCATCACCCGCACCAGTAATGAGGATGATACGATCTTTAAGTAAATCTGCACGAGGTTGATATTCTGAATATTTCATTGTTATGCCTCCTGTTATCTTGCTTATTTAACTCATCATACCCTGATTTTCTGACAACACTGTGATTTTCTGTTTGAGTAATTGATGAAGTTCAGGGACGGTTTGAATAACTGCATCTGCTTGCCAAGCGGCGAGATCATCTCGTGATTCGACCGGTAAATAACCATAGGCAGCTAAGATGGTATACATGTCTGCGTTGCGACCTGCGTCTATATCACGTGGATGATCACCAACATAAATAATGTCTTTCGCATCGAGCTGGAGCTGCTTTGCTGCTAAATACATTGGTTCAGGATCAGGCTTCGTTTTACTGACATCTTCAGGACAAACCAGCACCGCACAACGTTCTGTCAGCTGTAAGGCAGCGAGCAGTAATTTACTTAAACCACGGGGTTTATTGGTCACTATGCCCCACGGAATTTGATGTGCTTCCAGTTCTTCTAGTAAAGGATACATGCCTTCAAACAGGTTGGTATCAACCACGATATTTTCGCCGTAGACATCTAAAAAGCGTTGGCGGTGTGCGAGAAACACGGGATCAGTAATATCCAATTCTGGATAAACCAATTTCACCATGGCACGGGCCCCCTCAGAAACCTGAGTGCGAATGGTTTCAGGGTCTACAACTGGACGGTGTTCATCCCGACACATCTGCTGAATAATACGAATAAAATCTGCGGCGGTGTCGATGAGTGTGCCATCAAGATCAAATAAAACAGCTTTCATTACGCACCTGTATTCGTGGTGTGAACCATGTAGTTGACGTCAACATTCGGCGCTAACCAATAATGTTTGGTGATCGGGTTGTAATGTAAGCCGGTCATCTCTTTGAGGCTTAGACCTGCATTACGAATATCATGTGCCATTTCTGATGGACGAATGAATTTATGATAGTCGTGGGTGCCTTTAGGCAATAAACGCAACACATATTCCGCGCCAATAATCGCGAATAAATAGGATTTTGGATTACGGTTAATGGTGGAGAAGAACACGTGTCCACCAGGTTTGACCAGTGTTTGACAGGCTTTTACGATAGACGCTGGATCTGGTACGTGCTCCATCATTTCCATGCAAGTGACCACATCGTATTGACCTGCTTGCTCTTGTGCCAGTTGCTCTACAGGTATTTGACGATATTCAATGTTTTGCACATTGTCTTGTTGGGCATGTAAGCGGCCAACAGCAAGTGGCGCTTCACCCATATCAATACCTAATACATCTGCACCACGACGCGCCATGCTTTCTGCCAAGATGCCACCCCCACAGCCGACATCAAGGACTTTCTTGCCGGCTAAGCCACTGACGCGTTCATCAATCCAGTTAAGACGTAATGGGTTGATTTGATGCAGTGGACGGAACTCCGAATGTTGATCCCACCATTTGGCAGCCAATGCTTCAAATTTTGCGATTTCTTGCGGGTCAACATTCAATTGCGACATGGAGTCACCTCTATTTATTGGCATAATGATCTGACCCTAGTGTAGCGATTCTAGAAAAAAAAGCGATAAATCGAATAAAAAACTTCACAGAAGCAAAACGAATTGTTCGTGTTTGTTTTATATTTAGCATATAAACTTACGAAAAATGCTTAGAGGAAAAGCAAAGGCAATGAAAAAGTTAGTATTTGGTGTTTTAAGCACCGCTGTTATCTCATTTTCGATGAATGCAATGGCTGCAGATTTTGTGGCAGGCAAAGATTATACCGTGGTGGCAAATCCTGTTAAGACCGTAGCACCTGCTGGTCAACTCGAAGTGCGCGAATTTTTTTGGTACGGATGTGGGCACTGTTTTAACCTTGAACCACACATGCAAACTTGGTTAAAGAAAATTCCAAAAGATGTTTATTTTCTGCGTACTCCAGCCGCTATGAATAAAGTATGGGAACAGGGTGCTCGCGGTTACTATGTGTCTGAAGCTTTAGGCGTGCGTAAGAAGACCCATATTCCACTTTTCCATGCCATCCATGACGGTGGTCAGCAAATTTTTGATCAAGCGTCTCAAGCAAAATTCTTTGCGCGTTATGGCGTGCCAGAACAGAAATTTAATAGCATGTTTAACTCGTTCCCGATTACTGCAAAAATCGCTGAGTCAAATAAATTGGCACAGCAATATCAGTTGACTGGTGTTCCAGCGGTGGTGGTGAACGGTAAGTATGTAGTACAAGGTGAAGATGCTAAAGTCACTCAAGTAGTTGATTATTTGTTAGAAAAAGAGCGTAAAGGTAACTAGATTACCAATCCTTTAGAGCTAAAAAAGGACTGTATTAACAGTCCTTTTTTGCATTTATTGTTGTTCTTGTTGGAACGCAGTTAAATCAATTTGCACCGTTTGGGTCGGTAAAGACAAAGCCTGATTAATATATAGATTAATCAGTTTTTCGCGGGAACCGATCGAACGCTGGTAATAGCTCGAATTGAGTAAAAGCGCTGCACCATAGGTCAGTGACCAGATATAGGACAAATAATCACGAATCGACATATCATAATTCAGTGATTTTAAATATTTCTCAGTCATGTCTTTGAGTGAAACAATACGTTGCTGACGAATTGCATACAGCTCATCAAAGAGATGCTTGAGCTTAGACTCCGTCATGGTCAAGTGTTCTTCTAGCTGATGCAGTAAAATAGTACGACTAGGGGCCATGAGATGATGCAACATATAGCGAGGCGCATACTCTTTGATATCAGTATGGTATTGGTCTGAAATTTTTAAAATTTCTTTTTCATTTTGAATAATAAGTTCAAGTAATAACTCATTTTTACTTCTGAAATGCTTGTATAAGGTACCTTTGGCAATGTCCAATTCGGCAACCAGTTCATCCAGGGTCATTTCTTGGTTATTTTCTAATAATAACTTTTCAGCAACCTGTAAAATTTTTTCTTTACGAATTAAGAACTGAGTATGACGATCAGGATTCATGATGCTTTTAAGCTCCTCATAGTGTTCTAAACGGCATCGCGTTATTGTCTAATGCATCATAACGCTAAGCAATGCTTTTATATATCAAACTGTGGCGTCGATATGATCAAGCGTTTTGTGGTTCCCAGTTAGAGATACCCCGGAACAACAACCGTACTTGAGTGGTTGCATTCTCAATAAACAAATTTTGTTGTTCTAATAAATCATCAATCGAAAATTGTTTAGGTAGATTGATCCACGTCATCGCCCACGTAAATGACATGTTGATCAAGATGGTTGAGAGTACTTGTAGATATTTGTCTTCTTTAATGTGCTTAAAGGTGTCGAGTTTGTATAAATCAACTGCCAAATCTTCAATCAGAAATTCAATCTCGCGTGCGATAGCAATGCGTACCGTTTCAGAGCCACCCCAACGTTCTGCAATCATAAACTGCCACTGTTGTGGGCTATGATTCACGGCTTGTACAAAAAGTTCGATGCTGTTGCGAGTTTTAGCTGCGCCGCTGTGTTTTAGATAGCTTTGACCCAACTGATGAATCAAGCTCTTGAGATGTAATGACACCTGATCAACCAGCTCTTGCCCCAGTGCCTCCATATCTTGGAAATGACGATAAAAAGCGGTTGGTACTAAACCAACTTCGCGAGCAACTTCACGCAAACTAATACTACTAAATGAGCGCCCAGACGTGCTGAGATGGAGCGCTGCATCCAGTAGAGCCTGACGACTCTGTTGTTTTCGTTCATCTCTAATCGACATGAATAAGATCCATAAAATTTATACTGTAGAGTCTAGCAAAAAAAATAGGTTTTTTTTAGTCTTAATCGGTTGCTAAATCAGACAGATTCTTCGGCTTTTGAAATGAATGGCTTGGTTGTAATGGCTAAATGTGCTCTATGCCTTACTTATTTCTTCATTCTTTTTAATTATTTAAAAAAAAGTAGAAAAAATAATCAAAAAATTAGTGAACAAGTGTTGACTCAGTGAACACAAATAAATATAGTGTACACATGTTCACTATACGAACAGTTGTTCACTCAATATAAATAGCCAGATACAAAACGAGGAACTTATGAGCGCACAGTTAAGCTATCAGCCACATTGGGTTAGAGAAGATTTCGTTGATTTTATCCTTGCAAAGGTTAACCCGATGTGGACTTTGCGCCGCATTATGGCAAAAATCGAAGCGATTGAGCCTATTGCAGATGAAATGATCAAGGTCACTTTAAGCAGTAACAATAAATTTACAACCTATCAGCCTGGTCAATTTGTGATGGTGACGGTTCGTATTGATGGTGTGCAGCATCAACGAGCGTATAGTTTGGTGAGTTCACCAAGTCACGACAAATTGGTGTTAGGTATCAAAAAACAAGGTTGTGTATCTAACTATTTAGCTAACAGCGCACGTGCTGGTGATGTGATTGAAATTACTCAGGCGATGGGCGAATTTACGCTAAAAGACTTTGATACAGAAGAAGGTAAACAACCGATTCTTTTGGTATCTGCGGGTAGTGGTATTACGCCGATTATTCCGATTGCGAAACAGGCATTAGCACGTTCAAATCAACCTGTGACGTTGATTTATTACTCACGTGATCCAGCGTTCCGTACTGAATTGGAAACACTAGCAGCAGAATATGCGCACTTTAACCTACACATTATTGTCGATAGTGCTGAACAACCTGCTTATTTTGATGAAGAAACTTTGGACCGTTTGTGTGCCGATGCTGTTCAATGCCAAACCTATGTGTGTGCTGCTCCAGGTTTGATGAAAGCGACACGTCAAATCTGGACGAAACGTGGTTGGTTAGACCGTTTAACGCAAGAAAGCTTCTTGCCAGTGACGATGGATGTGGATGCTCAAATCCAACCAGTCAATTTCCGTCGCAGTATGCAAGAGTTTGAAGGCCGTGGCAATCTGTTGGCCAGTGCTGAAGCTGCGGGTTTGAAACCATCTTTTGGTTGCCGTATGGGGATTTGTAATACCTGTGTTTGTACCAAGATCAGTGGTGCAGTGAAAAATCAACTTACAGGTGAAATCGATAACCAAAACAATGTGCAAATCAAATTGTGTGTGAGTGAAGCAGTGAGTCCCGTTGAGATTGACCTTTAATTCATATTGAACAGATAGAGTATAATATTATGAACATGATGACAGTAAATCCGACTAAAACGATTCCTCCAATCAAATTTGGCAGTAACACAAGCCGTGCATTAACACCAGAAGAAGTACAAGAGTTTGGCCGTAAGATTGATGCCATCCGTACTGAAACCATGGCTAAAATTGGCAAAGAAGATTCTGATTATATCTATAAAGTACGTAACTTTGTACGCTACACCGAAATTGCATCACGTGGCATGTTGATGTTCGGTGGCTGGATTCCACCTGTTTGGTTGCTTGGTACAGCGATGTTGGGTGTGTCTAAGATCGTCGAAAACATGGAATTGGGCCATAACGTGATGCACGGTCAGTTTGATTGGTTAAACGATCCATCGCTTAACGGTGCAACCTATGACTGGGATACGGTGTGTACCGGTGAAGACTGGAAATATACCCATAACTATAAGCATCATACTTATACTAATGTGTATGGCATGGATCATGACATTAGCGGTTATGGTGTGATGCGCATGAGCCGTGAGCAAGAGTGGGAACCACGCTTTTTGTTCAACGTGCCAATGGGATTGTTTTTATCGACGGGTTTTGAATGGCTATTGGCTTTGCAACGTCTAGAGATGGAAAAAGTGTTGTTTGATGGCACCAAAACCTGGAAAGAAGTATATGTAGAATCTAAAAATCTACGTAAAAAAATGCTACGTCAGTTTGGTAAAGATTATGTGTTGTTCCCAGTGATTGCTGGCCCAATGTTCTTGCCAGTATTGGCTGGTAACTTTTTTGCCAACTTGATCCGTAACTACTGGGCATCGACTGTGATTTATTGTGGTCATTTCACAGAAGACTCTGAAATTATCACTGACAACATTGATAATGAAACCAAAGCAGAGTGGTACTTACGTCAGATTCGTGGTTCAGCAAACTTTACTGGCGGTAAAATCATGCATTTCTTGAGTGGTAACTTGAGCCATCAAATTGAGCATCATTTGTTCCCTGATGTGCCTGCCAACCGTTATATCGAGATGGCACCTAAAGTACGTGAAGTCTGTGCAGAGTATGGTCAACAATACAATACCGCTCCCTTTGGATCTCAGATCGTGAGTGTGTATAAACGTCTGGCGGTGCACTCATTGCCTGACAATGTGGTAGATCGTTTGGTGGCGACCAAACGTACCTTTACTGCTGCGGTGAAAGGCATGTTTGGTAAAGCTGCTTAATCAAGATAGAGCATCGTTTTAGCCATAAAGCGGTGCTCGTCACCAATAAGTAAAAGGGAAAGTGCGTGTAATTGAGATATACTATGGGGCAATTATATTTGTGCCATCGTTTTAAGGAATCGTTATGCGTATTGACCAAAGAGCATTAGACCAATTACGTGAGGTAAAAATTACCCGTAATTATACCCGTTACGCAGAAGGTTCAGTTCTGGTTGAGTTTGGTCATACCAAAGTATTGTGTACCGCTAGCATTGATAATTCGGTTCCACGCTTTTTAAAAGGAAAAGGACAGGGTTGGGTAACCGCAGAATATGGCATGTTACCGCGTTCAACCCATACCCGTAGTGATCGTGAAGCCGCGCGTGGGAAACAGTCGGGCCGTACTCAGGAAATCCAACGTCTGATTGGTCGTAGCCTTAGAGCGATGGTTGATCTGAAAAAACTCGGTGAAAATACCATTACGATCGACTGTGATGTGATCCAAGCTGATGGCGGTACACGTACTGCAGCGATTACAGGGGCAGCCGTGGCATTGGTGGATGCCATGAATGTGTTGTTAAGTAATAAAAAGATTAAACATGACCCGTTAAAAGGTTTAGTCGCAGCCATCTCGGTAGGGATGTATCAAGACGAAGTTCACCTCGACTTGTGCTACGAAGAAGATTCAAATTGCCAAACTGATTTAAATGTGGTGATGACACAGGCGGGCGAATTTATTGAGATTCAAGGAACGGCAGAAGATAAACCGTTTACTCGCCAACAGTGTAATGACATGTTAGAGATTGCTGAAAAAGGAATCGCTGAATTGATTCTGAAGCAACAGCAAGCTCTCGGTTGGTAAGCTCCAGTTGATAGTGCGGGCGGTCTGTAAATTTTAGACCGCCTTTTTTTTGTCTGGTTTTCTGTCATCGAATTGCTATCAAATGATCATCGTATTGTCATTGATATTGTATTGACTATCTGCACTGATATTTAACGGATAGTAAAATGCGAAACGTCCTCTTAGCGTTACTCAGCAGTAGTTTTTTCTTATTAAGTGCTTGTAATGAAAGTGATAATGGCGATAACAATAATACCACGCCAAATCCAAAACCGCCAACTTCAGACTGTACTATTCACTGTGCACCCTAAATAATAACAATAAGGAAATAATTAATGAACCGTCGTGACTTTTTATTAAATTCAACCAAAGCATTATTTGGTACCGCTGCACTTACCAGTTTTCCAATGAGTATTCAAAAAGCCCTCGCGATTGATGCTAAGGTCGATACAGGAACCATTAAAGACGTTAAACATGTGGTGATTTTGACCCAAGAAAATCGTTCTTTTGACAATTACTTTGGGACGTTAAAAGGGGTACGTGGCTTTGGTGATCGATTTACCATTCCTTTAAGCCAAGGTCGTACAGTGTGGGAACAATATGATGCCAATAGAAATAAAGTTTATCCCTATCATTTAGACAGTAGCCGTGGCAATGCACAGCGGGTGAGTGGCACACCCCATTCATGGACAGATGGTCAGTATGCTTGGGATCATGGACGGATGGGCAGTTGGGTGCAATATAAGCAGCCACAGTCAATGGGCTATTACAAGCAACAAGAGGTGGAATTCCAATTCGCATTAGCCAATGCTTTTACCCTGTGTGATGCATATCACTGTGCCATGCATACAGGAACCAACTCAAACCGTATGTTTATCTGGACAGGAACCAATGGCCCAACAGGCGCAAATGTTGCCAGTGTAGTCAATGATTTGGACTCAATCGGGCCATCCACCGTCGGCTATGACTGGACCACATATCCTGAACGCTTACAACAGGCGGGTGTAACGTGGAAGGTCTATCAAAACATGCCTGATAATTTTACCGACAATCCCTTGGCTGGTTTTAAACAATACCGTCGTGCCAATGTGTTATCAGGTAAACCAGTGAATAATATTACCATTTGCCCCGCCTATGATCCGGCTATTGATGCCGCACAGCCTTTGTATAAAGGGATCGCCAATACCATGCCAGATGGTGGTTTTTTGGGTTCATTTAAAGAAGATATTGCCAATGGGCAGTTACCCCAAGTAAGTTGGTTAATTGCACCGGCAACCTATAGCGAACATCCTGGACCGTCTAGCCCAGTTCAAGGAGCGTGGTATATCCAAGAAACGTTAAATGCGTTAACTGAGCATCCAGAAGTATGGAGTCAGACAGTTTTCTTAATCAATTTTGATGAAAATGATGGTTTCTTTGATCATATACCTTCGCCAAGTGCACCTTCGATGGATGCTTCAGGTGTAGTACATGGCAAATCCACCTTAAGCGATGATCAGATGTCCTATGAGTATGCCACGCATGCTAAAGCTTCAGCAGGACAGCCAAACTTTACTGATCCAAAAGTGAGTAATGGCGTGGGTGTATACGGCCCCGGTGTTCGAGTACCGATGTACATTATTTCCCCATGGAGTCGTGGTGGCTGGGTCAATTCTCAAGTATTTGATCATTCTTCGGTGATTCGTTTCTTGGAACAATGTTTTGATGTACAAGAACCTAATATTAGTCCGTATCGTCGTGCGGTGTGTGGGGACTTAAGCTCAGCATTTAACTTTAAAACGCCAAATCTTTTACCTTTGCCTGATTTAGCTGGTAAGAAAACAAAAACAGAGGTTGATGCGATTCGTAAAGCTCAGGAACGCTTGGCACAGGTCAGTCGTCCTTTAAGCCAAACCTATCCTGTTCAAGACATGGGAATACGACCATCACGTGCATTGCCGTATGTTTTGCATAGCAGTGCCAAAGTCGATGTGGTCACGAAAACTGTTAAATTAATGTTCTCCAATACAGGAACACAAGCTGCAGTATTCCATGTTTATGACAAGTTGAATTTAGACGCGATCCCACGCCGTTACATGGTGGAAGCGGGGAAGCAACTCGATGATGTCTGGCAGACTAAAGATCATCAATATGACCTATGGGTGTTGGGACCGAATGGTTTCCATCGCAGTTTTGCTGGGGACTTGGTACAAGCCACGCAGTTAGGAGCACTTCCAGAAATTCGCGTGTGTATGGAGGAGTGCGATTCCAAACTTTTCTTGAAAGTGCGGAATGATGCAGCACAAACGGCACAGTTGGTTGTGACAGCCAATGCTTATTTATCCAATAAAACATGGCAAATCGAAACTGCGGCGAATGAAAAGGAACTCAGTTGGGATATGTCTGAGTTTGGTGGATGGTATGATTTCACCGTCAGCATTCAAAACGAACCAAGTTATCGCCGTCGTTTTGCTGGGCGCATTGAAACCAATGAAGATTCTATTTCTGATCCATATATGGGCTTTATTCAATCATAAGCGCTTTATATTGGTTTGAAATAAGCAGTCTAGACGGATGCTAGGCTGCTTATGCTGAAAAGTTAACGAAAAAAGAATCAGTAAACACAAAGTAAAATAATCAATAGCCAAGTGAGGAAGCTGATCCGACTCATATCTTAAACATAAGCACACTGAGCCTTTGCATACTGTAACAGAGCATGCGAATTTGCCCCATTTTGCTTTGCTATATTGAGGACACTGCAAGAAAAGAGATAATGATGTTACAAGTTTTTTTAATATTTCTCACCGCCGTCACTTTTATTTTAATGGCGATTGACCCACGATCTAGCCAATCGACTGAAGCGGAATCAGCATGGCAAGAGACCGAATCTCAAGCACTGGATTCGCCGCAATCGACTCAGCAGCAAAAAGACCAACAGGTTTAAGCATTAAAACGCATAGATAAATCCACAGCGCGAACATCTTTGGTTAAAACACCCATTGAAATGTAATCCACACCTGTGCTGGCAACTTCACGCAAATTTTCAATGGTGATATTGCCAGAGGCTTCTAATTTACAACGCCCCGCAACATGCTTCACTGCATCAATCATTTGTTGTTGGCTGAAATTATCCAACATCACAATATCAGCACCTGCTTCAAGTGCTTGATTAAGTTCATCCCACGTTTCAACTTCAACTTCGACGGGTTTTCCAGGTGCAATCTGATGGGCTTGAGCAATCGCTTGAACAATACCACCAGCCGCCATAATGTGATTTTCTTTAATCAAAAAGGCATCAAATAAACCAAGACGATGATTTTGACCACCACCTACGGCAACGGCATATTTCTGCGCGATACGCAAACCCGGAAGTGTTTTACGGGTATCAAGCAATTTGGTGTGTAAACCATCGAGCTGTTTCACGTAGCTGGCTGTTTTGGTCGCCACAGCGGAAAGGGTTTGTACAAAGTTTAAAACTGGGCGTTCCACTGTTAACAAACTACGTGCCGAACCAGCAAGTTTTAAAAAGGCTTCATTGGCTGTAACCACATCACCTTCTTGTTTTAACCACGTGATTTGTACTGAGCTGTCAAAAGCCTGAATTAAAGCGTTAACCCAAGGTTGACCTGCCAAAACCATATTCTCACGCGTGATAATGGTGGCTGTAGCTTGTTCATCCGCAGGTGAAAGCATGGCGGTAATGTCGCCGTCCCCAATATCTTCTTGTAATGCTTGTTGAATATTGATTTGAATAGATTGTTCAAGCAAAGATTGAGGAATACTCATAGCATTTCCAGTATATTCTGACCAAAAAACGTGTGCATTATATTAGCATCGTCCTCGTAAAAAATAAGTATTTGATCTCGATTATTGCGAATAAAGCATGTCAGAATGGAAAATATTAATATTAAATTGCTGATTCGAGTGACAATGCCGCAATCTAGATTTGCTCAAGTTCGAGATGGAATATTACAAGGTGCAACGCAAATTGCTTCACCTAACTTTAATGCACGTCCTGCAGAGACGGACATTCAATTGATCGTGATTCATAATATCAGCTTGCCACCATCTCAATTTGGTGGGGGTTATATTCAACAATTCTTTCAGAATCAGCTAGATTGGTCGGTACATCCTTATTTTCAAACCATCGAAGGTATGCAAGTTTCAGCGCATCTGCTGATTTTACGCACAGGCGAAGTGATTCAATTTGTCAATTTTAATGACCGGTCTTGGCATGCAGGCCGTTCCAGTTATTTAGCCCAACCAGAATGCAATGATTATTCGATTGGCATTGAGCTAGAGGGGAGTGATGATTTGCCGTTTGAACTTGAACAGTATCAGTCACTGGTCGAGGTGGTACAGATATTACGTCAAGCTTATCCCAAAATCCAAAATCATCTTGCAGGTCATTCTGATATTGCACCTAAACGTAAAACAGATCCAGGTTTACACTTTGATTGGTCGTTGTTCCGTCGTTTGCTAGCGATTCAGGCAAACTCTAAAAAAACATGATCGAATTTATGATTTCACAACGAAATCTATTTTTACTTTCATTACAATAACGCTTTTGAAAGATAAGCCGTAGGTGAGTGCGATGGCATTGTGGCGATCGACAATAATTGTCAGTGCAATGACGATGTTATCCCGAGTTCTGGGATTGGTACGTGATATCGTGTTGTTGAATGTATTTGGGGCGGGCAAAGATTTTGACACCTTTGTGGTTGCTTTTCGTATTCCCAACTTTTTTCGGCGCTTGTTTGCTGAAGGGGCATTTTCTCAAGCTTTTATTCCTGTTCTGACGGAATATAAAACCAGTCGCACCCATGCAGAAGTTCAAATTCTAATTAGTCGTGTTTTTGGTTGCTTGCTGACCGCAATGACATTGCTCACCTTTGTGGCGATGGTTGCTGCACCTGTGATTATTTATATCTATGCGCCCGGTTTCCATAGTGATACTGAGAAGTTTAACCTTGCTGTTGACCTGTTTCGTCTAACTATCCCTTATCTGATGTTTATGTCACTGACGGCTTTTGCCAGCAGTATTCTAAATAGTTATGGTTCATTTGCTTCACCTGCATTTGCTCCAGTATTACTGAATATTGCCATGATTGCAGGAGCGTGGTGGCTAACTCCCTATATGGCAGAACCGATCATGGCGCTTGGATGGGCCGTGGTGGTTGCTGGTGTTTTGCAACTGGCCATTCAAATTCCTGAGCTATGGAAGAAAAATTTACTGATACCACCTAAAGTTGATTTTAAACATGAGGGTGTGAATCGTATTTTAAAGTTAATGTTACCTGCTTTATTTGGTGTATCCGTCACGCAAATTAACTTATTGCTGAATACGATTTGGGCATCCTTTATGCAGGATGGCTCGGTGTCATGGCTATACAGTGCAGAGCGTATGACTGAACTACCACTGGGATTGATTGGGGTTGCGATCGGGACGGTGATCCTGCCATCACTTTCAGCACGCCATGCTGAACAAGATCAAAGTAAATTTAGAGGTATGTTGGATTGGGCTGCTAAAATCATCATGCTGGTGGGGATTCCAGCCAGTATTGCTTTATTTATGCTGTCCACACCGATTATTCAAGCGCTGTTTCAACGTGGTGAATTTACGTTAGAAGATACACAAATGACTGCTTTGGCCTTGCAGTGTATGAGTGCTGGTGTGATCTCGTTTATGTTGATTAAGGTGTTTGCCCCGGGTTTCTATGCTCAGCAAGACACCAAAACACCAGTACGGGTCGGGTTAATCGCCGTGGCGACCAATGCGATTTTAAACGTGATATTTATTGGTATCTTTAAGTTAAATGGTTGGCAAGCAGAGCATATGGCACTGGCTATGGCCTCTTCAGGTTCAGCTTTGGTCAATGCAGGTCTACTTTATTTCTATTTACACAAACGCAATATCTATCGCTTTGGCGCGCATTGGAAAAAACTGGCATTCCAGTTTGCAGTGGCCAATCTCATCATGATTTTAGCGTTATGGTATGGCCTTACGTGGTATCAAGGTGATATTTCTCAATGGCTACGTGTGGCTGAAGTTGCTGGTTTGTGTGTGCTTGGTGTCGTGGCGTATGTTGTCGGATTATTGCTAACAGGATTTAAACCGAGACATTTAAAGCATTGAATTTGAACGTTTCCCCCTTTGAACTGCGGTTGTCGCAGCTCGAAGGGGGATTTTAAATTATTTTATTTCCAGTAATTCAATATCAAAAATCAGGGTGCTATTTGGACCAATTCCATCACCAGCACCCACCTCACCATAGGCGAGATTGGCTGGGATAAAGAAACGGCTTTTACCACCTACCTTCATGGTTTGAACGCCTTCAGTCCAACCTGCGATTACTTGATTCAATTGAAACTCGACAGGATGGTTGCGTGCGATCGAACTATCAAACACGGTCCCATCAAGTAAACGCCCTTCATAATTGACTTTAACCGTAGAGCTCGCTCTCGGTGATTTACCTTTGCCCGCTTGAATGACTTGGTACTGTAAACCTGATCTGGTGGTTACAATATTGGCCTTTTTCGCATTTTCAGCGAGAAAGGCTTTTCCTGTTTGATCATTCTTTTGAGCGATCTCTTGAAATTCAACCAGTTGCTTTGCTTCTATACGTTTTTTATATTGATTAAGCACATTTGCCATGTCTTCATCAGTCAAAGATGCTACTTTTCCCTGTGTCGCTTCTTTTAAGCCTTGCACGAATGCATTAATATCCAAATCTTTCAGGGTATTGGCATTGCCTTTACCCATTAAATAACCGTAACTATAACCCAACTGCTCTTGTTGTGGGCTTTTTAAAGTAATCGATGCTGCATAAGCAGTACCCATCACGGATGTCATTAAAATAAGACTTAATTTTTTCATTATTTCTTCCAAAGTGCTTTTGCAAAAATAAGGGAGAGCACATGCTCTCCCTATATCTGTTATTTTACTGCGATGAGTTCGACATCAAAAACCAATGTACTATTCGGTGGAATAGAACCAGGCACACCTTGTTCGCCGTAACCTAAGTTGGCAGGAATATAAAGTGTTGCCTTACCGCCTTCTTTCATTAATTGTAAGCCTTCAGTCCAGCCAGGTATGACTTGATTGAGCGGGAACTCGATTGGTTCACCACGATCATATGAACTATCAAACACAGTGCCATCGGTCAATTGACCTTTATAATGAACTTTGACCACAGACGCAGCCGTTGGTTGTTTACCTGTTCCTGCTGTAATAATTTTATATTGCAACCCTGAGGCTGTGGTTTTCACGCCTTCTTTTTTTGCATTTTCAGCTAAGAAGGAGTTACCTGTTGCTTCTGCTTTCTGGGTTGCTTCGATTTGTTTTTGCTGTAATTCTTTTTGGAATTCTACATAAGCAGCTTGTAGTTCTTCCTCGGTGTAGGCAGCAGGTTTTTCTGCATGGCCATCGCGGAAACCAGTGATGAAAGCAGCTGTTTCTAATTCTGGTGGCGTTTGTTTCGCAACTTCATAACCTAAAGCATAACTGATTTTTGCGCCCGGCCCTGCATTTTTGTCTGCTTTTGCGCCAAGTTCAGTAGTAGGGTGTTGAGTTGCATAATAAATCGGTATAAGGGCTGCTCCGCCTAAAACGGCTGCGACAATAACAGGTAAAGCTTTACTCATGAGATGTCCAAAGGTGAGATTTTAGTAAAAAATATGGCACTGATCTTAGCATGTCTAAGCTTCAGCATTGAATAACAGATCTGAAAAATGCGTGTATTTTTTATAGGGTTTATGTTTATTCGGTTTTCTTATATTTTCAAAATAAGTATAAAAAAGCCAGATCATACGATCTGGCTTTTTTGTTCATGTTTGCAGCTTAATTAATCATCTTTCTGTGCTTTATAGGCATAAGCATAGTTATAGCCATAGCCATAGCCAGCACTTGCACGTTGGATATCATTCAGAATAAAGCCATTCACTTTAACGCCAGCCTGCTCAAAGCGATTTAAGCTGAGTTCAAGCTCTTTCATTTGTGATTTAGCATAACGAGCAACCAACAAATTGACGCCGACATATTGCGAAATGATAATTCCATCGGTCACCGCCAAAATAGGTGGCGTATCAATAATAATATGATCATATTCGGAACTGAGTTTTTCGAGTAAAGCTTTAAATTGCTCAGAACCTAAAATCTCAGAAGGATTTGTTGGGTTTTTTCCTCGCGTAATCATACTTAAACCAGCGACTTCAGTTTCATGAATCACTTGACCGAGTTCAGCTTGGCTACTCAGCAACTCAGATAAGCCTGGTTTAACGTCTAAATTAAAATACTTATGCAAATAACCACGACGTAGATCCGCATCAATCAATAAAACCTTTTTATTGCTTTGGGCAAAGATGGTTGCAAGGTTGGTGGAAATAAAAGACTTACCAACCTCAGGTGATGGACCTGCGACCATAATAATATTATTTTTTGCATTACTTAGTGCAAAATGGATTGCGGTACGAATACTACGTAAGCTTTCAATCGCAATATCATCACTGTTTTTAACCGCAAGAATAGGAATACTCTTCTTTTTCTTCAGAATACTCATACGAGTTTCTTGAACAGGAGAGCGGGGAACCGTTGCATAGACAGGTAGATCAAGCTCGCGCTCAATTTGGCTTGAATCCTTAATTCCCGTACGTAACATATTGCGTAGTAGGGCAATTAAAGTACCAAGGAAGCCACCTAGGAAAACAGCAAGAATAAGGATTTGAAGTTTCTTTGGTTTAATCGGCTCGACGGGTTCAACTGCAGTGTCGACAATACGGACATTACCGATCTCACCTGCTTTTGCGATTCTTAACTGTTGGTAAGAGTTTAAAAGTGCCGTATAGAGCTGCGTTTTAACTTCCACTTCACGATACAGCTGCAAATATCTTCTTTGTAAATCTGGCAATTGTTTTAAGGTGCTATTAAGCTCACCAATCATTTTATTTAATGCTGTAATCTGAGCATTAATTTCACGCATTGCCGGGTGTTCAGCGGTGTATTTGGCTGCGATATCTGCCTGTTGCTGCTGTAATTCAATTTTTTTCGTTTCTAAGGTAATACTTTGTGTCAGATATAACTCCGACTCTTTGGTGACATCAACAGTATTATATTGTTGGCGGAATTTATTGAATTCTCTTTCAGCAACATCAAGTTGTTGTTTTAACTCAGGGAGTTGTTCATCGAGAAACTTCAAGGTTTGGGCAGTTTCTGCAGATTTGCGTGCCACATTTTGTGCGCTATAAGCAGATAGGATTGCATTGAGTACTTTGGTAATGTGTTCTTTGTCTTGGCCTTGATAACTAAGACCCAATATACCAGTCAACTTGCCTTTTTCAGCCACTGAATAGTTTTCCCTAACTGCTGTTACTGCAGCAGGTAAAGATCGTTTGAGGATCTCATAATCTGTATTGAATTGGTCTTTTGTGGCGATGTTGATTTTCCATACACCATAACGATTTGACAGTTGATTAAGCTGATTTAACGGTGCTGTTAATAGGATTTCATCGGTTTTGCTATCGATTAATTGGAATTTTCCTTCGTTTAACTTTAAACGTAGCGTTTTATCGAGGAAGTTTTGTGGCACCTCAAACTGACGAAATTCAAGTGCTTTTTCAGCGTCACGGAAAATGACCGCTTTGGGTAAGTACTCTGTGGCATAACTGGGTTTGCTGAGTAAACGCTGAGCAAAAGTATCTTCGACACTGGAAATACTGAGGTCAAGGTGCAATGCTTCAATCACTGAACCTAACACTAAGCGTGATTTTAAGATTTCGATCTCAGATTGAGCAGGAGACTTTTGATCGATCATTTGTGAAAGATCACCCAACAGCGCAGCAGAAGCACCTTTGCTGTTTTCAACCTGTACTAGGGCATCAACTGCGTATGTATTTGGTGTCGTGCGCAAATACAATAATGCACATACAAGACTCAGGATGACGCATAGCGCAATAAGCTTCCATTGCGCGAGCAAGGAGAAGAACAGTTCTTTTAGGTCAATTGTATCTTCAGTATTGGTATTTTGGCTCATAATCTTAAATCTAAAAGTTAAATGTAATTTTTCCAATCAGTCACACACTGCTGAATCAGCTGGCATGTACTATCAAAAAAAGCTTGATCGTGTTGATAGGGATCAGACACATTTTTATTTTGCCAATGTCCGAGGCGGAAGACTTTACCTTTAGCAAAGGGCCAGGTCTGCTCAATATGTTTTTGCTGATTTTGACTCATTACTAACACTAAATCCGCTTTTTTAAGATGCTCTGCGGTGAGTTTTTTGGCGATATGTGCACTCATGTCAATATTGAGTGTGCGCATACAGTATTGCGCTTTTTCATCCGCTGGATGGCCAGTCAGACCAGCGATACCAGCAGACTCAATATCGAGCTGGGGATGAGCTTGTTTCAGCAAATACTCTGCCATCGGGCTGCGACAGATATTTCCCACACAAATCACCAAAATACTTTTAATCTGCATCAGTTCCCCAAACGATCAATATTATATAAGGCGTTGGAGAAAGGAATGACTTGATTGATGACACGTTGCCAACGCGTTAAACCTGTTGCATCAACATACACAATATCATTGCTACGTAACTTAAACTGATTGGCCAAGCCAAAATCACCCAAGCTCATCAAGTTCATATGATAGAGCGCGGTGCTACGATCATTTGGATTACTTCTAAGTACATAGATCCGACTAGCACTGGCAGAGTTTGGATTGATGCCTAAACTTTCACCTAAGGCATCACTGAGGGTCATACCTTGATCACGCATTGGCAAGGCTTGGTTTTTACCAGACTCACCCATAACATAAATTTTTTGATTTTCTTTGGTGCTGACATAAATGGTGTCATTGGACTGGACCAAAAGCTTATGCAGTGAATAGCCAGCCTTTTCAAGTTCGATGGTGTTGAGATCGTAGGTTCGACCATTGCGAATCAACTGGATATAAGTATTTGCACCTTTATCATTGATACCACCTGCCATACCGAGTGCTGTATAAATACTGGTCGGTTGATCATTTAAATAGAATTGTCCACCTCTAAGTACACTACCCTGTACCGAATAGCGCTGTCCTTGGTATGACAAGACGCGAACAATCACATCAGGTGTTTTTACATACCGTGCAAACTGGTTGCGTAGTTCAGTATTGAGTTGAGCCAAGCTTTTTCCAGCGGCTTTATAGCGTCCAACTAAGGGGAGTTGAATATAACCGCTCGCATCAATTGGGTAGCCCAAAGCCTGAACAGCTTGTTCGTTGTTGACCGTTGTGGTCGGTGGGGTAATTTCTGGATATGCCCAAAGCTGGATCGAAAGTACATCACCAGCACTTAAACGATAGCCTGTTTGTTGTTTTTGAAATAGTGCTTTGTAGTCGTGCTGGTAGTCAACTTGCGCTGGTTGTACTGCATACATATTTTCTTGGTCAATTTTAATGACATTCACGGTTGTCCCAAGATCGGTGGTATACACCCCTTCAGTTGGAATATCATAGGTTTGCAAACCAGAGGTAACAGCACAACTTGTAGCAGCAATACTTATGCTAAGAATAGAAAAAAGCTGATAGTACTTCACACACGACCCTTGGATTATTTATATCTAATTAATATCAGTCGCCAAAACGATTCGTCTTGAGGCCCAGAATTTGTCCAATTCTAGCTGAAAAGTAGCAAAAAAGCATTGAGAAATGTCTTGGCTTTGTATGTTTAGTATTTCTAAAAAGAAATCCACACAAATGGGCTTTTGACTAAAATGTGAACCAGTACACAGCTTGTTAACACATTCATACAATTGAAATGTGGTAGTAATAAATATTCTGATATAGTACGCGCAAATATTCATGACTGTTTATATAAACAGCGAAAAATTGTAAGGATCAAGGCTTTATTTATGCTAACACTTGCCGAATTAAAAATAGCAATTATTGGTTTAGGATATGTTGGACTGCCGCTAGCAGTTGAATTTGGGAAAAAATTTCCTGTTGTTGGTTTTGATATTCATCAAAAACGTGTAGATGAACTTAAGAGTGGACAAGATCATACGTTGGAAGTTTCTCCTGAAGGTCTAAAGCAAGCAGAGTATCTCACCTATACAGCAAATCTAGATGACTTAAAAGACTGTAATTTTTTTATTGTCACCGTTCCTACACCTGTTGATCATGTGAATCGTCCAGATCTTAGCCCTTTGAAAAAAGCGAGTGAGAGCCTCGGTAAGGTGCTAAGCAAAGGCGATATTGTGGTTTATGAATCCACTGTCTATCCTGGCGCAACCGAAGAGGTATGTATTCCTGTATTAGAACAAGTATCGGGTTTGAAGTTTAATCAGGACTTTTTTGCAGGTTATAGTCCCGAGCGCATTAATCCTGGTGATAAAGTTAATACATTAACTAAAATTACAAAGATCACCAGTGGTAGTACTCCTGAAGTGGCGGATTTTGTTGATCAAGTTTATGCCAGCATCATTACTGCTGGAACGCATAAAGCTTCGAGTATTAAAGTGGCTGAAGCGGCTAAGGTGATTGAAAACACCCAACGCGATTTGAATATTGCTTTGGTGAATGAACTCTCTGTAATCTTTGATCGGATTGGCATTGATACTCTAGATGTACTTGAAGCTGCTGGTAGTAAATGGAACTTTTTACCTTTCCGCCCAGGTTTGGTGGGTGGACATTGCATTGGTGTAGACCCATATTATTTAACCCATAAAGCCGAAGAAGTTGGTTACCATCCGCAAGTGATTTTGGCTGGACGTCGTATTAATGACAATATGGCGCGTTACGTTGCACGTAATACGATTAAGCTCATGTTGCAAAATGGAATTGATGTGCCACGTGCTAGAGTTGGCGTCTTGGGTGTTACTTTTAAGGAAAACTGTCCAGATATTCGTAACAGTAAAGTCTCAGATTTAATTAAAGAGTTTGAGTTGTGGGGAACTCAGGTTGTTGTTGCTGACCCATGGGCAGATGCAAACGAAGTGAAGAGTGAATATGGCATCGAATTGGGAATTGTGGACGCAGATCATCCTGTCGATAGCCTAGTGGTTGCTGTAGGGCATAATGAGTTTCGCTCACTATCAGCAGCAGAACTTAAGTCATATGTCAACAGCGCAAAACCAGTATTGGCGGATGTGAAATGTTTGTTTGACCGCGAAGAGATGGCAGATCAAGGCTTTACTGTATTCCGCCTCTAACTGATAACGATTGAATTAAATGGTTTTAAATATGAAAAAATTTGCCCTTATTGGTGCTGCTGGATATATTGCACCACGTCATTTGAAAGCGATTAAAGAAACTGGAAACACATTAGCTGTTGCCATGGATGTAAATGACTCAGTTGGAATTATGGATAGCCACTTCCCAGAAGCGGAATTCTTTACTGAATTTGAAGAGTTTGAGGCATATGTCGAAGACCAAAAACTCAAAGGTGAAAAGCTGGATTATGTCGCGATTTGCTCTCCGAACTACTTGCATGCACCACATATGAAATATGCTTTAAAAAATGGCATTGATGTGATTTGTGAAAAACCATTGGTATTGACATCGGAAGACCTTGACCTTTTATCAACCTATGAAAAACAATATGGTGCAAAAGTAAATTCAATTTTACAGTTACGTTTACACCCTTCAATTATTGCCTTGCGTGATAAAGTGCAATCTGCGCCAGCAGGTAAAATTTTTGATGTTGATTTAACGTATTTAACTTCACGTGGTAAATGGTATTTAAAATCATGGAAAGGAGTAGACAATAAATCAGGTGGTGTAGCAACCAATATCGGTGTGCATTTTTACGATATGCTGCATTTTATTTTTGGCAAAATTGTAAAAAATGAAGTGCATTTCCGTGATGAAAAAACAGCATCTGGTTACTTAGAGTATGAGCGTGCTCGTGTGCGTTGGTTCTTGTCTATTGATGCGAATAACTTACCAGAGAATGCAGTGCAAGGTGAAAAACTGACTTATCGCAGTATTACCATTGAGAATGAAGAATTAGAATTCTCGGGTGGTTTCACCGATTTGCATACACAAAGTTACCAACGTATTTTAGAAGGTAAAGGTTACGGTGTAGAAGAAAATCGTGCAGCGATTGAAACTGTTGAAGTGATTCGCGTATCTCCAATTGTTGAAAACCCTGCGAATCCTCATCCACTTATGGCGAAGGTGAAGCAAAGATGAGTTTCTACAAGCATGACAGTGCAATCGTCGATGATGGTGCGCAGATTGGTGAAGACTCCCGAGTTTGGCACTTTGTTCACGTATGTGGTGGTGCCAAAATTGGTAAGGGTGTATCCCTAGGACAAAACGTCTTTGTTGGTAATAAAGTCGTGATTGGCGACTATTGTAAAGTACAAAACAATGTTTCTGTTTACGATAATGTGACTTTAGAAGAAGGTGTCTTTTGTGGCCCAAGTATGGTCTTTACCAATGTCTATAACCCTCGTTCGCTTATTGAGCGCAAGGATCAATATAGAAATACTTTGGTGGAAAAGGGTGCCACGCTTGGGGCAAACTGCACCATTGTGTGTGGTGTAACGATAGGTGCTTATGCTTTCGTTGGGGCAGGGGCTGTCGTAAATAAAGATGTTCCTGCCTATGCACTTATGGTTGGTGTTCCTGCAAAACAAATCGGCTGGATGAGTGATTTTGGTGAACAACTTGATTTGCCATTACAGGGGCAAGCCCAAGCAGTATGCCAACATACAGGCGCAGTTTATCAACTTGATGGAACGACACTGACAAAGCAAGGTTAATATGATTGACTTTATTGATTTAAAAGCACAGCAACACCGAATTAAAGATAAAATTGATGCAGGTATTCAAAATGTATTGACTCATGGTCAATATATTTTGGGTCCAGAAGTCACTGAGCTGGAAGAAAAATTAGCCTCATATGTTGGCGCAAAGTACTGTATTACTTGTGCCAATGGGACTGATGCCTTGCAAATTGTGCAAATGGCATTTGGTATCGGATCAGGTGATGAAGTCATCACGCCAGGTTTCACTTATATTGCAACGGCTGAAACAGTTGCCTTATTAGGAGCAAAGCCAGTCTATGTCGATGTTAACCCTAAAACTTATAATCTTGATGTAGAAAAACTGGAAGCGGCGATTACACCGCGTACCAAAGCCATTATTCCTGTAAGTTTGTATGGTCAATGTGCGGATTTAGATGCGATTAATGCAATCGCTGCGAAATATAATATTCCAGTAATCGAAGATGCAGCACAAAGTTTTGGTGCAACCTATAAAGGTCGTAAAAGTTGTAACTTAAGTACGGTGGCTTGTACCAGTTTCTTCCCAAGCAAACCTTTAGGTTGCTATGGTGATGGTGGTGCTATTTTCACCAATGATGATGAGTTGGCGAAAGTGATTCGTCAGATTGCACGTCATGGTCAAGATAAGCGTTATCATCATATCCGTATTGGCGTAAATAGTCGTTTGGATACGTTACAAGCCGCAATTTTGTTACCAAAACTAGAAATTTTAGATGATGAAATGCAGGCACGCCAAAAAGTAGCTGAAGTTTATAATCAGTTGTTTAGTGAAGCAGGTATTCATACGACGCCATATCTTGAGTCACATAATACCAGCGCTTGGGCACAATATACGATTCAGGTCGATAACCGTGCAGAAGTTCAAGAGAAATTAAAAGCTGAAGGTATTCCGACGGCTGTACATTATCCAATTCCTTTGAATAAGCAACCTGCTGTGGCTGATGCAAGTGTGATGTTGCCTGTCGGTGATGCGATTGCTGAAAGAGTGATGAGTTTGCCGATGCATCCTTATTTAACTATTGAAGCTCAAGAAAAAATAGTTAATTTTATAAATGATAGTCAATTTTCGCTATGAGTCCCGCAGTTCAGAAAAATAGTTTTGCAAAGAATGTAATAACACTATTAACAGGTACTGTTGTTGCTCAGGCATTGCCAATTGCGGTAATGCCTATTCTTACAAGACTATATTCTCCGAGTGATTTTGGTGTTTTAGCAGTATTTGTAGCTATTATTACAATATTGGGAGTAATCGCTAATGCTCGATATGAATTAGCAATTGTCTTGCCAGAAGAAGATGAAGATGCTGTTAACTTAGTTGCTTTAGGCTTGTTAATAGCTTTGGTCTTATTTTTTATATCTCTTGTAATCGTTGTACTCTTTGGGTCGTATATAGCAGGTTGGATTGGTTATACAGATTTTTGGTGGTTGTATTTAATACCATTTAGTTTGCTTTTTTCTGGTTTATATAATGTTCTCAGTTATTATAATATTAGAATCAAGGCTTACAAGGATATATCTCTATCTAATGTATATAAAGGTATTGTTTTAGCAGCTAGTCAGATTTTGTTAGGGATATTATCCTTTAATAAGGTCGGGTTGATTGTAGGGCAGTTTTTATCTCAGTTTTTTTCTAATTTCCGTCTCCTTAAGAATATTTGGGGTAAAAGAAAGCTTGTGACAGTTGAATTAATAAAAAGTAATGCAAAGAGGTATATTGATTTTCCAAAATATTCAGTATGGGGAGTTTTTGCAAATAGTTTATCTGTGAACTTAATACAATTAATTATGCCTATTCTTTACAGTTTAACCATACTTGGATTTTACTCTGTTGTACAAAAGTTACTAGGAATGCCTACAAGTCTTATTGGGAACTCAATAGGACAAGTATATTTTCAAGAGGCTAATAAAGAAAAAAAAGAAAAAAACAACTGTAAATCAATTTTCGAAAGAACTCTAAAAAAATTAACCTTAATTAGTATAGTTCTTTTCGTTCCATTATACTTTTTGTGTGAATTCTTATTTGGTTTTTTCTTGGGGAGAGAGTGGTCTGGAGTATATCAGTATGCACAAATATTAATTCCTATGTTTGCAATTAGGTTTGTTGCTATCTCATTAAGTAATACTACTAATATTTTTGAGAGACAAAAGCTGGCTCTCTTGTGCCAACTTTTATTACTTGTGATTAACCTCTTAGTTATAGGATTTGCTTTAGTTTATCATATGGAAATATTTTCATTTTTAAAGCTTCTTGCATTTAGCTTGTCAATTTATTACATAGCATTATTATATGTTTTGTATTGTGTTTCGAGAGGTGAGAAGTGAAAATTTGTTTAACTGGTGATGTTTTTTTGGGTGGTGATCTTCTGAATTTTGATAGTAAAGTGATCTATTCGGAAGTTTTTAATCAATCTAACGTTAGAATTATTAACTTGGAGCAATCGGTAAGTAATAGTGAATTTAGTGAAAATAAATCTACACTATATACTACATCTTCAGCAATAAAGAAGTTGAAAGACTGGAATGTCAATGCTGTTAATCTTGCAAATAATCATATTCATGATAAGGGGTTGGATGGTATTAATGAAACCATTCAACACCTTAATGATGAAGAAATACCTTCTTTTGGTGCTGGTAAGAATATAAGAAATGCTAAAGAGTTCTTTTCTATTGGAGATGGTATTGTAATATTAGGGTATTGTGATTTTAATAAACCTACCCTAAATAATATCGCTGTAGCATCAAATGATTGTAGCGGGATTAACCCTCTGAGATATGAAAATATAATTGATGACTTGTCTGCTTTAAAAGGAAATATGCGAGCTATTTTATATTTTCATTGGGGGCGTGAGCATATGTGGTTTCCATCTTATGAAAATATTCAGTTAGCTAGAAAATTATTGGAACATGATAAGGTGCTTACAATTGTTGGAATGCACCCTCATAGAATACAAGGGTATATCAAACATAATAACAAGAAAGCCTATATGTGTTTAGGTAATTTTATTTTCCCTAATTTTTTTATGCTTCCACCTACTGCTATTTGTGAAAACCCAGTACATGGAGAGAGTTATCTAATAACAAGAAAATATCATGTTGTAAGCAAGCTTACTTATAAAAAATGGAGCGTAGTGAATCGGATTTCTATGATACTTGAGCTTGATTCAAAAAGTAATAATATTGTACATCATTTTGTTTACCAAAAGGATGATAAACCTGAGGTGCATGATGTTTCAGTTTTTTGGCAAAAAATATTGAACAGTTTTGTAGCGATGCTATCATTTATTTATTGTTTGCCAAGAGTCTTATATCTACCAATAGAGAAAATAAATATTATTTTGTTTAAAATTTACTGGAATATATCTATATATATATTCAGGTTGAAACAAGATGGTTTCATGATTTTTTTTAAAAAATGTTTAAAAAAGTTGAAATTATTATGAATATGAAGAATTCTGTAGCACTCGTTCTGGGTGGTTATATCAATGGTTACTCAATTATAAGAGAGCTAAAACAAGAGGGCGTTGACAATATTTGGCTTTTTGACTATGGAAACTCTATTTCTAGGCATAGTAATTTGATTTCAGGTTTTACAAAAATAGAAAAAAACTCTGAGAGTATAAGGCAGGCATTGCTCCCGTTAAAGGATAATTTCGATTATATAGTTTGTTATCCAACGGATGATATACAGTTGGAGCTCTTTCTTGAATTGTATGATGAAATTAAAGAATTCTGTTTTTTGCCTTTTAATCAGAAAAACTTAAAGAAAGGTTTAGATAAAAGCATTCAATATCAATTTTGTGAAAAACTTGGAGTACCATATCCAAAAACCGTAGAATTAAAAGTTGAAAGTGATTTTTTTAATGTTGAAAAGTTACTATTCCCATTACTTATAAAGCCGAATACTAGACAAGATGTTGTAAGCAATGTTTTTAGAAGTCTATATGTAAATAGCATGGATGATTTTAATAAAAAAAAGCAATTGTTAAAGGACTATTTAAGTCAAGGTTTTAGTTTCTTAGCATCTGAATTCGTTCCTGGTGATGATACTCAAATTTATGCTTATACAGCATATAGATCAAAAAATGGTGAAATTTTAAATGAATGGACTGGGAAGAAATTAACACAATTTCCAGATGCTTTCGGTATTTTTTCCAGCGCAAGTAATGAAGCTCCGGATATTGTTTTAGAGCAGGGGCGTAAACTATTAAATGGGATGGATTTATTTGGAATCGCAGAGCCAGAATTTAAATATGACCATCGAGATGGACAGTATAAGTTAATGGAAATTAATTTACGGTCAATGATGTGGCATCGTGTTGGTAATTTATCTAATGTGAAGTTGCATATAACACAATGGAATGACGCACTTGGATTACCAGTTAAGAAATACACTCAAGAAAAAGAAAAAATTATTCATTTTGTGTATATGAAACATGAACTTTTGAATTTGATCTCTCGTTGGGGATATCTGAAATTTTTTATTAAGAATGTTTTTTTAGGTGGTAATAGATATTTTGCCGTACTTAATGGTAAAGATTTAAAACCCTTTTTTATTGATTTGTTGACCTATCCAAGGAATGTGGTGAGTGTATGGATAAAAGTCTTACGCAGATTGTTCTCTTAATGTTTAGAAAGTTCATTTTAAAGACAAAAGGAGTCACAATACATCATCATACGGCTTTTTCTAATATTGTCTTTAAAGGAAAAGCAACAATAGAGCCTTATTGTCGGTTAATTGGACTGCCTACAATCACGATTGGTAAAAATTTTTATATGAATTCAGGCTGTCATCTATTAGGTGAAATAGTAATTGGTGATGATGTTATGATTGGTCCTAAAACCGTTATTTGGGGGCGTGATCATGGTATTGGAAAAGGAAGGTTAGTTCGTGAACAGGAACATAGTGTAGCTCCTATTGAAATAGGTGATGATGTCTGGATTGCTGCAAATGTAACGATTCTTAAAGGTGTTAAAATAGGAAAAGGTGCTGTAGTTGGAGCTGGAGCTGTAGTCGTTAAAGATGTTCCTGATTATGCAATAGTGGTGGGAAATCCTGCAAAAGTCGTTAAGTATCGAGAGTAGGCATAGATGAACATAGCTTTTTCATTTGAGCAATTAGATTGGTTCCAGCGAATCCTTGGCGAGCGTTTTGGTATTGCATTTTTGCTTAGAAAGGCGGATAACTCTTTAATTCTAGGCGTGGCTGGTAGTGGAAAAAGTATAATTTTTCCAGTCAACAAATCATTCTATGAATTTGGTGAGACTGATTTAAACTGCTATGAATGGAATGCTCAAAAAGAAAACTATCATGGTGTTGTTGAAGCTACTCTTAAAGCACCTGCGAGTAATGAATTTTTAGCTCCTATTGTTGATTTACATGTAAATGGTGCCACAATCAATTACGATATATTAGGTTTAACCTATTGGATGCTAAACCGATTGGAGGAAATAGGTAGGGTTGATTTAGACAATCATGAGCGTTTTTCAGCAAAAGCCTCGCATGCTTGGAAACATAATTATTTAGATAGACCGATCGTAGATGAATGGTTGGAAATATTAAAACAAGTAATTCAAAGGGTTTGGCCTAACCTTAAAGTAAAAGAACATCAATTCCAATTAAATGTTACACATGATGTTGATAGACCTGCTCGTTTTGGTTTTGCAACTCCTGTTAACTTGGTAAAGTCTATACTTGGTGATGTTATAAAGAGAAAGGATTTTAGTAGTTTATTATTAGGCCCATATATTCGTTTTAATACGAATAGTGAACTACATTCTAAAGACCCCTTTAATACATTTGAATGGATTATGGATATTTCTGAACAAAATAATATTAAAAGTTCATTCTATTTTATTTGTGGGAACACTGACCCAAAAAAAGATGCAGATTATACTTTAGAGCATCCAGCGATCCAACAGCTTTTACTGAATATTCATGCAAGAGGCCATAAGATAGGATTACACCCTAGTTACAATTGTTACACAAATCCACAAGCTTTGATGGGCGAATTTACTAATCTAAAAAAAATATGTAAAAGTTTAGGAATACAACAAGATGTATGGGGTGGACGAATGCATTTTTTACGCTGGAAGCATCCTGAAACAATGTTGTACTGGAATGAGTGTGGATTAAGCTATGACAGTACTTTAGGATATGCTGATTGTGCTGGGTTTCGAGCAGGTAGTTGCCATGAGTACACTGCTTTTGACCCAGTTAACCATAAAGTACTGAATTTGAAAATTAAACCTTTGATTGTCATGGAGTGTACTGTTCTACATGATAGATATATGGCGATAGATGAAAATCCTTTAGAAGTATTTTTGGAGCTAAAGGAAAAATGTCAAAAGGTTAATGGTTCCTTTACATTGTTATGGCATAACTCAGAATTTATCTCAACGAAATTTAGAAACATATATCAGGGTATATTCTGAATGCTATATGAAATACTTATTCTTTCTCTATTAACGATATCAATTTTATTTATTAATTTTTATTTATTACGAGACACAATATTTGGAATTAGTTTTTCTAGGAAAAACTATAATGGAATATTGCTTGCTAGAGAGTTCATAATCGTTATCACATTTGGTGTATGGGTTGTTTATATTCTAGGGTTGAATAATATACCTACATTCTTTGTTAAACAAGAATCGCTTTTTTTGTCTTCTATCATTATTTTATCCACATTTAATGCTTTTCTTATTTCTGTTCTTTTCTTTAGTCGCTATTTTTTTAGAAATTACTTTATATTACATGATAATAAATTGAATTTTAGGAATGGTAAATTTGTCTTAACTATTTTTTCTTTGAATCTTTTTGCTTGTGTTCTATTGATACATTTTTTAGGTGCAAAACATGCCATTATAAATAGCATTATTACGGGAAGTAACTTGTTGGATGTGAGGATGGAGAACAGATATTCCTCCAATATTCCAACAGTTATAGCATCGTACTTAAAGTTTCTATATATTATGTGTTCGGCATTACTAGCGGTTAACTTCAAAAATAAGGGTGTTTCTGTTGGGCAGAAATTTTTCGTTATTTCTCTAGTTTGCTATGCTAGTAGTTTGTATGGTGGTAAGGCTCCATTATTTAATTGTCTTCTCATATTTTTGTTTGGCTATATGTGTAGCATCGATAAAAAAATAGACGTTATAAAGTTTTTAAAATTCACTGTTCCGATTTTAGTTTTTGGTATCGGTATTATATACTATCTAACAAAAATACAGTTTTCTGAATTAAAGTCATCAGAGGTTGTCGAGTATATCCTATTGAGAGTTTCGACAGGGCAGATGATGGGAGTCTATGAACAACTTGATTTCAAACTTAGAGGCTTCGATTATATTTGGAGGTCAGTTCCTTTTGCCAATATGTTTTTTGATTATAAGGAATATAGTAAAGATTTGATGATGAATACGTGGGGAAGTTATAAAGATGCCAGTGAAGTGGGTGTGATGAATTCTTATTTCATTGGAGAGGCATATGCAATTGGGGGAGTACTATTTATGTTGGTTTCCCCATTTGTGTTTGGACTAAATTATTGTATTTCTATATTTTTGTTAATTTTTTTACTGCACAGAGTATTTGGTTTAGATAAAACTTTTTCGATTAAGACGGTTGGTTTGTCAATAGCATTTCTGTTTCCATTGACAGGGGATATTGCCGGAATGGTATTCCTGAAACAAATAGTTATGTATATAGTTTTTTTAATTCCATTAATATTTGTTGTTGAAGTTTTTAGGTCGAATAAAGGGTAGTTCTAATGGCGATATACCATGTTACAAAAGTTCCTTTAGAAAAGTCATCTAGAGTTTTATCACAATTAAATATTTTTCCAGATAATTCGCATGTCATAGAGTTGAGGAGTCTGAGAGGAACATTAAAATACCTTTCAGTGTTACGTGGTGAAACTATTATATTTCATCAACAAGCCTCATTAGTATGCATGTTATTGTTTATTTTTTTTAACTTTATTAATAAAAGAGAAAATAGAGTAATTTATGATATGCATGATTTAGTTATATTTGATTATTCTGGTTTGTTTAGAAGAGTGAGGGCCTGTTTAATCTATGTTTTGGAATTTATTGTCACTAAATTTGATTTTAAAATTATAACTGTATCGAATGGTTTGGCTAAAACAATAAAAAAAAGATATGGTAGGGATGCATGTGTTGTATATAACTTTCCTTCAGATTATAAGGAAAATAACTTCTCTTTGGATTTTACTTGTTCTGAAAATAAGCAAATATGTTATTTTGGTATAATAGATGAAAAGAGAATACCTGTAAAACTATTCAAGGAGGTTTCTGAATTGAATGGAGGGGATAATATAGATGTGTATGGGTATATTAGTCCAGTTTCAAACTTTTCTTTTTCTGGGGTTGAGTTTCTTAATTATAAAGGGGAGTTCAAGCCGAATAACATGTCTTTTTTGAATAACTATAATGTATTGGTGTTTGTTACAGATCAGGAGCTTAACTTAAACTATAAATATTGCATGCCAAATAAGATATTTCAGGCACTGACATATGGAATGGATATTTTAGTTTCTGATTTTTTTGAGGAAATTGTAGAAACATTTTCTGAAGCTAAAGAAGAAAACAATATGTTTGATTCAATTAATGGAGTCAAATATTTACGTGCTGACAAAATGTCTAAGAAGTTAGATCAGCTTTTTATCCAATCTAAAAGTAATTTTATCTCTGTTATTTTAGGTGAAAACGCCAATGCAACAACTGGTTAGTATAATTATGCCTGCTTATAAAGCGGCAAAAACAATTTCAGACTCAATTGAAAGTGTCTTGGCACAAACATATCAAAATTTTGAGTTAATCGTGATTGATGACTGTTCTCCTGATAATACTAGAGATATTGTTAATCAATATGTTAGCTTAGATAATAGAGTGAAATTAATTTCTAAAGAAAATAATCAAGGTGTTGCTGCTGCTAGAAATACAGGGCTGGATATTGTTACAGGTGATTATGTCGCTTTTTTGGATTCTGATGATAAGTGGGATACAAAAAAATTAGAAAAACAAATCCAAGTTTTTAAAAATCAAGATGTTGATGTCATCTTTAGTTCTTACTATCGTTTTAATAGTACAGGAATTAAAAACTTAGTTAGCGTTCCTCTTGCAGTAGACTATTCTCAACTTTTAAAAGGGAACTGTATTGGAAATTTAACAGCTATTTATAAATTTGATCGATTTAGCTCGGTTCGTCAAAAAAAAATTGGTCATGAGGACTATCTTTTCTGGCTGGAAATTTTTTCTAACTCACCTGCAGTTAAAGGTATTGGAATACAAGAGCCTTTAGCATTTTATAGAGTTTCCGAAGATGGTTCGAATGTTTCAGCAAATAAATTAGAAGCTGCTAAATGGACATGGAATATTTATAGAAAACATTTAAATATTGGTCTTACAAAATCTATATTTTATTTCATTTGCTATGCAATGAAAGCTGTGACTAAACGAGTGTGATAAATGAAGATTCTAGTTACAGGTGCTACAGGTTTTGTTGGTCATGCTCTAATTTCTAATTTAATTAAGAAAGCCGAGTATAAAATATTTATTTTATCTCGAAATTTTGATGAGAGATTTCCTAGTAATGTTGAGCAGATCGTCGGCAACTCTGAAGGAAGTTTTTTTAAGACCTCAGTACCTAAACATATAGATACGATTGTGCATTTAGCCGGAAGAGCACATATTTTAAATGAACAGGTTGATAACCCACTGCATGAGTTTAGAGAAGTTAATGTTGAAGGTACATTGCATCTAGCTCATCAGGCCTTAGAAAATAAAGTGAAACGTTTTATTTTTATGAGTTCGATAGGAGTCAATGGTTCAAGTACAATAGATAAGCCATTTAACGAGTTGGATGAACCGCATCCTCATGCAGACTATGCAGTATCAAAATTAGAAGCAGAACAAGCACTCAAAGAATTATTTAAAAATACTGAAACAGAGTTAGTCATTATTCGTCCGCCTTTGGTTTATGCTTCAAATGCACCGGGAAATTTTGCTCGATTATTAAAGTTAGCATCAACAAATCTCCCTCTACCATTTAGTGGAGTAAATAATAAGCGTTCATTTATTGCACTTGATAATCTGGTGGATTTCATTGAATGTTGTATTAAGCATCCTTGTGCTAAGAATGAATTATTTCTAATTTCAGATAATGAGGAATTATCCACAAAGCAATTGGTAACCTACCTTAGACAGGGAATGGCGAAATCACCAAACTTGATTTATGTACCTAATTTTGTCATGAAATTAGGTGCAATTTGCCTTGGAAAAATGAAATTATATGAACAGCTTTTTGGTTCATTAGAAGTTGATGCCTCGAAAGCAAAAACATTGCTAGGCTGGCAACCACCTTTGAACGCAATATCTGCTGTGAGACAAGCAGGTGAGGCATATAGTAAGTTAAAGTGAGTAAAACATGTCAATTCTTTTAATGGCTATAGTGAGCTTTTTGGTTGCATTTTTCTTAGTAGGGTATATGCGAAATTACGCATTAAAAAGAAATATCATAGATAACCCCAACGAGCGAAGTTCACATAGTACCCCGACACCACGAGGCGGAGGTGTTGCAGTTGTTGTTAGCTATCTTTTAGGGCTGATGTTGCTTATTTATCTTGGGTATTTATCTCAACACATTGGCTTAACCCTAATCTCAGCTGGTTTTACAATCGCATTGTTGGGTTTCTTGGACGATCACGGACATATTAATGCTTTGGCGCGATTAGCAGTTCATTTTCTTGTTGCGATTGGTGTCGTGGTTTCTTTAGGTGGTTTTTCTGAAGTCGGATTATTTAATGACAGTCTTCAGTTGGGATGGTTCGCCAATATTATTGCGGTACTTTTTTTAGTTTGGTTACTGAATCTATATAACTTTATGGATGGCATTAACGGTATTGCCAGTATAGAAGCGATCACAGCGACCTTGAGCATCGGTGGCATTTATCTCTTATTCGCATCGGATTTGTCGAGTCAGGCACTTTTTCTATTAGCAGCGTGTACTGCTGGTTTTTTATTATGGAACTTTCCCAAAGCGCGTATCTTTATGGGAGATGCATGTAGCGGCTTTCTAGGGTTAGTTTTGGGTATTCTTGCTTTGATTGCATTAAAACAAGATGTTGCCTTATTTTGTGCTTGGTTAATCTGTTTGGGGATATTCGTCGTTGATGCAACCTTTACTTTGATTCGCCGTGTGATCAATGGTCATAAGATGTATGATGCACATAGAAGCCATGCCTACCAATACGCCTCTAGAAAGTATAATAGTCATACTGTTGTTACTTTCGGGGTGTTGGCATTAAATGTTCTATGGTTATTGCCGCTTGCTTATTTAGCCACTCAACATTATATAATGCCTGAATTCTTAATTTTGATAGCCTATACTCCGTTGGTTTTTTTAGCTGTATATTTCGGTGCAGGTAAGACAGAAAATGCTTAAGCAAGATATTTTATTAATCCTAGGGGCTGGTGGCCATGGCAAATCTGTCGCGGAAGCCGCATTACTATCAGGTCAATGGAGTAGTATTGTATTTGCAGATGATAGCTGGCCTCAAAGAACGGAGGTCGCTGGTTTTCCTATTGTTGCGAATATAGAGACGATTGCACAAATTGTGCCTAATATTTCAGCTGCCATTCCAGCTGTCGGAAACAATCAGGTTAGACAGGTTTGGTTTCAACGACTAAAAGAGCTGGCTATTCCTATCGCTACAGTGATTCATCCGTCTGCGACCATTAGTGCTACTGCCGAACTTGGAGAAGGCGTTTGTATTATGGCAGGATGTATCGTTGGCGTTGATGTCAAAATTGAAGATGGTGTAATTGTAAACTTAACTTCAGCGATTGATCATGATAGTGAGATCGGTATGTTTTCACATCTCAGTGTTGGGGTTAAAATCACAGGAAATAAAACAGTAGCGCCGTTTACTTTTTTAGCTGCGGGCTCAATCCTTGCGCATTAAATATGTAGCTAAAATTGCAAATGAAATCAAAGAAAACCATAGGATAAGAGACGTATATCCTACTATTTTAAGTATTGCGTATTTGATGTGTAAAAGTTATTTTCAGTTACATTAGAAGTGCGTATAAAGATCAAACTGAATGTGGGATGATTAGAAGATCACTGTGAAAAAGATTATTCATCAATTTGCCTCAGCGCCTAGGCTGTATAAACAATTTTTCCTTGTTATTTTGGATATCTTAGCTTTTCCTGTCATTTTGTGGCTGTGTTATGTCATTCGTTTATTTGATTTGAAAGCAGATGTTGTTTCAGGCATTGATCATGGATCTTTGCTCGTTAGTTTGATTGCGATTAGTTGTCTTGCCCTTACAGGCGTCTATCGTTTTATTGTCCGAACCTTTAATGAAGTCTTTATAGTCAAACTCGCATTGGCTGTTTTTTTGACTATGTTGGCTTTATATGCACTGACATATATCACCAAAGCACATATTCCGATGTCTATTCCGTTTATGTTTGGTTTTATGATGTTTACGTGGGTTTGGACGAGTCGAGCGTTTATTCGTTTCGTGGTCAAAGTTTCATTTTATTCAGAGTTGGGACGCAAACGGATCGCGATTTATGGTGCAGGTGATGCAGGACAACAAATTGCAGCGGCATTACATCGTTCAGATGACCATCTTCCGATCTTTTTTATTGATGATTATGCTTCGTTACAAGGGCAAATCGTTGGCGGTTTAAAGGTTTATTCTGTTGAAAAAGCTTTACAGCGTTTTGAAAAAGAACATATTGATGAAATTTTACTTGCACTTCCTTCGGTTGGGCGAGTACGAAAAACTGAAATTATTCAACAATTTGAATCTTCTGGTTTAAAGATAACTGAATTACCCGGCTTGACCCAGTTAGTCGATGGAGAAATCCGAGTTTCTGATATTCAAGAAGTTGATATTATTGATTTACTCGGGCGTGATCCTATTCCGCCTATCGCCCATCTTTTGGTTAAAAATATTCAAAATAAAGTTGTGATGGTCACTGGTGCAGGTGGTTCGATTGGTTCAGAGCTGTGTCGTCAAATTATTAAGAATCAGCCGAAATTATTGGTTTTATATGAGTTAACGGAATTTGCCTTATATAGTATTGATAAGGAATTACGCTTAACTGCAAACTGTGAGATTGTATCGATTTTGGGTACGGTGCAAGATCAACAAAAGCTAGAACGAATTATTGAACAATATCAAGTGCAAACGGTCTATCACGCAGCCGCGTATAAACATGTGCCTTTAGTTGAATGTAATCCAATTGCAGGTTTAAAAAATAATGCGATTGGTACTGCAAATAGTTTAAATGCAGCGGTAGAAAAAGGCGTTGAAACATTTGTATTGATTTCGACCGATAAAGCAGTTCGACCAACCAATGTCATGGGGGCATCTAAGCGTATGGCAGAGTTATATTGCCAAGCGGTTGCTGAAACTAAACCCCCTACTCAAATTAGTATTGTCCGTTTCGGTAATGTTTTAGGTTCTTCAGGTTCAGTGGTGCCCTTGTTTAAACAGCAAATCGCAGTGGGTGGTCCGATTACCGTGACTCATCCAGATGTAACGCGTTATTTTATGACCATTCCTGAAGCATCGCAGCTTGTGATTCAAGCGGGAGCATTAGGGTCAGGTGGAGATGTGTTCTTGTTGGACATGGGTGAACCTGTTCGAATTCAAGATTTGGCACGTCAAATGATCAAATTGAGTGGTCTAAAAGTTCGTGAGACTGGTTCAAGCACAGGGGACATTGAAATTGCTTATAGTGGTTTACGCCCAGGTGAAAAGCTATATGAAGAACTTTTGATTGATCAGGATAATACTGAATATACGCAACATACTCGGATTTTACGGTCATTTGAAAAGCATTATCCTTTACAAGAAGTACAAGCGATCTTTGCTAAAATTAATCAAATGACCGCAGTTGACCATGATGTGGATTGGGCTTTAACGCAGCTTGAACATTATGTTGATGGGTATAAACGTAGCGGTGACGTTCGAGTTAACTAAATTGAGAGAGAATATGATTAAAAAAGCCATTTTACCTGTTGCAGGTTTAGGTACACGGTTTTTACCAGCGAGTAAGTCAATTCCAAAGGAAATGGTCACGGTGGTCGATCGTCCAGCAATTGAATATGTGGTTCGGGAAGCGGTCGAGGCAGGTATTGAACAGATTATTTTAGTCACGCACTCCTCCAAGGCTTCGATTGAGAATTATTTTGATCGTAATTTTGAGCTTGAAACCACGCTAGAACAAAAAAAGAAATTTGATTTACTCAAAGAAATTACTGATATTTTACCTAAGCATGTCAGTGTGGTCAGCGTACGCCAGCCCCAACCTTTAGGATTAGGTCATGCAGTATTGTGTGCCAAAGATATTGTGGGTGATGAAGCTTTTGCGGTGTTATTACCCGATGTTTTAGTTAAAAATAATCAGCATACAGAGAATGATCTGTCTTTGATGATTCAGCGGTTTCAACAATCCCAAGCGTCCCAGATTATGGTTGAGGCTGTACCTGATCATTTGGTTGATCAATATGGTATTGTGGATGTGACGGTTTCACCGAGTGAAGGCGAAAGTATCGTCATGCAAGGGATTGTTGAAAAGCCAGAGGTTGGAACAGCACCTTCAAATTTGTCGGTGGTGGGGCGTTATATTCTGCCAGCTCAAATTATGCAATTATTGGAAAATACCCCGCGTGGGGCAGGAAATGAAATTCAGTTGACCGATGCAATAGCAGCATTACAACAAACACAGACAGTCGAAGCTTATCGCATGAAAGGTCAAACTTTTGATTGCGGGAGCAAGATCGGATATCTCAAAGCGGTATTGCATTATGGTCTTGAACATCCCAAATTGGGTGTAGAGTTTAAGGGCTTAATTCAAGAATTAGCGCTTTAAGGTAAGTAGTTATGAAAGTCGCAATCTTTGGTAATACTTTATATGCAGGGGTGATGTCCGCGTTATTGTCGGAGTCAGGGCATAACGTATATTGGTGTTCGCATCTCCATGTTGCAACGGATGAACTGCAATATTCATTTCATGATGAAAATGTCAGTCATTTATTGGAGAAGCAACGACAAAGCGGTTTTCTAAAGTATAGTGACTTGGAACAAATACCTTTAGATATTGATGCCTATCTGTTTAGTTTTAATCAGACACAAGAACCGCAAGTTTATCAATTATTAAATGCTCTTAAACAACGTCCGATTATTCATCCAAAATTGATGATCAATGCTTCAACTTTTGGTTTGCATGGCACAGAAAGATTCCAACAGATATTGTCAGATGATGACTGGGTCTATTTACCTGATACCATGCAGGAAGGAAATGCTTTACAGAGCTTAACAGAGGCAAAACAACTAATCGTTGGATGTATTCAGGTGGATGTACAAGCCAAAGTGAAAGAGTTGTTAAGACCCTTTTTTCCTTTAGCGCAGCATTATTTATTTATGCCGGTTTTAGATGCGGAATTTACTAAGTTGAGTATTTCTGGCATGTTGGCGACACGGATTAGTTATATCAATGATCTTGCGGTTGTGGCAGAAAAGTTAGGCATTGATATTGCTTCAGTCCGTCAGGGAATGGCTGCCGATAATCGGATTGGCACGGCTTATTTAGCGCCTGGTGCTGGTTTTGGTGGTGAAAACTTTTCACATGATATTTTGACGCTTTCCAATACTGTGGCCAATACAGGGGTCAAAAGCCAATTGCTTGCTCAAGTTTGGGAGATCAACGAGCAGCAGAAAGAAATCTTATTCCGTAAGTTTTGGAATTATTACCACGGTGATTTACAAGGCAAAACAGTTGCCATTTGGGGAGCTTCTTTTAAAGAGAATACCTCGAGTATTCAACAGTCCCCGATTCATCAAATGTTGGCTGCACTCTGGGCGCAGGGGGTAACTGTTCAGTTACATGATCCGCAAGCCTTAGAAGAAATTAGTACGATGTATGGTCAGCGTGATGATCTTATCTTATGTGATGATCAATATGCGGCTGTTCAAAATGTTCATGGTTTATGTGTTTTGACGGCATGGAAACAATATTGGAGTCCTGACTTTAAGCGATTGGCACATTGTATGAGACATCCGTTGGTGTTAGATGGACGTAATATATATGACCCACAGTATGTGAAAGCACAAGGCTTTGCATACATGGGCGTGGGGCGTTAATTATGATGAATCCTATGCATCCATTTCCAGTCAAAGATCAGCGTACTGTATTGGAACACTTATCTAGTTTGAAAGCACAATTTAAAGAAATGCACCTGAATCAATTATTTGCTGCGGATGTATCACGTTTTAACAAGTTTTCAGTGGAATACGATCAAATTGTTTTAGATTTTAGTAAACACCGGATTGATCAGCCTATTCTAGATGGATTAGTGGATTTAGCGCACAGCCAAGATTTAACGCAATGGATCAAAAAACTATTTTCATCAGCGCAGATTAACTTCACAGAGCATCGTGCTGCGATGCATTGGGCTTTACGGTTACCAAAAACCAGCCCAGATTTTTCTAATATTAATCAGCATGTTCAATCACAACTCGAACACATGTATGCCTTGGTGGAAAAGATCCATACTGGACAATATCGTGGTGCAACAGGTGAAGTGATTCAGGATGTGGTGAATATTGGGGTGGGCGGATCTGATCTGGGTCCATTGATGGTAACGCATGCACTGTCAGATTTTAAGGTCAAGACAGCAAAACCCTTGGATGTTCATTTTGTTTCAACCATGGATGGTAGTCAGCTTTCGGCATTACTCCATCAGCTACGCCCCGAAACGACTTTATTTATTATTTCGTCAAAATCTTTTGGTACGATTGATACGCTTTCGAATGCCGAAACGGTACGTCAATGGTTAGAAAAATCCTTGGGTACAGATGCCAAAATTCTGACCAATCATTTTATTGGGGTTTCAACCAAAGCAGAAAAAATGACGGAATGGGGAATCGCTCCTGATAAGCAATTGTTATTGTGGGATTGGGTGGGCGGTCGTTATTCACTGTGGTCATGTATTGGTTTGCCCATCGCATTAATGATTGGTGTGGATGGGTTTAAGCAGCTTTTAGCGGGTGCTTATGCGATTGACCAACATTTCCAAACCGCACCGTTTGCTCAAAATATTCCAGTATTAATGGGCTTGTTGGGCGTGTGGAATAATAACTTTCTTGATATTCAGACCCATGCGGTCTTGCCTTATGATGGTCGACTTAAGTATTTTGCCTCCTATCTACAACAATTAGAAATGGAGTCCAATGGTAAGTCAACTCAACGTAATGGCGAAAAGGTGGAGATGGCAACCTGTCCAATTGTATGGGGGGAAGTGGGTCCAAACGCTCAGCATGCATTTTATCAGTTGTTACATCAAGGCACACATTCGGTCAGCTGTGATTTTATTGCCCCTGTTAAACGGTATAATGCCAATCAATTTACCTATGTCGAAAGTGCTGATGCATTGGTTGAACAGCATCATCTCGCATTATCAAATTGTTTAGCCCAATCTCGTTTATTGGCATTTGGTAATCAGGCACTCGCAGCAGATGAACTCAGAGATTTACCCGCATATAAACAATACGAAGGCAATCAGCCAAGTTCGACCATTTTATTAAAAGAGTTGAATCCTTATAGTTTAGGTATGTTGATTGCGCTTTATGAACATAAGGTTTTTGTGCAATCTGTACTATGGAATATCAATCCATTTGATCAATGGGGCGTAGAAAAAGGCAAAGAAATCGCTAATCAGCTTTTGCCAATTTTAAACCGCGAACAAGATGATTTATCTGTATTTGATGCATCGACACAAGGTCTATTGAGAGTATTATTAGGCAAGACAGAAACTTAAAATACAATGGTGTTATAGAAGGAAATCTTTTGCTCTAAAAAGATTTCCTTCTTTTATTTGCTAAGCTGAAATTAAACGCGTCAACTCATCGACATAAACTTGCATCGGTTGAGGATTTTTGTCGGAACGGCTTTCGATATTTAAGCGCAGCAACGGCTCTGTATTTGATGCGCGTACATTTAAACGCCAAGCGCCAAAATCAAGACTTACCCCATCAGTCCGGTCAATTTGTGGATTTTGATCGGCATAGTGATCAAAAATCTTTTGTACTGTTATTTGAGTATCAGCCACTTTAAAGTTGATTTCACCGCTACATGGAAATTTTTCAATCATATTTTCAACGAGAGTCGAAAGTGATTGATCTGTCTCAGAGAGTAGGGCAATTGTCAGTAGCCAAGGGATCATCCCGCTATCGCAATAAGCAAAATCACGGAAATAGTGATGTGCACTCATTTCACCGCCGTAAACGGCATTGTGTTCACGCATCACATCTTTAATAAATGCATGACCAGATTTTGACTGTACCACAATCCCTTGATATTTCTCTACAATATCAAAGGTGTTCCAAACAAGACGTGGATCATGCACGATCTTCTCACCTGATTGTTTGATCAGGAACGCTTGAGCCAATAAGCCAACAATATAATAGCCTTCTATGAACTGACCTTTTTCATCAAATAGGAAGCAACGGTCAAAGTCGCCGTCCCATGCAATCCCCATATCGGCTTGATGTTTAAGTACTGCATCACGAGTGCTGTCACGATTCTCGATCAGGATCGGATTGGGAATACCATTTGGGAATGTGCCATCTGCTTCGTGATGAATCTTAATAAATTCCACTGGAATATTGAGCTGTTGGAACTTCTGTTCGATCGCATCAATCACATGACCAGCTGCACCGTTACCAGCATTTACCACCAATTTAAGCGGTTTAATTTTTTGTGGGTCAATATACGTCAGTAGGTGTTCGATGAACTCAGGCAGAATATTATAGTTTTCTGTCGTACCTTTTTGTGCGACTTCAACGAACTGACCTGATTCAGCCAATGCTTGAATCTCTTTTAAGCCAGTATCCTCACTAATCGGACGGGCATTTTCACGGACCAATTTCATGCCGTTGTAATCCATTGGATTATGGCTGGCAGTGATTTCAATACCGCCCTGAACATCGAGGTGGAATGCACCGAAATAGACTTCTTCAGTCCCTGTCATCCCTAAATCAAGCACATTGATGCCTGCATCATTGAGTCCACGAATGGTGGCTTGTTTTAAGCCTTCACTGCTTAAACGGATATCGCAACCGATCACCACAGTTTTCGGTTGATAGATTTGCCCATAAGCGCGACCAATCTTATAGGCAATCTCTTCATTGAGTTCTGTACCAAGTTTGCCACGAATATCATAGGCTTTAAAGCAAGTGAGTTGTGTCATATTTGAAAGCGCTGTTTGTTGTTTATTAATACCTTGCAGTATACAAAGACAGCGGGAAATAAAAAATGGCTGCTTCAATTGAAACAGCCATTCTTAAGTAAAGATGTGTAGACGTTACAGGTTACGCAGATTTCGCTAAAACTTCAGCAACCGCTTTCGCAACCTTATAGACATTATTCATGTTCAAACCAGCAACGCAGATACGACCACTACGAACGAGGTAGATTGCGTATTCTTCACGTAAGGTATCTACTTGTTCAGCCGTTAAGCCTGTGTAGCTGAACATACCTTTTTGATTCACAAGATAGCTGAAGTCACGTTCTGGCAATGCTTTGGTCAGCTCATCTCTTAAGATGCTGCGCATTTTAAGGATGCGCTCACGCATCTCTTTGACTTCGTCTTGCCATTGTTGGTTCAGTTCAGCGTCATTTAATACTTGATCCACTAACCATGCACCTGTTGTTGGTGGGCTAGAGTAGATACGACGAACCGTTGCTTTCAACTGACCGAATGTGCATTTTGCTGCTTCTGCATCGTCACAAACGAAAGTCAAACCACCAACACGCTCACCGTATAGAGAGAAGATTTTAGAGAATGAGTTACTGACGATGAAGTTTAAGCCAGATTGATCTAAGGCACGGATTGCATAGGCATCTTGTTCCATACCATCGCCAAAACCTTGGTATGCGATGTCTAGGAATGGAATCAAATTACCTTGTTTTAATACCGCAATCACTTGATCCCATTGCGCTGGATTCAAATCCGCACCTGTCGGGTTATGGCAGCAAGGATGTAACAACACAATGCTTTGTTCTGGCAATGTTTTTAGCGTAGACAACATGCCATCAAAATCGACACCACGCGTTTCAGCATCGAAGTATGGATAGAAATTACTTTTGATGCCTGCACCATTGAAGATGGCAACATGGTTATCCCAAGTTGGTTGGCTGACCCAAACTTCTGAATTTGGGAAATATGTTTTAAGAAAGTCAGCACCGACTTTCAATGCACCTGAACCACCCAATGTTTGAATCGTCGCAACACGACCTTGTTGAATTGCTGGGCTATTTGCGCCAAACAATAAGGCTTGAATCGCTTCACGGTAAGGTTTGAAACCTTCCATTGGAAGATAAAGCTTGGTTTGCGTATTCTTCGGTGCAATCCGTTTTTGCGCTTCGATAATGGTATCAAGCTGAGGAACGATGCTGTCTTCGTTATAGTACAAACCAATACTGAGGTTCACCTTTTCAGCGCGTGGATCAGCATTGAACTGTTCCATTAATGAAAGAATTGGATCGCCTGCATAAGGTGGGATATGTTGAAACATTAACAATGTCCTTTTATTCAACAAGGTGCATGGAGGTGTTTTTGAATGCCCAATAATGTACCAATAAAGTGCAGATGAAGCACTCTATTATTTGCATTTCTAGTGCAGTATTTACTTACAAAATCAGTCAAAGACCAACAGATTATCAGGATTGTCGACAATCAAGCTGTCATACCATCGTCGTAGAATAAAAAAGATAAAGTCAGCTTTGTAACAAGGATCAAAACAACATTGAGTTGATCGTGTTCTATAAGTTTTTGTTTTATTTGTTATTAATATTACTCTTGATTTGGTTGCTGATTTGTTTAGGCAGGGACTGCCACTGGTGAGGTTGTCCGAGACTTGATTTTTATTGTCGACAATCCTATTGCATTTTTGCTTATATTTCGTTATAAAATCATCAAAATGATAGAGATTGTTGACAATATGCAAGATACCCTTGTTCCACAAGCCATCAGCACAAGTCAGGGAAGAACACTGACGGAACACGTATTTAAGCAAATTCAGTCTGCGATTGTTTTGGGGCAGATTCCTGCGGGAAGTAAAATTTCTGAACCGGAACTGGCACGTGTGTACGGGATTAGTCGTGGGCCTTTGCGTGAAGCGATTCATCGCCTAGAAGGGCAGAAGTTGGTGGAGCGTACTGCACATATTGGCGCACGTGTTGTTTCTCTCTCGCTGCAACAGTTCCAAGAGCTGTATCAGATTCGTGCTTCTTTAGAAGGGTTGGCCTGCAAACTCGCTGCGCAACATATTGATAAAAAACAAATATTGGCATTGCGCGATGTATTGCGGTTGCATGCTGAGGATGAAAATTTTAAAGCAGGTAAAGGCTATTATTTACAAGAAGGGCAGGATGATTTCCATTACTGCATTATCAAAAGTAGTGGCAATAAGACCCTCGAAAAAATGTTGTGTGATGAGCTATATCACCTCATTCGCATGTATCGAATCCAGTTTTCAAATACCACTGATCGACCAAGCAAGGCTTTGGACGAACATATCCGCATTTTAGATGCGATTGCTGAAGGTGACGGTGAACTCGCCGAAATGCTGATGCACCGTCACATCAATGCATCCTACAAAATTGTTGAGCAAACATTGCTGCAAACTCAAGGAGAATATCAACATGGCTAAACAGTCTGCTGGTCAGCTATTCCGCGACGCGGTCGCACAAGAAAAACCATTACAAGTGGTGGGTGCAATTAATGCAAACCATGCTTTACTGGCAAAACGTGCAGGTTATAAAGCCATTTATTTATCAGGTGGCGGTGTCGCGGCAGGTTCGTTGGGCTTACCTGATTTAGGCATTAGCAACCTTGATGACGTATTGACAGATGTGCGTCGTATCACTGATGTTTGTGACTTACCATTATTGGTGGATGTGGATACGGGTTTCGGTGCATCTGCATTTAATATTGCACGTACCACCAAGTCGATGATTAAGTTCGGTGCAGCAGCGATGCATATCGAAGATCAAGTCGGTGCTAAACGTTGTGGTCACCGCCCAAATAAAGCAATCGTGACACAACAAGAAATGGTTGACCGCATCAAAGCAGCGGTTGATGCACGTACTGATGACAGTTTCGTAATCATGGCACGTACGGATGCTTTGGCGGTTGAAGGCTTACAAGCAGCGATTGATCGTGCAGGTGCATATATTGAAGCAGGTGCGGATATGTTATTCCCTGAAGCAATTACTGAATTGGCAATGTATAAGCAGTTTGCTGATTTGACCAAAGTGCCTGTATTGGCGAACATTACTGAATTTGGTTCTACGCCATTATTCACCACGGAAGAGTTAGCTTCTGCCGATGTCAGTATTGCTTTATATCCACTTTCTGCATTCCGCGCGATGAATAAAGCAGCAGAAAATGTCTATGAGACTTTACGCAAAGAAGGTACACAAAAGAATGTGGTGGACACCATGCAAACTCGTCAAGAATTGTATGAGCGTATTAACTACCATGCGTTTGAACAATATCTAGATGGAACTTTTGAAAAGAAATAAGTAATAAATCTCCCGCCCTTGCGGAACCATGTTCCTCATCTTTGAAAAAGAGGGGAATAACATAAATCTTAGATTGTCTAGGATGAATGTGAAGTCCCCCCTTTTAAAAGGGGGATTTAGGGGGATTTAGGGGGATTAGGGAATTTGCAAGTTTTAACCTAAAGATATAAAAAAAGGACAATCTTATGAGCAGTAATGAAACGCCAACAGGCTTCAAACCAAAAAAATCAGTTGCACTCAGTGGTCAAGTTGCTGGTAACACGGCATTGTGTACTGTAGGGCGCAGCGGCAATGACTTACACTATCGTGGCTATGACATTCTTGACCTCGCAGTGGGCAGCCAATTTGAAGAAGTGGCACACTTGCTGGTCCATGGCAAACTACCAAACAAAGCTGAGCTGAAAGCTTATAAAGCAAAATTAAAAGCATTACGTGGCTTACCTGCTGCACTTAAAACTGCGCTTGAGCAACTTCCACCTTCAGCACACCCGATGGACGTGATGCGTACTGGCGTTTCAGTTCTGGGTTGTTTAACGCCTGAACACGAAGATCACAACGAAGCGGGTGCAAAAGACATTGCTGATAAATTGATGGCAAGTCTAGGCTCAATGTTGTTGTATTGGTATCACTTCAGCAACAATGGTCGCCGTATCGAAGTCGAAACTGATGATGACTCGATCGCTGCACATTTCCTGCATCTACTTCATGGCGAAAAACCATCAGAGCAATGGATTGAAGCGATGCATACCTCATTGATTCTGTATGCAGAACATGAGTTCAATGCATCAACATTTACCTCACGTGTCGTGGCAGGTACAGGTTCAGACATGTATTCAGCAATTACAGGCGGTATCGGTGCATTGCGTGGACCAAAACATGGTGGTGCGAACGAAGTTGCGTTCGTGATTCAACAGCGTTATGACAATGCCGATGAAGCAGAAGCAGATATTCGTAGTCGTGTTGAAAAGAAAGAAGTGATCATCGGTTTTGGTCACCCTGTATATACCATTTCTGATCCACGTAACGAAGTGATCAAGAAAGTGGCTTATGATCTTGCTGAAGCGCAAGAAAATAACAAAATGTATTTGATTGCTGAACGTCTAGAAGCGGTGATGAAAGAAGTGAAGAACATGTTCCCGAACCTTGATTGGTTTAGTGCAGTGAGCTATCACTTGATGGGTGTTCCTACCGCTATGTTTACGCCATTGTTCGTGATTGCACGTACCGCAGGTTGGTCAGCGCATGTGATTGAGCAACGTCAAGACGGCAAGATCATTCGCCCAAGCGCGAACTATACAGGTCCTGAAAATCTAGAATTCAAACCTTTGGCGGAGCGCGGCTAATATGAATAACACACAATATCGTAAACCGCTGGCAGGTACCCAGCTCGAATACTATGACGTGCGTCAAGCCGTTGAAGATATTCAGTCAGGCGCATACGCAACTTTGCCGTATACCTCGAAAGTATTGGCAGAGCAATTGGTACGTCGTTGCGACCCAGCATTGCTCAACGATGCCTTAACTCAGTTAATCGAACGCCGTCAGGACATGGATTTTCCTTGGTATCCTGCACGTGTAGTTTGTCATGACATCTTAGGTCAAACCGCTTTGGTTGATCTCGCAGGTTTGCGTGATGCCATTGCGGAGCAAGGTGGCGATCCAGCGAAAGTCAATCCAGTGGTTCCAACACAATTGATTGTGGATCACTCACTTGCAGTCGAGTTTGGTGGTTTTGATCCTGACGCGTTTGAAAAAAACCGTGCCATTGAAGACCGTCGTAACGAAGACCGTTTCCACTTTATTGAGTGGACCAAAACAGCATTTAAAAATGTCGACGTGATCCCTGCGGGTAACGGCATCATGCACCAAATCAACTTGGAGAAAATGTCTCCAGTGATTCAGGCGCGTGATGGAATTGCATTCCCAGATACCTGTGTCGGTACAGATTCACACACACCACATACCGATGCGTTAGGTGTGATTTCGATTGGTGTCGGCGGTTTAGAAGCTGAAAATGTCATGTTGGGTCGTGCATCGTGGATGCGTCTACCTGACATTATTGGGGTTGAGTTTGTCGGTCAACGTCAAGCAGGCATCACTGCAACTGATATCGTTTTGGCGCTCACAGAGTTCTTGCGTAAAGAGCGTGTGGTCGGTGCTTACCTTGAGTTCTTCGGTGAAGGCGCAGACACCATGTCGATTGGTGACCGTGCGACCATTTCCAATATGACCCCAGAATATGGTGCAACTGCGGCGATGTTCTACATCGACCAAAACACCATTGATTATTTAACCTTGACAGGTCGTGAAGCTGACCAAGTCAAACTGGTTGAGCAATACGCTAAAGAAATCGGTCTTTGGGCATCGGATATGACCCAAGCACAATATCCACGTGTACTTCGTTTTGATCTTTCAAGCGTAACGCGCAACATCGCTGGTCCATCAAACCCGCATGCGCGTGTTTCTACGGCTGATTTGAAAGCCAAAGGCATTGCTGGTGTGGTTGAGCACCGTACTGATGGTTTGATGCCTGACGGTGCAATCATTATTGCTGCGATTACATCATGTACCAATACTTCAAATCCACGTAATACCGTGGCGGCAGGTCTATTGGCACGTAAAGCCAATGAACTTGGTTTAACACGTAAGCCATGGGTGAAGTCATCATTTGCACCGGGTTCAAAAGCTGCTGCGCTATATCTTGAAGAAGCGGGCGTACTGAAAGACCTAGAGAAACTTGGTTTTGGTATCGTGGCGTATGCATGTACGACGTGTAACGGTATGTCCGGTGCGCTTGATCCAGCGATTCAACAAGAAATTATTGACCGTGATTTGTACGCGACTGCAGTACTTTCGGGTAACCGTAACTTTGATGGGCGTATTCATCCATATGCAAAACAAGCATTCTTGGCATCGCCGCCACTGGTTGTTGCTTATGCGATTGCAGGAACGATTCGTTTTGACATCGAAACCGATTCACTTGGAAACGATAAAGATGGTAATCCAATTTACCTGAAAGACATCTGGCCATCGGATGCTGAAATTGATGCCTTAGTGAAAGAATCGGTCAAGCCTGAACAGTTCCGTAAAATCTACATTCCAATGTTTGATTTGGGTGTCAATGAACAAGCGGCAAGCCCATTGTATGATTGGCGTCCAATGAGTACTTATATTCGCCGTCCGCCGTATTGGGAAGGGGCATTGGCTGCGCCACGCACTTTATCCAATATGCGTCCACTTGCGATCTTGGGTGACAACATCACCACCGATCATTTGTCTCCATCGAATGCGATTGTACTCGACAGTGCTTCTGGTGAGTATTTGGCGAAAATGGGTGTACCTGAGGAAGATTTTAACTCATACGCAACCCATCGTGGCGACCATCTCACCACGCAACGTGCGACATTTGCCAACCCGAAATTGTTTAATGAAATGGTCGTTCGTTCAGACGGTACTATTAAGCAAGGTTCAAAAGCGCGTGTCGAGCCTGAAGGCGAAGTGATGCGGATGTGGGAAGCGATTGAAACTTACATGAATCGTAAGCAACCGTTGATCATCGTTGCGGGTGCGGACTATGGTCAGGGTTCTAGTCGTGACTGGGCTGCCAAAGGTGTTCGTCTCGCGGGTGTTGAAGCGATCGTGGCTGAAGGTTTTGAGCGTATTCACCGCACGAACTTAGTGGGTATGGGTGTTTTACCGCTTGAGTTTAAGCCAGGTGTCAACCGTAAGACCTTAAAGTTAGATGGTACTGAGCTTTATAGCGTGATTGGTAATATCTCACCACGTTCTGATCTGACTTTAGTGATTGAACGCTCGACGGCTGATGGTCGAAATGAAATCGTTGAAGTGCCTGTAACTTGTCGTTTAGATACAGAAGAAGAAGTTTCTGTGTATGAAGCAGGCGGTGTATTACAACGTTTTGCACAAGACTTTTTAGAAGGTCAAGTGGCTTGATTAAATATTAAAAAATAGCTTGATTTTTGTACAATAAAGCCATACTTTAAATATGGCTTTATTTTTAGGCCTTTATTTTTAGGCCTTTATTTTTAAATGATAAATGGGGACGTTAATGGATAAATATATTATTAATAAAAATGCTCAACCTAATGGAGATCATGAAGTACACAATGTCACAAGGGGGTGTAATTATCTACCAAATTTAGAAAATCAAATAGCTTTAGGTAATTTTTCTACTTGCCAGCAAGCTGTAGCTCAAGCTAAATCTAATTGGCCAAATAATAGAATTAATGGTTGTTATTGGTGTGCAACAGCATGTCATACATCATAACGTTGAGTTGATATTGTTGTGAAAAGATCCTACTTTAGAGTAGGGTCATTTATTTTTAGAGGCTTTAATGAGGTTTAAAGATAGAAATTTGAGAAGTATTGCTGAATGTATTATTGGAGATCAGAAATATTTTCCTTACAGAAGCAGCAGTTATATTACAGAGTTTTTTGATGAATGTGATTTATCTTATGTACATGATGGTACTACCAGATGGTGGTGGACATCAGAAAGATTAAAAGAATTATTAGAAGAGCCATGTCTTAATGATTCTTTACCAGATAGATTTATTCATGTTCTTAGAATATTAATGCATAAATCTGATGCGACAGAAGATGATCCTGAACGTATAAATGCCTTAATTGAATTAAATAAGCCTTTAAGTAGAGAAGGGTATGAGGCTTTTTATGGTATAGACAATAATTTATATATTAAAAATTTACATAACAATCAGACTATAAAACCTGTTGAAAATCCACATAGAATATTTTCTGAAATTGAAATTAAAAAAAGACAGCAATTAATAAGTTATTTGGACGTGTGCTCTGAGGATCAACTTATAGAAAATATATTACTACCATTATTTCGAATTTTAGGCTTTCAGCGAATTACTGTGGCTGGGCACAGAGACAAAGCACTCGAATATGGCAAAGATATTTGGATGAAGCTTATGCTACCAACACAGCATATAATTTATTTTGGTATACAGGTGAAGAAGGGAAAACTAGATTCTTCTGGTATGACAAAAACAGGTAATCACAATATTGCTGAGATATATAACCAAACAACAATGATGTTAGGACATGAAATTTTTGATCCAGAAACGAATAAAAGAGTTTTAGTTGACCATGCTTATATTATCGCTGGTGGTGAAATAACTAAAGCTGCACGAAATTGGTTGGGGGGTAAATTAGATGCAAATAAAAGAAGTCAAATAATTTTTATGGATAGAGAAGATATTTTAAATTTATTCACGGTTAACTCGATTGATGTTCCTGAAATAGTTTAGGTAATTGTTATTTTAACTTTTCCGCCACAACTACTCGTCAAAAAGGTCAATAAATAATCAATACTATCAAGTTATAGTATATGTACCATTTCTAAAATCTATGGAGAACAAAGATGGTGACTGCTGGCGAAAGACCCGGAACTGGTTTCTATTTTTGTGTCCAATGCGGACATCGCGCTTATTTAGAAATTGGTACTGATCGTTTACCTCCGTGTACCAAATGCCTTGGCAATCAATTCAACAGTAAGATTGCTTAAGCCGCAAACACCAAACAGTTATCCACTGTTTGAATAAAAGCCCTGTCACTTGATGGGGCTTTTTGTTACCTTAAAAACATGAAACAACAAGACCGATCATCGGCATCAAACAAGGAAAACCAATATGGAAACAATATTAGCTTTATGTATTGGCGTAGGCTTAAGTGCAGCCTGTGGTTTTCGAGTATTTGTTCCCTTATTGGTCATGAGTATAGCCACTCTAATGGGATGGTATGAACCCGCTAAAGGTTTTGAATGGTTGGCGATGCCCACCGTTTGTGCAGCGCTCGGTTTTGCGACGATCTGTGAAGTCGCGGCATACTATGTGCCATGGGTCGATAATCTGTTGGATACCGTCGCAACGCCTGCGGCAGTGATTGCTGGAACGCTGACCACGATGGCAGTAATTAGTGGAGAAATGTCTCAGTTTGCAACTTGGGCAGCCGCGATTATTGTTGGTGGTGGAACAGCAGGTGCAGTTCAGTTAAACACCGTCGCTTTGCGTGGAATATCTACAGCCACTACAGGTGGTTTAGGAAATTTTATGATTGCGACTGGGGAATTGATTGGCTCAATTTTATTGTCAGTTTTGGCTTTTGTGATGCCTGTGGCGATTACGGTATTGGTGATTGTTTTTGTTGTGGTGGCTGTACGTTGGGTGCGGGCAAACAAGCGAGAAAATATAAGCCCTTCATTGTAAGTTTATATATGGTGCGATGAATCTGGAGTTTATGGTCATTGCTGGAGTATTAGATAAATAAGCCGAAAATGTATCGAGCAGTGCCACAGTTTTTTTAAGATTTAATGCTAATCTTTTGAGAATAAAATTTCGACAAAAAGGGTTCTCATGAAAATTGTGGCGATTCAACCTGCATTATTAGTTGGACAAGTCGAAGCAAATTTAAAAAAGCTTGAACTACTGATTTTAGCGGCATATCAGGAGCATCAACCTGACGTTATCGTGCTGCCTGAGTCCATGACTTCCCCAAATGTTTATTCACCACTGGCATTGCAGACACCACAACCATTACAAGGCGAACCTTTACAACTATTAGTTCGATTAGCAACGCAGCTCAATGTCGTTATCACCGGCGGATTTGTTGCAATTCGAGATGGGCACGCCTATGGCACTTATATCTTGGTCGAGGCGAATGGTGACTATCATCTGCATGACAAAGATATCCCAACGGCATGGGAGCAAAACTTTTATCGTGGTGGTGTCGATGATGGCGTAGTCGATTCAACCACCTTGAAATGCAAAGTTGCTTTAGTATCAGGGTGGGAGTGGGCACGTTATGGTACTGCGAAACGCATCCGAGATCAGCGCGCACAATTGATTTTAGGCGGCATGTGTTGGTACTCCATGCCGATTAATTGGTATGGGGTGTTAGGTAAGTGGATGCGACACGAACATCAAATCTATAAACAACAAAGTGAAGCTTTGCCTGCCCAAATGGCACGTTTGACAGGCATACCTGTGGTGCATGCCGCACATGTAGGTGAGGTAATGAGTGATATGCCGCTGTTACCGCATGTGAAATGGTTAACTGAAATGGTGGGTGAGACTCAAATCTGCGATGCATCAGGCAAGGTGTTGGCACGGATGAGTTTGGAGGATGGCGAGGGCTATATTGCCGCCGAAGTTGAAATCGCTGAGCCGCAGCCTTTGGATCAAGTGCAGCCGCGTTACTGGATTCCAGACATGACCGTAACTTCAAAATTGGCGTGGCATCTAGGCAATCTTCATGGTGGCTTAATGTATCGACTCCGTCATCGTTTTAAAAAGTTTCCATGGCAAAAATAAGCATCAGCCCACTATTTTTGATTTTTAGTAACGCTGTACTTTCGGTGATCTTTCACTTAAAAACAAGCAATTAAAACCGTATCAATCAAGGTGATTTTTCTAAACTAACGCTCGAAAAATCACAGTGAAGCGAGTAAATTACACGCATATTTGATTTTGCGCTCAAGCTTATGGCAATCACTTGGATCTTGTTCACCCTTATGGCTGCATTTATGCAGGCTTGGCGCAATGCATTTCAAAAACAACTCAGCACCACCGTTGATGTGTATGGAACAACATTAGCGCGGTTCGTATTTGCTCCGATTTTTGCCTTTAGTTATTTAGCTTTTCTCTATTTCCACCAACCTGTTACTGCTGACGTGCATTTTTCCAATAAATTTTGGTTCTATGTAGTGATTGCCGGGATTAGTCAAATCTATGCCACAGCATTGATGGTCAAATTGTTTCAACAAAAAAACTATGCGATTGGGGTTGGACTGGCCAAAAGTGAAGCGATCTTGGCGGCCTTAGTCGGGGTACTGTTCTTACAGGAACATTTAAGCGTTTGGGGCTGGATTGGTGTTTCAATCGGCGCTATGGCGGTTTTTCTCCTGAGTAAAGGTCATCAGCAGGCCCAACTATCACTCAAAACCTTGTTAATTGGTTTAGGTAGTGGTTTATGCTTTGCGATTACGTCATTGTTGGTGCGCGAAGCCAGTTTAGAACTGGGCATGTTGCCATTTTTACATCGTGCAGCTTGGGTGCTGTGCAGTCTAATCAGTTTTCAATGCATCATTATGCTGTTGTATTTAGGTCTATTTAGTCGAAAAACCTTGTATAGCATGTGGCAACGACTCGGACTCACTTTTAAAGTCAGTGTCTGTAGCTTCCTTGCTTCATTAGGCTGGTTCAGTGCTATGAGTATGCAGACGGTGGCGATTGTTAAAACGCTGGGACAGGTTGAAATTCTATTTAGCTTATTGATTTCAGTATTTTTCTTTAAAGAGAAACTGGCAAGAACAGATCATCTCGGATTGTGGTTAGTTATTGTGGCGGCAATTATGGTGATTTGGGCCTAGTGTCTGTTTATCTTGGAAACATACCATTTCTCTAAGTCTTTTTTGATTAAAATTTCTATTAAATGTGGTTTATAGAGAATTTTAACTGTATTTAAAACTCAATAATGGTAAATAATTCTGATTTTAAAAATAAAGATGCAAAATTATTTCAAAACTGGCAAAAAATGACATTTTTTAGGAAAACAATCCCACACCGATCCCCCTAAACTATATCGCAAGGGTGTGAAAGGGATCGAAAAGAGTAGCATGCACCGAAGCTTATAAAGCAAGTGTGTACTTACCCAAAAGGTCTTGATTCGGCTTAGGACGCTATAAATCAAAAGTTTATAGGCAAAGGTTATGACTTACAAAGTCATAGGTGTTGAAGTAAACAACATGTTTTCCCTTAATACCCTTAAAAATTCTGCAAGACAACAATAAATAAGAAAAATAAAAAAAACCTCTCACTTTTCCTCGCTGCAAAGCTTCCCATCCTCCTCAATGACCATATCTAAGTGATTGATTGTCAATAATTTGCCGCTGACTAAACATCATGTGACATTTTAATAAGTTAAATATTTTCAATTGTTTAGCTCTCACTTCCTCAGTTTAAATGAAGGTACATTGATTGACAGGGTTATGTTGAGTTGTTAGTTTGGGCCTAACTTTGGCGGGCTGGGGATTTTTTACACTATTTATTTATGAGATGGCTCGCATCTGATAGATCTTTATAGGGGGATAGTTGGAAGCCCTTAAGTGCAGAAAAGGACAATTAAAATGAAAGTGGGTATCATGGGCTTTGGTAAAACAGGCCGCGCAGTTGCATCCGTATTATTAGAGTCAAAAAGAACCAGTTTACAATGGGTTATTCGTCAGTCTAAACAGCTTGAGCACCGATCTGTTCCTGAGTTTTTGGGGGTAGAGGCAGATGATCCAGGGATTATCCATTCAAAAGATGAGTACTCTATCGTAGAGCTTCTAGATCGTTATCCTGTCGATGTGATTGTCGATTTTTCCTCAGAACAAGGCTTAGATTATTACGCTGAAGAAGCGGCAAAAAGAGGCATTACCATTGTCAGTGCCGTGTCCCAGTATCCCGATGAAAGAATCAATCAGCTCTATCAATTGGCTGAAAGCACCTGTGTCCTGCATTCACCGAATATTACGATCGGAATTAACTTTCTAATTCTTGCTGCCAAAATATTAAAAAATATCGCACCTTATACGGATATTGATGTCATTGAAGAACACTTTAAAGCCAAATCTGAGGTGTCAGGCACAGCCAAAGTGATTGCACGTGAATTGGACTTAGCAGAAGACACGATTAAATCCGTGCGGGCAGGGGGTATTGTGGGGGTGCATGAGATTTTATTTGGCTTCCCCTTTCAAACGGTCAGACTCAAACATGAATCGATTACCCGTGAAGCTTTCGGCAATGGCATCTTATTTGCGATAGAAAACCTCAAAGATAAGCCCAAAGGCTTTTATAGTATGGAGGGATTGTTATTGCCATTTTTCAAGTTAGATGAACCTGACAGCAGTTTGTTGATCAATTCAAACAACCTAGAACAAAGATAGATTTACTTGTTTCACGTGGAACAAATATTTTTTTGATGTGATGATCCACCATAAAATGCTTTTGCTGAATGGTGTAAATTTCTTTATGATTTGCGCTTTTCTTTAACACCATTTTCTGCTCATGCCTTTAAATGACAACTTTATTTATATGCCCCCTCAAGCGCCGCTTGAAATCTTGTATGAAGATGAGGACTTGGTGGTTATAGATAAGCCTGCAGGGCTTTTATCGGTGATGGGGCGTTTGCCTGAGCATCAAGACAGTGCTTATTTGCGGATATTAGAACGTTATCCATCAGCCAAAGTAACGCATCGTTTAGATATGGCAACCTCAGGTTTGTTAATGTTTGCCAAGCATCGTGATGCCGAAGTTGCAGTCAGTAAAATGTTTCAGGCACGAACCGTCAAAAAATATTATGTGGCTTTGGTTCAGGGCCAGATATCGGCTGAAGGCAGTGTCGATGTTCCATTGATCACGGATTGGGAAAATCGTCCGCGTCAGATGGTGCATTTTGAATTAGGCAAAGCAGCCAAAACCTTATTTCAATCGCTAGACTATGATGTCACAACCGATCAGAGTCGAGTCCGTTTGGAGCCTGTGACGGGGCGTTCGCATCAACTTCGGGTACATATGATGCATATTGGGCATCCGATTATGGGGGATAAACTCTATCATCCTGAACCTGCCAAGTTTCATTTAAAACGGATGGCTTTGCATGCCGCTTATCTGGCTTTTCAACATCCTTTAAATATGCAAAATGTTGAAATTCACGCAGAGGTAACGTTTTAATCATCATTCGCAAGAGGTAGAACCATGTATCCCGTTCAACACAGGTCGTGGGTCGCATTATCGGAACAACAGCAAGCCCAATTAAAGTTGTTGTTATTGGAAGCAGACCCTGATTGGGCGCAAATCTCGACCTATCTAGGACAAGCAAATATCTTTGTGATTGTTGATGAGCAGGATCATCTCCTTGCGCAACTGTGTCTAACTCAAAATGATCATGGGGCGGAGATTCAAAATCTCGCGGTAGATCAACGGATGCAAGGGCAGGGTTTGGCGAAGGTTTTAATTCAATCTGCGATTGAATATGCCGCGCAAATGGCAGTTCAAACCTTATGGGTGAAAACAGGGAATTCGAGTTTAAATCAACTCGGACTGTATCAAAAATGCGGTTTTCGCATGTCGTATATCGAGCGCGATGCTTTTAAAAACTATCCTGAACCAATTTTTGAAAATGGCATTCGATGTCTTGATCAAGTGGTGCTTTCAATTGAATTTAAGCATCCTGTGCGATAATTCACAGCGATGATTTGGCTCAAGTTCTGGCTACAATAATTATATTAATGCGTCTAAAAACTGACATAAAAATGGGTTAATCTATAGCCAAACAATCAAGTCAAATACATAACAAAGGATATTCTTATGACACGTGACCATGAACAATTTCCTGATGACGACAACGGCAATGTGCTATGGCAAATGTTTGAAGATGGCAATGACCTGAGCGAACCCCATGAGGTGGAATTTTCGATTGTGTTTGAGAAACAAGAGCAAATTGAAAAATGTGCTTTGCATCTTTTACACCAAGAGCAAAAAATCTCAATGTTTCAAGAAGAATTGCATTCAGATGGTTCGGATATGTGGGTGCTGAATATTCATGTCAACATGATGCTTGAACATGAAGATATTGTAGATTTGGAAGAGTGGATGACTCGGATCGCCCAAGAGTTTGATGGTGAATATGATGGTTGGGGCTGTATGAGCTACATCTATGATGAAGATGAATAATAATAACTGAGTTGAAGCACTCAGCTGCTGTGACACAAGCTGAGTGCGGTTTCATTAAAATTTAAACTGTGCAGAAATAGAGGCATTCAAAGGTTCACCCGGTTGAACCCACAAATCACTATAACTTGAAACATAATAGGTCTTATCAAGTAGATTATTTAGGTTGAACTGATAGCGCAAGCGATCAGACGGTGCGTAATAGGCATTTAAATTGACCAAACTATAACTTGGCAAATCAAAACCATTATCTAAATTGTGTCCACTACGTTCGCCAACATAACTGATGTTTGCGCCCACGCCAGCGCGTGTTGCACCTTGTTGTAAGAACTCATAGTTGCTGCTGATCGAAGCTTGATGCTTAGGAATATTACTCAGACGAGCGCCTGCTGCTAGATCTTGATCTTTTTCAATCTTGGCAACGGTATAACTATAATTGGCGTTGAGTGACCAGCGATCCGTGAATTGGCTGTTGAAGTCAAGCTCGATTCCTTGGCTGCTGACTTCCCCCGCAGCAGTTTGAAAATTGCCATCCATAGGGTCGGTCGTAAGCACATTTTGCTTCTGCATTTTGAATAATGCGAGGCTGAGCAGACTGCGATCATTGAGCTGATATTTGCTTCCAACTTCATAGCTTTGACCTTTTTCAGGAGCAAAGTTTTCACCGTTGCGATCCATCCCGCTGTTCATTGCAAAGGAACGACCATAGTTACTATAGAGCGACCATTGATCTGATGCTTTGAAATTGATACCGAAGCGTGGACTGGCTTGGTTGAGGGTCTGCTTGTGTTGAGTTTGGCTCAGATGATTTTCAAAGTTTTGTTCGACTCGATCAAAGCGAGTACCGACTAAGATACTCCATTGATCATTCAAGAACATCTGATCTTGTAAGTTGAGTGCAAAATAACGTTGTCGCTCATCGGTATCTGTAAATGGCGCTAAACTTGGCAAATATTGCCCATAACGTGGTTGATAAATATCAATCGTATTGGGATGCTCAGCACTATGGTTTCGACGTTGTTGATATTGACGATAGTCCAATTGTCCCAATTCTGTTGAAACAACGACCTCATGACGTGCCCAAGAACTGTCTAACTTTCCCAGTAACTCCGCTTGCGCTAATAGGTCCTCACTTTGATAATTACGGTAGCGACGTTGACGTTCCAAAGTCCGTCCATCGGCTTGCAAACGGCGGGGTTCAGTCGAGAAACCTGTCAATTGCGCATCTTTATAGCTTAACGCGCTGTTAAGCTTCCAAGCATCATTAAATTCATGGCTTAGACGCAATTGATAAAAATGATCTTTGACCCGCATGTCACCATCACGTGGTTCACCTGTGAAGGTTTTAGGATTCATCACAAATTTTTTCTGAACGGTGCTGATGCCACGGTCAAATGTGCCGAGCTGTTGGGTCAATTCACTGTCAAAATCGAGTCGGGTTTGATCGGAAATTTTCCATGTCAGTTGTGGTGAGAAAAACCAACGTTCGCTACTGACATGATCACGGAAGCTTTGGTTGTCTTCATGAGCCATCGCAAATCGATAAGCCAATGTATCATTGATCGGGGCAGTATGTTCGAGGCTGATGCGGTATTGCTCTTGGCTATTGGCACGAAGATGAATTTCGCTCTCGCTTTCCCACTGTGGTTTTTTACTATTGATATTGAGTAGACCTCCCGTTTCACCGCGACCATATAATGCAGCCATGGGGCCTTTTAAAAAATCCAGTGATTCGATATTGACCATATCTTTCGGTGCGCTAATGCCTCGGTTGACACTTAAACCATTTCGGATCATGGCCGCCCCCCAATTCGGATCGGTGCTAAAGCCACGGATGGAGTAATTATCCCAAAATCCGCCCCCCAGCGTGCTTTGATGAAACACGCCACTTACCAGTGTTAAAGCATCATCGATGCGTTGCACATCTTGTTGTTCGATCACTTGTTGAGAGATAAAAGAGCGGTTAAAGGGGATATCGAGTACATCGTGGGAGAATTTGGTTCCGCTACTGTTTTGTTGGACATCCTGTTGAGATGTATCCGCTTGAATACGGATGGTTTCAAGTACCGTGGTCGGGTCATTTGCCCATGTTGTTGTAGAGAAAAGACCAAGCCCCAAGCAAGACCAAAATCCAAGTGTGCGTTGCATAAATCATCAACCAAAGAAAGACAAAAAGAGCATTTTGTAATAGTATAACATTACATTAATTTTTAAATCTTTTTTTGTTATGTCCTTAGTGAAAACGAGCCAACGGTTACAGTCGATTGACGCATTACGAGGTTTGGTCATTCTGATCATGTTGCTCGATCATGTCAGAGAAACTTTCTATCTGCATAAACAAGTACCAGATCCAATGGATGTATCCGCGACTGAACCCGCTTTATTTGGCAGTCGTGTGTTGGCACATCTTTGTGCACCTATTTTTGTGTTGTTGACGGGTATTTCAGCTTTTTTGTTCTATTCAAAAACACAAAGTTTGCAACAAACACGGGCTTTTTTATTAAAGCGTGGTCTGTTTTTAATTGCACTTGAGCTGACGTTGGTCAATTTTGCTTGGACCGCAACATTCCCACCTGACGTGATTTATTTACAAGTGATTTGGGCGATCGGGATCAGTATGGTGGTCTTGGCGGCGTGTGTTAGTTTGCCTTTACCTGTGATGGTCCTGAGCGGCTTGACTATTATTTTTGGGCATAATCTTTTGGACAGCGTGCATTTCTCCGAAGGAACTGCAATGCAGCCATTTTGGCTGGTTTTGCATGAGCGTGGCTGGATCGAGTTTGCAGGAATCAAATTACGTACTTCATATCCTATTTTACCGTGGATTGGGGTGATTTTATTGGGCTATGCCTTGGGACATTTCTTTAGTCAAAAATACACCGCCAAACAAAGAAATCAGTATTTATTGGGCATCGGCTTGATCAGTCTCGGATTGTTTATTTTACTGCGTTTGATCAATATCTATGGTGATCAGCCTTGGCAGCATTTTGATAGTTTACAACTCAGTATCATGAGCTTTTTTAATCTGACGAAATATCCACCCTCATTACTTTTCCTTTTGTGGAATGTCGGTGTGGGGCTGATCCTTTTGGTGGTATTTGATCGTTGGCAACAACGACAATGGTTTAAACCGTTGGTGGTGTTTGGTTCAGTGCCGATGTTCTTTTATCTACTGCATTTGTATGTGTTGAAGTTGCTCTATGTGCTTGCGGTAAGTATTTGGGGTGTCAATCAAGGCGCTTATCTTTCGGTTGCGCATGTATGGATGCTGTGGCTGATTTCGATTGGGTTGTCTTTTGCGCTTTATCCTGTGGTGAAGTGGTTTTCAACATTCAAACATCAAAATAAACACATCGCGATTTTAAAATATTTTTAATCGTGAAATATCTGTATCTCTAAAGCGTGTCCGAGCCAGACGCGCTTTAGCTTAGAGCTACCTTAAACGACTGTGAACGTCAGCTCCTACTCATATCTAAATATAAAGACTCTTTTACTTCCTCCATCACCACATAGCTATGTGAAGATGCAGATGCGGGTAATTTTTTCAATAAGTCACCCAATAAGCGTCGATAAGCACTCATTTCTTTGAGTCGTGCTTTCACTAGATAGTCAAACTCACCTGAAATCAAATGGCATTCCAATACTTCAGGAATATCGACCAGATCTCTCGCGACCTGATCAAATACATCGCCTGATTTGGCAGATAGCTTAATTTCTAAAAATACCAATAAGCTGCGATCCACATATGCAGGGTTGAGCCGAGCGTAATAGCCCATGATCACACCTTCACGCTCCAATCGTTTTACACGTTCTGAGCAGGGCGTGGTCGATAAATTGACACGTGATGCCAGCTCACTTATTGCAATACGACCTTCGCGCTGCAAAATCTCTAAAATCAGGCGATCAATACGATCTAATGTACGCATAGATTATTTCCTTTTATTTTAATTTTTTCATGACAAATCGATTAAATCACCTAGATTATAAGCATAAAAACAGTCAAAAAAACTATTTATACGAAAATATACTAGTTAAATAAACTAGTGGGCGAGAGGGACCTATTATGCGCGTTATCGTTTTAGGAAGTGGTGTTATTGGTGTGGCAAGTGCTTACTACCTTGCGCAACAAGGTGCCGAAGTGACTGTACTTGATCGTCAGTCTGGTCCTGCCCAAGAAACTAGTTTTGGTAATGCAGGGCAAATCTCGCCGGGCTACTCAACACCGTGGGCTGCACCCGGTATTCCGTTTAAAGCAGTGAAGTGGATGTTCCAACATCATGCACCGCTTGCAATAAGTGTGGACGGTAGTATGTGGCAGCTACAGTGGATGGCACAAATGCTAAAAAACTGTAATCCACAAAGTTATGCGGTCAACAAAGAACGCATGATGCGTGTGGCTGAATATAGCCGTGATTGTTTACGTGACCTCAGAGCGCAAACAGGGATTCATTATGAAAATCGTTCTAAGGGCACGCTACAAGTGTTTCGCAATGACGCACAACTTGAAGCGGTACAACGTGATATTCAAGTGTTAAAAGAATGTGGTGTGGACTTCAATTTGCTCAATGCTGAACAACTGGGCAGTGTCGAACCGGCATTGGCGCATAGCGATAAACTGGTGGGTGGTTTGCATTTGCCGAATGATGAAACAGGTGATTGTTATCTTTTTACCAATGCTTTGGCAAAAATCGCCCAAGACTTGGGTGTCGAATTCAAATTTGATCAAAATGTGGAAAAACTGATTGTTGAAGGCGATCAGATCAAAGGCGTGATGGTCAATGGTGAAATCCTGACTGCAGACCGATTTGTGCTGGCCTTTGGCAGTTATTCACGTGACTTCCTGAAACCACTCGAACTGAATTTACCTGTTTATCCAGTGAAAGGTTATTCACTCACCGTGCCGATTGTTGATCCTAGCCTTGCGCCACAATCAACTGTATTGGATGAAACCTATAAAGTTGCGCTTACGCGATTTGATCAACGGATTCGTGTCGGTGGTATGGCGGAGTTAAGCGGTTTTAATCTGGGCTTGAATGAAGACCGCCGTGGCACTTTAGAAATGGTGACACGAGATCTATTTCCCGGTGGAGACTTAGAACAGGCATCATTCTGGACGGGCTTACGTCCGATGACCCCAGACAGTACCCCGATCATTGGTGCGACCAAATATAAGAACCTATTCTTGAATACAGGGCATGGCACGCTAGGTTGGACCATGGCTTGTGGTTCGGGCAAGTTGATCAGCGATTTGGTCATGAATCATCGTACTGAGATTAGTACCGATGGTCTGTCAATTCAGCGTTATTCACACGCGGCATAATTTTAAGTTACAAGGAAGTTGATTATGCCTCGTCCAATTACTGCGGTGATTCACAACCAAGCATTACGCCAAAATCTTGAGCGTGTTCGGCAATCTGTGCCGAATAGCAAGGTCTTTGCTGTGGTGAAAGCCAATGCTTACGGACATGGGATCGGACGTGTTTACGATGCTTTTAAAACAGCGGATGGCTTCGCCTTACTCGATATTGATGAAGCCAAACGTTTACGCGCATTGGGTTGGTCAGGACCGATTCTGTTGCTTGAGGGTGTTTTTTCACCTCAAGACTTGTTTGACTGCGCGCAATATCAACTCAGTTTCACCATTCATAATGAGCAACAAGTAGAATGGTTGCAACAACATATCTATCCTGCCCAGTTCGATATTTTCCTAAAAATAAACAGTGGGATGAACCGTTTAGGCTTCAAGCCACAACAGTATCGTCAAGTTTGGCGACATCTTCAGCATCTCAGCACTGTCGCCAAAATCACCCATATGATGCATTTTTCTGATGCGGATGGAGAGCGTTTCGGTCAAGTCGGGGTGGATTATCAACTGACCGAATTTGAGAGCAATATTCAAGATTTGCCCGGTGAAAGATCGATCAGCAATAGTGCCGCCATCCTCAGATACGCCACTCAACTGCAATCTGATTATGTCCGTGCTGGCATTATGCTTTACGGCAGTTCGCCTGATTATCCAAAACACACGATTCAAGATTGGGGACTCGCCCCAAGCATGAGTCTACGCAGTGAAATTATTGCAATACAACAATTAAATGCCCATCAAAGCGTCGGTTATGGCTCTAGTTTTGTCGCAGAACAGCCAATGAGCATAGGCATCGTCGCCTGTGGTTATGCCGATGGTTATCAACGTATTTCACCGACAGGCACACCTATTTTAGTGGATGGCATTCGTACCCGCACCATTGGTCGAGTCAGCATGGATATGTTGGCTGTCGATTTAACGCCCATCCCAAATGCTGTGATTGGCAGTGAAGTTGTGCTTTGGGGCAGATCAACAACAGGAAACATTTTATCCATTGATGACGTTGCAGCAGCGTCAGGCACAGTTGGCTATGAGCTGATGTGTGGCGTAACTGCCCGTGTCACATTTACCAATCAAGACTAATATCTAACAAGACGAAGGAAATCATCATGTCACATTCTGATATTCAGAAAATCAACTCGACCGAAGTCATGAGTGCCGTCACTGTTTTTAACAAGGTGGTGTATTTATCAGGTCAAGTGCCTAAAAATCCAGACCTCGATATTGAAGGACAAACGCGAGATATTCTGGCGACGATTGAGCAGCTCTTGGCTTCGGCAAATACCGACAAATCACGTTTATTGTCGGTTCAACTGTTTTTAAAAGATCTCTCTGATTTTCCGACGGTCAATGCGATTTATGTGGATTGGTTAAAAGGTTGTGTCGCACCGTCGCGTGCCACGATTCAAGCCGATTTGGTCAATCCGAACTGGCTCATTGAAATTGCAGTGATTGCAGCACAAAAATAAAGCAAACAGTGATCGTTTTGCTTAAATAATATTAAAAAAGATGAAAAGTAACGTATTTATTGTAGATAAAACAGCAGCAGATGCGTATTTTCTTGCAATGAATATGCGCCAGCCATTTTAACAGAGCGTGAATCAACGCAACAAAATAAAAAGGCTGGCTCATACAGGAATAAGAAAAAGGGAACTTTTTATGACGGTTATGCAACAGCATTCAGAAGATCAACACGCACCGAACGATTTACAACGCAAGCTTTCCAATCGTCATTTACAAATGATTGCCATTGGTGGTGCGATCGGCACTGGACTATTTATGGGTTCAGGCAAAACCATTTCTCTGGCAGGTCCCTCGATTCTCTTTATTTACATCATCATCGGGACGATGTTCTTTTTTTTGATGCGAGGACTTGGTGAGTTATTGCTTGCCAATTTACAGTATAAATCTTTCGTAGATATGGCACATGATCTGATTGGACCATGGGCAGGGTATTACATCGGTTGGACCTATTGGCTCGGTTGGGTGCTGGTTGGGATAGCAGATCTAGCTGCGGTGATCAATTATCTGGGTTTCTGGCTGCCTGAGGGGATTTCATTCACCCCAATGGGTCAGGCTTTGATTAGTGCGGGTTGTGTGCTGTTTGTACTGGGTCTTAATTTGCTGACCGTACGTCTATTCGGTGAGATCGAATTTTGGTTTGCCTTGATTAAGATCCTCGCGATTCTCGGCTTGATTGGTGTCGGTGGTTATATGATTTTTAGTCATTTCCAAGCGCCTGAAGGTGCTGTGGCATCGTTAAGTAATGTCTGGTCACATGGTGGCATGTTCCCCAAAGGTTTGGATGGCTTTTTAGCGGGTTTCCAAATTGCAGTTTTTGCCTTTGTTGGGGTGGAGCTGGTTGGAACCACTGCGGCTGAAACCAAAGATCCACATAAGAATCTTCCGAAAGCCATTAATGCGATTCCGATTCGGATCATCTTGTTCTATGTCTTGGCATTGTTGGTGGTGATGGCGGTCACGCCGTGGGACAGTATCCGTGCGGATAAAAGCCCATTCGTGGAGTTATTTATGAATGCAGGGATTGTCACTTCTGCGATTATTATGAATTTAGTGGTGCTCTCGTCAGTGATGTCATCCATGAACAGTGGCGTGTTCTCGACCAGTCGGATGTTGTTTGGTTTATCTAAAGATGGGCAAGCGCCTGCGGCATTAGGGCGACTGTCGAAAAAAGCCGTACCTGCCAATGGCTTATTTTTCTCTTGTGTTTTTATCATGGGCGGGGCGGTGCTACAGTACTTTGTACCGAATACGCTGGAAGCCTTTACTTTGGCGAGCGCACTGTGTGTGATTTTATTTATCAGTGTTTGGAGCCTGATTATGGTGTGCTATATCCGCTACCGTAAGTTACGCCCTGAGTTACACTTGCAATCGAATTTTAAAATGCCGGGTGGGGTTTGGATGTCTTATCTGGTGATTGCATTCTTGCTGTTTGCCTTGGTGATCTTGGCACTTGAACCCGATACTTTAAAAGCACTCTATGTCAGTCCAGTTTGGTTGCTGATTTTAGCTGTGACCTACCAGTTCGTGTACAAACCACGGATGCGAAAATTGCAACGAGAGTTGGCATAATCTAGGTATCAAACGATAGCTAAAAGAGCTGATCCTAAAGGATTGGCTCTTTTTTATCTGCCCTTTAAATCGTTAATCAATGAGCAAATGTTGATATTGATCAGCTTGTTTACGCAAATAATCCCAAACCAGTTTAATCCGTGGTTCATGTTGTAAATCGACAAAGGTCAGCATCCAGAAGGTATGGTTAAAGCGAACCTGTTGCTCTAAAACTTCTTCAAGTTCAGCTTTGTCATCTGCCAAAAACTTGGGCAAAATCGCCAATCCTGCACCTGCACTCACCGCAATCTGTTGTGCCAAAATACTGCTACTGCGAAAGTTCGCATTCAGTTTTAGGGGTAAGCGTTCTAGACAATACAATTCTGGGCTATACACCAGATCATCAATGTAGTTCACAAAACGATGTTGGGTTAAATCTTCCAGCCGACGAATCGGTGGGTTTTGCGATAGATAATTTTTGCTGCCATAAATTTTTAAACAATAATCTGACAGACGCGTGATGATATAAGGGCCTGAAGTGGGGCGATCAATCGATACCACGATATCGGCTTCACGATGTGAAAGCTTGATCATTTTGGGAACGGGGATCAGGTCGATGGTCAGCAGAGGATATCGAATCGAAAACTCTGCCAATAAACGTGCAAGAAATGCCGTACCAAAGCCTTCAGGTGTGCCAATTCGCACACGACCTTGCAAGGGCTGATGTGGTTTTTCGATTTGTAAGAACGCTTGTTCCATTTGTTCAACCTGAGGAACAAGTGCCAGTCCCTCGAAAGTTAGTTCATATCCAGTGGCTTCACGTTTAAAGAGTGTGGTGCCTAAAGCCTGTTCCAAAGCCTGAATACGCCGTGCCACGGTACTGTGTTCGACACCAATGATCCGTGCGGCACTGGTCAAGGTCTTGGTCCGTGCCAGAACCAGAAAAAATTGCAGATGATCCCAATCCACTTTCATTGTTATTGTATCCATTGTGCATTTTTGCACACCAATCGTGCATTAATTTGCGTTGGTGGTCAAAGATTTGTTTGTTAGTCTCAACCAAAGGTTAAAAAAAGAAAATACGACGAATCGCTATTTTCGAACATGTGAACACAATAAAAATAGTGCCTATGGAGAGGTTATGAATACAATCCAAAAAATCGAATTGGAAACCGCTAAATTACTCATTAACGGACAATTCATCGAATCTGAAACACAGCAATGGCAAGACATCGTCAATCCTGCAACTCAGGAGGTAATTGGTCGTGTTCCTTTTGCGACGATTCAGGAAGTGGATGCTGCCATTCAAGCTGCACAAGATGCTTTTGCTACTTGGCGTCAAACCCCGATTCAGGCACGTATGCGTATCATGCTCAAGTTGCAAGATTTGATTCGTGCCAACATGAAAGAAATTGCACAGGTGCTTACCGCTGAACAGGGTAAAACTTTGGCAGATGCGGAAGGTGATATTCAACGTGGCTTAGAGGTGGTTGAGCATGCGTGTTCCGTCGGTACACTGCAAATGGGTGAGTACATCGAAGGTGTGGCACGTGGGGTTGATACTTATACCTTGCAACAACCGTTAGGTGTTTGTGCAGGTATTACCCCATTTAACTTCCCAGCCATGATTCCGTTGTGGATGTTCCCAATGGCAATCGTCTGCGGCAATACTTTTGTATTGAAACCCTCTGAACAAGATCCTTTAAGCACCATGATGTTGGTTGAACTTGCGCTTCAAGCCGGTGTACCTGCTGGTGTGTTGAATGTGGTTCATGGCGGCAAAGAAGTGGTGGATCGTCTCTGTACACATCATCATATTAAAGCGATTTCATTTGTCGGTTCGACTGCAGTGGGTACCCATGTGTATAACCTCGCAGGACAACATGGCAAACGTGTGCAATCGATGATGGGCGCGAAAAACCATGTAGTGGTGATGCCAGATGCCAATAAAGAACAAACCCTCAATGCCTTGGTTGGTGCGGCTTTTGGTGCAGCAGGACAGCGTTGTATGGCGCTATCGGTTGCCGTGATGGTCGGTGAGAGCAAGCAATGGGTTCAAGAGCTGGTTGAAAAAGCCAAAACTTTAACCGTGAATGCAGGGCATGAGCCGAACACAGATATCGGACCTGTGATTTCACAACGAGCCAAAGCACGCGTGATTGACTTGATTAATAGCGGTGTCGAGCAAGGTGCAGAGCTGTTGCTCGATGGTCGTGATGTGCAAGTTAAAGGTTATGAATCAGGTAACTTTGTTGGTGCGACCATTTTTAATGGCGTGACCACTGATATGCGCATTTATAAAGAAGAAATCTTTGGACCAGTGCTCGCAATTATTGCTGTAGACACTTTAGAAGAAGCGATTGAGCTGATCAATGCCAATCCATTTGGCAACGGTGTCGGTTTATTTACTCAAAGCGGTGCGATAGCCCGCACTTTCCAAAACTTAATTGATATTGGTCAAGTTGGGATCAATATTCCAATTCCTGTACCTGTGCCATTCTTTAGCTTTACAGGTTCGCGTGGTTCAAAACTGGGCGATTTGGGACCATACGGCAAGCAGGCCGTGCAGTTCTATACCCAAACCAAAACCATTACCAGTCGTTGGTTTGAAGACAGCCATGAAGTGGGCAGTGTAAACACCACCATTAGTTTACGTTAAGGGGATCACGGATGAATATCGCCTTTATCGGTCTCGGAAATATGGGCGGCAGAATGGCCCATAACCTGCTTAAAGCAGGACTTACAGTCTATGGTTATGATCTCAGTGACGTGGCAAATCAGCACTTCGCTGACGCGGGTGGCATCGTTTGTGACAGTCCACAAGCTGCAGCCAGACATGCAGATGTGGTCATCAGTATGTTGCCAGCAGCCAAGCATGTTAAAGAGGTTTATCTCCGTGAAGATGGTGTGTTGGAGGTCTTGAAAGCAGGTGCTTTGTGTATAGACAGCAGTACCATTGACCCACAAACCATTAAAGATATTGCGGCAGTTGCACAAAGTAAAAATATTCACATTTGCGATGCACCTGTTTCAGGGGGCACCATTGGCGCGCAAGCGGGTACCTTAACGTTTATGGTGGGTGCCAATGATCAGACCTTTGAGGAAGTTAAACCTGTACTCAGTCACATGGGCAAAAATGTCATTCATTGTGGCGATGTTGGCGCAGGACAAATTGCCAAGATTTGCAATAACTTAATTCTCGGGATCTCGATGGCTGCTGTGGCAGAGGGCATGGCATTGGGTGCGAAACTGGGGATTGATCCACAAGCATTGGCAGGTGTTGTGAATACTTCAAGTGGTCGTTGCTGGAGTTCAGAGATCTGTAACCCGTGGCCACATATCAATGAGAATGCACCTGCCTCTCGTGGCTATCAAGATGGTTTCGCGACACAGTTGATGCTGAAAGATTTAGGTCTCGCAGTCGAAGCGGCAGGGCAGGTTAAACAGCCGATTTTGTTGGGCGGCATGGTGCAACAGCTATATCAGCAAATGTGCATGCGTGGTAATGCCAACCTTGATTTCTCCAGCATTATCCAGCAGTACCTTCCAGAAGAAGTCTAAGTACCAAGCTATAAGCACGAAGCCATAGGATGGCTTTGAATCATGAAACTCTGTCATGAATAACTACAAATCCAGACTGAGGGAATAGAGATGTTAAATTATAAAGATGTCGCACAAGCTTTTGATTTAGAAAGCACAGCGAAACAAATGCTGTCAGGTTCATTAGATGCACTGAATGCGTGTTATGAGTGTTGTGACCGACATGTAGACGGTGAAAAAGTGGCTTTGTATTGGCAAGGCAAAGATGGACGCAAGCAACAATATAGCTTTGCTCTATTACAACAGTGGTCCGGTCAATTTGCCAACTTTTTAAAATCACAAGGTGTACAGGCGGGCGATCGTATTTCGGGATTATTGCCAAGAACACCTGAATTGATCGTAACGATTTTAGCCGCATGGCGAATAGGTGCAGTGTATCAGCCATTATTTACTGCCTTTGGTCCTAAAGCCATTGAACATCGTATTCAACTTGCACAAAGCAAGTTAGTCGTGACCGATGTAGGCAATCGCAGCAAGCTGGATGAAGTTGAACAATGCCCCGCCATTGTGACGGTTGCGGATGCTGCAGGCATAGCACTGCATGTAGATGATTTTAACTTTTGGGATGAGCTGAATCAGCAATCTGATCAATGTGAATTGGTCATGCGTACGATCCAAGACCCGTTCCTATTGATGTTTACTTCAGGCACAACGGGACCGGCCAAGCCACTCGAAGTACCACTAAAAGCCTTAATTGCTTTTGGACGATATATGCAAGATGCGATTGGCTTAACTGAAGACGATGCCTTTTGGAATATTGCCGATCCGGGTTGGGCTTATGGTTTGTACTACGCGATTACTGGGCCATTATTCTTAGGACATGCCACTTTGTTTTATGAGGGCGGTTTTAGCTCAGACAGCCTATGCCAAATCGTGAAAGATTATCAGATTACTAACTTGGCAGGCTCACCGACAGCTTATCGTATGTTGATGGCGGCGAATCCTGTACAAATGGCATCGTTAAAAGGGCAATTCCGTGTGGTGAGTAGTGCGGGTGAACCGCTCAATCCTGAAGTGATTCGTTGGTTTAAACAGGCTTTAGATGCACCGATCTTTGATCATTATGGACAAACAGAAGTGGGTATGGTGGTGTGCAATCATCATGGCCTAAGTCATGAAATACGTGCAGGTGCCGCAGGTTTCCCAACACCGGGATATCGCGTTGCGGTGGTGAATGAACAAGGCGAAGAACTTCCGCCAGACACCGCAGGAATTTTGGCGGTGGATATTAGCCAATCACCGATGATGTGGTTTGGTGGCTACAAGGAAAGTCGTAAATCGCCTTTTGTCGGTCATTACTATTTGACGGGTGATACCGCTGAATTACATGCCGATGGGAGCATGAGTTTTGTTGGGCGAAGTGATGATGTGATCACCACATCAGGCTATCGAATTGGACCCTTTGATGTCGAAAGTGCGTTGCTCGAACATGCTGCTGTGATCGAAGCCGCCGTGGTTGGTGTACCTGATCCAGATCGGACTGAATTGGTCAAAGCCTTTGTGATTTTAGCGGCAGGCGTTCAGCCTTCAAGTGTGCTGATTGAAGAATTGAGCCAATTTGTCAAAAAACGCCTTTCCGCACATGCCTATCCACGTTTAGTTGAATTTGTGACAGAACTGCCGAAAACACCAAGTGGCAAAATTCAGCGCTTTTTATTACGTAATCAGGAAATTGCGAAACAACAAGCGAAAGCAGGTTAAAGGACGAGAATATGCAATTGACCGAAGAACAATTACTCATTCGTGATATGGCGAAAAGCTTCGCCCAAGAACAAATCAGACCGTATGCCAGTGATTGGGATCGAGACGGCACCTTTCCCAAAGCCGCTTTGGCGCAAATGGGGCAGCTTGGCTTTATGGGCATGCTGGTGCCAGAGCAATGGGGAGGATCTGATACTGGCAATCTCGCTTACGTGTTGGCACTGGAAGAAGTCGCTGCTGCGGATGGCGCGACCTCGACTATTATGAGCGTGCACAACTCGGTCGGTTGTGTGCCGATTTTAAAATTTGGCAATGACGAGCAAAAACAACGTTTTTTGAAGCCCTTAGCACAAGGTGAAATGATCGGTGCATTTGCTCTAACTGAACCACATACAGGTTCGGACGCCGCTGCGCTTAAAACCCGCGCGGTCAAAGATGGCGATGATTACATCCTCAATGGTGCGAAACAGTTTATTACCTCGGGCCATAATGCTGGGGTGATTATTGTGTTTGCGGTTACTGATCCGAGTGCAGGCAAAAAAGGGATTAGTGCCTTTTTAGTCCCACGCGATACGCCAGGTTATGAAGTCATTCGTGTCGAAGAGAAATTAGGTTTACATGCTTCGGATACCTGTCAGATCGCCTTGACTGATGTTCGTGTGCACAAAAGTTTGATGCTGGGCAAAGAAGGTGAAGGTCTAAAAATTGCACTCGCGAACTTGGAAGGTGGTCGTATTGGTATTGCTGCACAAGCGGTGGGTTTAGCACGAGCGGCACTAGAAGAAGCGACGCGCTATGCCAAAGAACGTCTGACTTTTGGCAAACCGATTTTTGAGCATCAAGCGATTGCCTTTCGCTTGGCCAGCATGGCCACCGAAATCGAGGCAGCACGACAGTTGGTGCACTATGCCGCACGTCTGAAAGAAGCAGGTCAACCCTGTTTGAATGAAGCATCTATGGCGAAACTGTTTGCCTCGGAAATGACGGAGCGCGTTTGCTCAAATGCGCTACAAGTCTTTGGTGGCTATGGCTATCTCAAAGATTTTCCGATTGAGCGTATCTACCGTGATGCACGAATTTGTCAGATTTATGAAGGCACCAGTGACATCCAGCGTTTAGTGATCGCACGTAGCCTATAAAACCAAAACAAGGAATGAATGATGCAGTGGCAAACTATTTTATTGGAAAAGCGTAATGGTGTTGGGTTAATTACCCTCAATCGTCCTAAAGCGTTGAATGCCCTAAACAGTGAATTGATCAGTGAAGTGAATCAAGCCCTCGATCAATTAGAAAAAGATCGTGAGATTGGGTGTATCGTGTTAGCGGGTTCTGAAAAAGCCTTTGCAGCAGGTGCGGATATTAAGGAAATGGCGGAGCTGAATTTTCCTGATATTTATTTTGATGATTTTTTCCATCTTGCTGATCGTATTGCTCAACGCCGTAAACCTTTGATTGCTGCGGTGAGTGGTTATGCTTTGGGTGGTGGTTGTGAATTGGCACTGATGTGTGACTTTATCTACTGCGCTGACAATGCCAAGTTTGGTTTACCTGAAGTGACTTTGGGCGTGATTCCCGGAATCGGTGGTACACAACGTTTAACCCATGCGATTGGTAAAGCCAAAGCCATGGAAATGTGTTTGACCGCACAACAAATGGGGGCAGTTGAAGCTGAGTTGAGTGGTTTAGTCGCCCGTGTGTTTAACAAAGAAGATCTACTCCAACAAACTTTACAAGCAGCAGAACAAATTGCGGCACGATCACTTACCGCCAATATGATGCTGAAAGAAACCATTAATCGTGCATTCGAAGTCAATTTGACCGAAGGATTACGATTTGAACGACGCATGTTCCATTCGATTTTTGCGACTTCGGATCAGAAAGAAGGTATGCAAGCTTTTGTTGAAAAGCGGCAGGCAAATTTTAAAAATCAATAAGAGATCAACAAAATGAACAAAGAAAATCACTTAATGATTGAGCAACAAGGTGGTCTTGGCATGATCACATTGGATCGGGTGACCCATCTCAATGCCTTGTCTCTTGAAATGATTGATGGGGTTCGAGTACAACTTGAACTTTGGCGAGATAATGCTTCTATCCAAGCGGTTTTGATCAAATCGAATAGCCCAAAAGCTTTTTGTGCAGGTGGCGATATTCGCTATCTGTATGACAGCTATAAACAGGGAACAACCGATCATCAAGGCTATTTTAGTGCTGAATATAAAATGCTCACCACCATCCGTGACTACCAAAAACCGGTCATCGTTCTGCTCGATGGTTATGTACTCGGTGGTGGTTTTGGTCTCGCACAAGCCTGTCACATTATTGTGAGTAGCGAAAAATCTCGTTTCGCGATGCCTGAAACTGCGATTGGTTTTTTCCCAGATGTTGGGGCAACGCATTTCCTTTCCAGACTGGATGATATTGGTGTGTATATGGCGATCACGGGCGAGCAAATCAGTAGTAGTGATGCCCTTTATCTTGATTTGATTGACTATCACGTACCGAGCGAGAAGTTACAAGCGCTGCAAGATGCACTGATCGATGCGTCAGATTTGAGCAAAGAACACATAGAACAAATTGTCAGCCGTTTTATTACGCGTCCTGTTGAAAGTGAATTAAAGCAATTGGCGGAAGCGATTCGTAAACATTTTGGTTTTCAACATTTGGATGAGATTGAGCAGAGCCTTGCAAATGAACAAGACGAGCAGCTACAACCGTGGGCAAACAAAATGCTCCATCTTCTGCAACAACGTTCTTTTGTCGCCAAACAAACCAGTTTAAAACTGCAACATTTAGGGCGTGGTCTTTCATTAGAGCAATGTATGCAACTTGAGCGTGATTTGCAGGATATTTGGTTTGAGCATGGCGACTTTATTGAAGGGGTACGTGCGCTGATTGTTGATAAAGACAAACAACCTCAATGGAAGAAAGCCAACCCTGAACTGGAGCAAATTTTAGAAAAACTTAGCTAAACACATTATAAAAAAAATAAAAAAGCGCACAGAAAGACAGCGGGATTTGAAATGCTTATGGTCAGGGTTGCCCATAAGCATCAAAACGCAAAAACAAGAAAATCCAAGAAAGGAAAATTGTGATGCAAACAGCAAATGGAAACGGTTCAACCCCTAAAAAGTCGTCACATCGATTGGCAGGGATTTCTAGCATGGTCGGCACCACCATTGAGTGGTATGACTTTTTTATTTATGGCGCGGCAGCAGCGCTGATTTTTAATAAGTTATTTTTTCCAAATCTTGATCCACTGACAGGTGTGTTGGCTGCATTTGGTACTTATGCCGTTGGTTTCATTGGACGACCGTTAGGTGGTTTAGTGTTCGGACATTTTGGTGACAAGATCGGTCGTAAATCCATGTTGTTACTGACCCTGATGCTCATGGGTATTCCAACGATTCTGATCGGGCTGTTACCCACTTATGAAACAATCGGCTATTGGGCTGCAGTCTGCTTGGTGATCTTGCGCTTTGTTCAAGGTATGGCGATGGGTGGCGAGTGGGGCGGTGCTGTGCTCATGGCAGTTGAACATGCACCTGAAGGCAAAAAAGGATTTTGGGGCAGTTTGCCTCAAGCCAGTACAGGTGGTGGTTTGATGTTGGCCTCGATTGCACTTGGGCTTGTGTCCTTGCTTCCTGAACCAGCATTGTTTAGTTGGGGTTGGCGTATTCCATTCCTCGCGAGCATTGTTTTACTCGGTGTGGGGTGGTACATCCGTGTCAAAGTGCCTGAGTCACCTGACTTTGAGAAGGTCAAGCAACAAGCTGAAAACATCAAAGTTCCTGCTTTAAAGGTGTTTAAACAACATCCGAAACAGCTGATTACCATTATCGTGGCACGTGCTGCTGAAAACGCATGGTTTTATATTGCATCCACTTTTACTTTGGCCTATACCACGACCCAATTGGGGATTCCGCGACAAGATATTTTATTTGCCACCATCTGTGGTGCAGCGGTGATTTTATTTATGACACCGCTGTGTGGACATTTGTCAGATAAAGTCGGTCAGCGCAATATGTTTATGTTTGGCTTATGTGTGTTGGCACTGTTTAGCTATCCATTCTTTAGTATGTTAAACACCAAAGATCCTGTATTGGTTTGGACCGCGATTGTTTTGGCAATCGGTGTGGTTTTCCCAATTATGTACGCACCACAAGCACAACTGTTCGCACGTCAGTTCCCTGCTGAAATTCGTTATAGTGGCATCTCGATCTCAGTGCAATTGGCAGGCGTATTGGGTGGGGGAATCGCACCATTAATCGCCACCAAATTATTGAGCGTCGGGGGAGGGAATCCTTATCTGATTATGATTTATATTGGATCGATGGCGCTGGTGGCGATTGTCGCCACTACCTTTATGCCACGAGATCGAGTTTATCGAGCGGATGGTGCTTATATGCAACCAGAAGATTTAGATTTGAAAACCAAAACCACTGAACAATCATAGCGAATAAATGTATAGACAGAAAAAAGCCCTAATCTTTCGACTAGGGCTTTTTTTTGAATCTGGAGCGGGAAAGGAGACTCGAACTCCCGACCCCAACCTTGGCAAGGTTATGCTCTACCAACTGAGCTATTCCCGCTTATTGAGCAGTTTTTTCTAAAACTTACACTAAAAAATTTGAGCGGGAAAGGAGACTCGAACTCCCGACCCCAACCTTGGCAAGGTTATGCTCTACCAACTGAGCTATTCCCGCATGCCGTGTATAATACATTATGCAAAAATAGGGTCAATAATTTTATGCAAAGAAATTGATTAATTGCATAAAATAAAAGCACTTCTAGGTTTTAAAAAGCAAAAAAGCGAAATTTTGTATAAGCGTTTTACTCAAGGTACGCTCATGTATACTAGTGGACTACCTCAATCTGAACCTACAGAGTGACTGATGAAATTAGAACAACAGTTGATTGAACGTTTACAAACCCTCGCTCCGAGCCATCTTGAAGTGATCAATGAGTCGGCAGGGCATGGCGGTTATTTTCCTGGGAAAGAATCACATTTTAAAGTGATCGTGGTCAGTGATGCGTTCCAAGGCTTACGTTTGGTACAACGCCATCAAAAAATTTATGCGGTTGCCGCTGAGCTGATGAGTCCGGGACAGATTCATGCTTTAGCCATTCACGCCTATGTGCCAAGTGAATGGCAAGGTCAAGCACCAGTAAGCCCTGAATGTGCACATGCACCAAAACCTTAAGGATAGATTATGGATGCACATTTAATCACCAAGATTATTCATATGTCAGCAGTCAGTCTGTTGATTTTGGTCTTTGTCGCACGTGCCGCAACGTTATTTGTGGGGACGCAGCAGCAACAACCTAGCCCTAAAGTACGCAAAGGATTTGTGGGTTTACAACATTTGTCGCTGACGCTGATTATTATCACTGGCGCAATATTACTGGTGATGAATAACTTTGAAGTACAGCCTTGGTTCTATGCCAAAGTGATTCTGTTTTTTGTACTTTGGTCGTCTATGCTTAAAACGTATCGAGAGGATAGCAGCATTTTATTGGTGCAGCGTCGCATCGGTGTTTTGATCGGTGCAATTGCATTGGTGGGGATTCTTGGTTTGGTGATGATGAAGCCCGTTTTTGGGTAATTGTCTGACATTGTTTTAGTAATTGTTGGGGCACTAGGTTAAACTGTGTGCAATTTGCAAAAAAATCGTGTAGAGGGAAATCATGTTAACTCGTGTGGTATTTAACCAAAAAGGTGGTGTGGGGAAATCAAGTATCACTGTAAATTTAGCCGCGATTAGCGCTAAACAAGGTTTCAGAACCTTGGTGATTGATCTAGATCCACAAGCAAATTCAAGCCAATACCTTTTAGGCGAAGATGCGACATATTCTGCGGACAAAGCCGCATTAGAGCCAAACATTGAAAATTTCTTTGACGACATTTTAGCGGCAACACAACAAAAGGGTTTGATTGGCAATGCCATCGGCTCAATTCTTAAAGCACCGCGCAGCAAAGGTTTGGACAGTTATGTTCATCGCACATCATTTGAAAACTTGGATGTGATTCCTGCCAGTCCAAGTTTAGGTGCGCTTGAACATGCTTTGGAAAGTAAGCATAAAATTTATAAGTTACGTGATTCGATTCAGGTACTAAGTTCACGTTATGACCGTATTTATATTGATACGCCTCCTGCATTTAATTTCTTTACATTATCCGCGCTGATTTCAGCACAACGTGTGTTGATTCCATTTGATTGTGATGTATTTTCAAAACGTGCGTTACAAACTTTGATTGAAAATGTGCTCGAAACCCAAGATGATCATAATGATCGCTTGGAGATTGAAGGAATCGTGGTCAATCAATTCCAAGCTCAAGCAAAATTACCGCGTGAAGTGGTTCAACAGTTAAAAGATGAAGGTTTACCTGTGTTAGCAAGCATGCTGCCCCCATCTGTATTGATGAAAGAATCACATCAAAAGAATCTACCCTTGATTCATTTGGCATCTGAACATAAGTTGACGCTTGCTTATGTCACTTTGTTCAATGAGATTGAATCAAAGCAATAAGAGAACGTTATGAAACGCTTATATTGGATGCCTGTTTTGGCAGCGACGATGCTATTGGGTGCTTGTGCATCAACGGTTAAACCCGCTTATGTCTCGCCAACACAATACCAAGCTTTAAACTGTCAACAACTGCAAGCGGAATACAACCGTATTCAGCATTATATTGATAATGGTGTACAAACGCCGAAACGTACAGGTGTCGGGGTTGGCGTGGGACTTGGCGGCGGCTGGGGTAAAGGCGGTTGGGGCTTTGGTCCATCAGTTTCTGTAAATATGGGCCAGTCGATGAATACCAAAAATACAGAACTTGCGAAAGTTTTGGGTCAGCAAGATGCCATTGTGCAAGCAGCACAGTTTAAAGGCTGTCCAATTATTGTGAAACCACGACCGAAATCTTAGTTTTTAGCGATTATTGCCGTAGTTCGCTACGGCAATGAAAACTAAATATTAGCAAAATGTTTCAAGAAAAAAATATAAAAATCAAAACCTTAATTAATTTTACTCTACTGTTTTCCTAATCTTGTCTATTGACGTGATCGCTTAAAACTTGTCTATTCCCCCTAAATTCGTTTAAGGTGGCGACCACGAACAGTCTTCGGTATATATATGATAGAGAGTTGGTTTTTTGTTTTGGCAATGTTGGCGGTGTTACTTATTCCCGGTCCAACTAATGCTATGCTTGCCAGTGCAACACACCAACAAGGTGTACCTAAAACACTCGCTTTTATCCCTATAGAATGGTTAGGCTATATATATGGTGTGAGTTTATGGGCATTGTTTATCCATCTTTTCGAACCGATTTGGCCGGCACTTGGCGTCATTCTTCATACGGGCGGTTTACTGTATGTACTGTGGATGGCATTTCATCTCTGGAAAAGCTCTCATCTACAAAAACATTTTCAACATCATCAACATATACGCAAAACACAGCTATTTGTCTCGACTTTAAAAAACCCAAAAACGGTGCTGTTAGCAGCAGGGATTTTCCCACTTGAGACATGGAATTCAGTCCAAAATGCGGCATTAGTATTTACGATTTTTACGCTGGTATTGATCCCAGTTTCTATTTTCTGGATGGTATTTGGGCGTGCTTTGTTGGCGGGTAGTTTAGCGGGAATTAAAGCCGACCATTTATATAAAGGATCGGCCATGTTGTTGCTAATCTGTATGCTTCCAATGGTATTCCGTTTCTTTTAAATCAAGAAACAAGGCATCCTGATTAAGCTTTTTGTCGATTCATTCTTTGGCGAATAAAGCCGATAATGCCTGGTAAGACACTGATAATAATGATGCCGAAAATCAAATAGGTGAAATTATCTTTCACAATTGGCATGTTTCCAAAGAGATAACCTAAAGTAATAAACGATGTAATCCAGCAGAACGCACCAATCACATTATAGGTAAGGAAATATTTATAGTTCATGCTACCTGCGCCCGCGACAAAGGGTGCAAAGGTGCGTGCGAAAGGAACAAATCGAGCAAAAATAATGGTTTTTCCACCATGACGTTCAAAAAACTTCTGCGTTTTAAGTAAATGCTGTTTATTGATGAGGCGGGAGTTAGATTCGAATACACGCGGACCGATATAGTGACCAATATGATAATTAACGGTATCGCCTAATACAGCCGCAATAAACAGTAAAATACCTAATATCCATGGATCCATCACACCTGTTGAAGCGGCAAGTGCACCAGCTGCAAAAAGTAAACTATCACCTGGTAGAAATGGCATGACCACGAAGCCAGTTTCAACAAAAATAATGAGAAACAAAATGGCATATATCCATACGCCGTAATTGGTGATAAATTCTAAAAGGTGTTCGTCAACGTGCAGAATAAAATCAATGAGTTCCATGAAAATGTTAACACTATAAATTTGAGCTAAATCCTAACAGTGCATGTGTGTAATGTCAGTATAAAAAGCAAATTAATTGGTAACTTTACTTGAGTCACAGACGAGGTTATGCAAAAACAAAAAACTTTCTTTGTTTCAAATGTAGAACGATGCGTGAACAAATATAGTGTTTATTGCAAAATAAAAGATACATAAACTAGCTTCATCTTAAAAAAATTACGTGGAATAAACTATGTTAAATCCTAATGTTGTTGTAAAAAATATCGTGACGCAGTCTGGTGTAGAAAATACCGTGGCGCTGATTGCTCGTATCTTGATGGCTTATATATTTATCATTGCAGGGTGGGGTAAACTTACCGCCTATGGTGCTACAGCAGGTTATATGGAAGCTATGGGCGTCCCAGCTGCATTGTTACCGCTGACTATTTTGGTTGAATTTGGTGGTGGTTTAGCACTGTTATTTGGTTTCCAAGCACGTTTTGCTGCTTTTGGCTTAGCGATCTTTAGTATTCTGACCGCATTTCTTTTTCATGCTGCCGATGATCAAGCACAACAAATTAACTTTATGAAAAATTTAGCAATGTCGGGTGGTTTATTTTATCTGATGCTGCATGGCGCTGGCCGTTTTAGTATTGATCATGCCATTGAAAAATAATCATCGATGCAGAATAACCCTCACTTGAACAAGTGAGGGTTATTTTTTTACCCATAAATTTTACCGATGATTACAAACTTAAGCCTGAAAATCTGCTTAGATTATAATGTTTTAAGCAAAGCGAGATCAGAATGAAAAGATTGATGATAAGTTGCGGACTTTTGATTGCATTTGGATTATCTTCAAGCGCTTGGGCGGGTAAAGATGATCAGATACTGATACAGGAGGCTGCAAAAAATATTGTGACGGTGAGTCAAGCAGCTAAAATGGCGGATGAAACTGGCGTTACTTTAACGGGTCAAATTACCAAGCATCTCAAAAGTGATCACTATGAGTTCAATGATGCTAGTGGTACGATTGGAGTGGAAATTGATGATGATATTTGGCGTCAAGCCGGATTAAAGGTCGGTGACCATGTACGGCTCGTGGGTGAAGTAGATACGCATCGTTATAAACCAACTGATATTGAAGTGATTAGCATTGAGAAATACCACCATTAATTAAAAAATAAAAAAAAGGAAGCAAGCGCTTCCTTTTTTGATTAGGAAAAATTTAGAGCATAAAGAGAATTTGCATCTCACCGACCATAAAACCAAGTACCGCACCCACGATGATCAATGACCATTCATCTTCTTTAAATGCAGGGCGTAGCATACCTTCAAACTCTTCAGGACTGAGTCGTTGCATGCGTTTGACCAGCGTATTGCGGACATCCATCGCATCTTCAGCATAAGATTCTACATAACGCATCGTTTCTGGTAATTGTTGCAAAATACGTTCAGTCACTTCTGTTTTGATATTTTGATACTTCTCACCGCCAATCGCATAAACCACGAGCGGACGAACCACGCCGGCTTGTAAGTCAATTTCTTGTTTGACATGTCGACTGACGAGGTCAATGACTTTATCTGAGTGTGTGCCAGAAAAAAGCTCTTCCATCATGTTGCGAGACGTTAGCAACTGTTTTGAAATTAAAGCGGCGTAATCGGCTGCGACTTCATCTTGGCGCTTAATGAAAAGACCTTGGAATGTAAAACCCATAACCTTTTTAGGGTGAAGCGGTCTAAACATCATTTGTAAAGCGATCCAGTCACTGAAAAAGCCGACAAAACCACCAAATAATGGGAGCATCCATGGATACTGACCTTGGGTCACCACCCAACACACCATCTGAATCACACCGATCCCAAAACCAAAAATAAAGCCGACATTACTAAAGAATTTAAATTCTTGTTTGCCGACTTTTTTAAAGATTTCGTTGAGTAGGCGTTTATCTTTAAGCAGGTTGTTGACCACCATATGCTTAATATCAAAGTACTTAGAAACATCTTTTTGTACTTCGCCCATGATATGTTCAACAATTTCAGGCGCTTTGGCTTGAATTCGCTTAATCAATCTCTGACGAGCAAACTCTGGCATTCCTTCCCATAAGCCAGGTTGATACTGTTGAGCTACTTCACGGGTAATGTCTTCTGCGGCCGCCATTAATGGTTTTTCAATTTCTTGGGCGATACGCTTTGGGTCGAGGCGAGCAAAAATTTCTTCTGGTTGAATCAGTTTAGAGGTCATCAGCTCTACGGCTGTGGTTGCCATTTTTTCAGCTTTGCGTGGAACGATACCTTGCCATCCAAGCGGTAAACCAAATAATCTGAGCCCTTTAAATTCAAGTGGCCCGAACATCATTTGAACCGCAATGACTTTGGTTATATAACCAATAAAGCCACTAATAAACGGGATGGAAATATATAACCAGAAATTCTGTTGAAAATCCGCAATCATTTCTTGAAACATTATTTTATTGGTCCTTCAAGTCCTAATTGTTGCTCGTGATAGGGCAAGCCATAGATAAATAGTTAAATATTTGAGGAAAGATGTTGGTGATTCACCCATACATGTATGTATTAGGCTTTGAGTCCCCTTTTGTTAGTTTTCCTTTTTCAAGGACATCGAAATCGCAAAAAATAAGGAAACGATGGCGTCGATTGAATACCTTTCCATGGTAATGCAAATTTTCGCTTCACCATATTAGCACCAATTTTTGCTTTGTGTTGATCAGAATTGGCAAGAAATGTTGATTTAGCTCTCTTTTTAGATATTGTGCAGCAAAATTTTAATTAAATATCAGGGACAGTTGATGAGTAGCGCTAAAAAATAAGATAGGTGATGAATTGCGGTGCGCCAAAGCATGAAAAATGTTAGAATAGGGCGCTTATTTCATTTGCTTTTTATGTTTAGCTATGACGACCAATACTCAAATTACTGAAGATCGTATCCTTATCTTGGATTTCGGCTCTCAATATAGCCAGCTGATTGCACGACGTGTGCGTGAAGCAGGTGTCTACTCTGAAATGTATGCCTTCGATATGTCTGAAGAAGACATTCGTGCATTCAATCCAAACGGGATTATTTTATCAGGTGGCCCTGAAAGCGTACATCAAGAAGGTAGTCCACGTGCACCTCAAGTTGTATTTGAGCTGGGTGTGCCAGTTTTGGGTATTTGCTATGGTTTACAAACCATGTCTGAACAACTGGGCGGAAAAGTAGAAGCCGGTACAGTTCATGAGTTTGGCTATGCTGAAGTTGATATTGTGGTGCGTGATCAGTTAATTGGTCATTTGCAAGATCGTGAAAACCAACTGCATGTTTGGATGAGCCATGGCGATAAAGTCGGTGCGATTCCTGAAGGTTTCCAAGTTACGGCGAGTACGCCGAGCTGTCCATTTGCCGCAGTGAGTGATGAAACACGTCGTTTCTATGGTGTGCAGTTCCATCCTGAAGTGACGCATACAGCAAAAGGTGCTGAGTTACTTTCAAACTTTGTGCATAAGATTTGTGGTTGCCGTGGTTTGTGGACACCTGAACACATCATTGATTTGCGTATCGAGCAATTACGTCAACAAATTGGTAATGAAAAAGTTCTGTTAGGTTTATCTGGTGGTGTCGATTCATCTGTTGTGGCTGCATTGTTGCACAAAGCGATTGGCGATCAGTTAACTTGCGTATTTGTAGACAATGGTCTGCTTCGTTTAAACGAAGGCGATCAAGTGATGCAAATGTTCGCAGAGAACATGGGGATTCGAGTCATTCGTGCGGATGCAGAACAGCGTTTCTTATCTGCTTTGGCTGGTGAAGTCGATCCTGAGAAAAAACGTAAAATCATTGGTCGTGAATTTATTGCCGTCTTCGCTGAAGAAGCGCGTAAATTGGATGGCGTGAAATTCTTGGCGCAAGGTACGATTTACCCAGACGTCATTGAATCTGCAGCAAGCAAACAAGGTAAAGCACACGTCATCAAATCTCACCACAATGTGGGTGGTTTACCTGATGATTTAGAGTTTGAATTGGTTGAGCCATTACGTGACTTGTTCAAAGATGAAGTACGTAAATTGGGAACCACCATTGGCTTGCCACACAGCATGATTTATCGTCATCCATTCCCAGGTCCAGGTTTGGGCGTGCGTATCTTGGGTGAAGTGAAAAAAGAATATGCAGATATTCTTCGTCTTGCAGATGACATCTTTATGCAAGAGCTTCGTGCAAGCGGTTGGTATGACAAAACAGCTCAAGCATTCGCGGTATTCCAACCTGTAAAATCAGTCGGTGTAGTTGGTGATGGTCGTCGTTATGCATGGGTGATCGCACTTCGTGCGGTTGAGACTGTTGACTTTATGACTGCGCGTTTTGCTCACTTGCCATACGAGTTAGTTGATAAAATCTCAACCCGTATCATGAATGAAATCAAAGATGTTTCACGTGTTGTGTACGACGTGTCATCTAAGCCACCAGCTACGATTGAATGGGAGTAAATTTGGGCTTTCTAAAAGCGATAGCTTTTAGCCAAATTTACGCTAAAGGCTACGCCTGCGGCAGTACGGTGGTTCATGAAGCAACGCTTCATGTCAGTTTTATGCTAAGAGCTATTTTCGCATCGAGATAAAATTACCTTTAAAAAAGAGCGCTTAGGTGCTCTTTTTCTGATTTATAATTTATAAAGATTAAATTTATAAGAGAAAAAGTATGGCTTTACCTAACCATCAAGAATTGATGCTACCGTTATTAAAGGTTTTAAAAAAACAAAGTCAACCGATTCAAATTAGTCATGCTGGAAAATTATTGGCTGAACAGTCAAATTTAACGGCAGAAGAATTAAGTAAGATGATTCCTAGTGGTAAAAGAACGGTTTTTTATGATCGTGTTGGCTGGGCGAAAACATATTTAGTTAAGGCAGGATTAATTTTTCAACCAGATTGGGGACTGTGTGAATTATCTGAGGAAGCTAAGAAGTTAAATTTAGAGTTATTAAATAAAATAGATAATGATTTTTTAATGCAATATGAAAGCTTTCGTAATTTTAAAATGCCGCCAAATATTAAAGGCGATAAACAAATCACCTCTATGTTAGGAAAATCTGATTTAGAAACGCCCGAAGAGTCACTTCAAAGAATAAATGAAATTTTATTATCCAGTTTGAAAGATGATTTGCTGAATCTTGTAAAAGCAAAGCATCCTTCATTTTTTGAACGATTAGTCGTAGATTTGCTTGTTGCTATGGGTTATGGCGGTTCACATCAAGATGCGGCACAAGCAATAGGTAAAACAAGTGATGGTGGTATTGATGGAATCATCAGTGAAGATCGTTTGGGATTAGATAAAATCTATATTCAGGCGAAGCGTTGGGGAAATACAGTCGGTCGACCTGATATTCAACAATTTAAAGGCGCTTTGACAGATCAGGTTGCTAAGAAAGGTGTATTCATTACCACATCAAATTTTAGTAAGGAAGCAGTTGAATCAGCTAAGAAATCAGGAATTGTTTTAATTGATGGTGACAAATTAACCTCATTGATGATCGAGTTTGGGTTAGGTGTACAAATAGAACGAAGTTTTCATATTTATAAAATAGACCAAGATCGGTTTGATGAAGATAACTTTTAAAGACGCCAAAAGCGTCTTTTTATTATTCTTAGATTTACATAACAAAAAAGATCAGCCCCATCGCTTCAAACATGAAACCCCTTTAATTACACCCTTGATCACAAATCTAAGCAGCTCTATATTTACATAACCTATTGTTAATAAATAATAAATCTAAGAAGATGAATTTCACTCACTTTTCTATGAAACTAAATCATTTTTATTCATGTTGTGAATCGGGTATAAATCACATCATAAAGAAATTAGATTTATCACGGAAATTAGGGTGTCAGATCAATGAGTAAAGAATTTAAATTTACGATAAAGAGTATTCGTTTCGATGAAGACTATCGCCCTTCAGACAATACTCGCATTACCACCAACTTTGCGAATTTGGCTAGAGGCGAAAGTCGTCAAGAGAATTTACGCAATACCTTAAAAATGATCGACAATCGTTTCAATACTTTGGCACATTGGGATAACCCAAATAGCGATCGCTATTCTGTCGAACTTGAAATTATTTCCGTCGAAATGAAAATTGATGCTGAAAGCAATACAAATGCACTGCCTTTGATTGAAATATTGAAAACCAATATTGTTGATAAAAAAACCAATCAGCGCATTGAAGGCATTGTCGGGAATAATTTTTCTTCTTACGTACGTGATTATGATTTTAGTGTGTTATTGCTTGATCATAATAAAAATCAGTCTGAATTTAAAACACCAGAAAACTTTGGTGATCTACATGGCAACTTGTTTAAGAGCTTTATTAACTCTGATACTTACAAAGCAAACTTCAAAAAACAGCCTGTGATCTGCCTCAGTGTTTCAAGCAGTAAAGTCTATCAACGTAGTGATAATCAACATCCAGTTTTGGGTGTCGAATACCTGCAAGATGAATATTCGTTAACCGATGAATATTTCCAAAAAATGGGCTTAAAGGTTCGCTACTTTATGCCACCAAATAGTGTTGCGCCTTTGGCTTTCTATTTCTCAGGTGATTTGTTAAGTGATTACACCAATCTTGAGTTGATCAGTACGATCAGTACGATGGAAAGCTTCCAAAAGATTTATCGTCCTGAGATTTACAATGCTAACGCTGCGGCAGGAACGTCTTATCAACCGAGTTTGAAGAACCAAGATTATTCACTTACTCGCATTGTGTATGACCGAGAAGAGCGTAGCCGATTGGCGATTGAACAAGGCAAATTCGTTGAAGAGCAGTTCATCAAACCCTATCAGAATATTCTTGAGCAGTGGGCGAAGAACTACGCTGATCAAAACTGTGCTGCTGTTTAACGATTCATATTGAGAAGATGATTGACGATGAAAATATTATTACCGACTTCAACAGCTGGCAGCTTACCAAAACCATCTTGGCTTGCAGAACCAGAAAAGCTTTGGTCACCTTGGAAGTTGCAAGATGAAGAACTGATTCATGGCAAACAAGATGCGTTACGTTTGTCATTGCAAGAACAGCAGCATGCAGGCATTGACATCGTTAGCGATGGTGAACAAACCCGTCAGCATTTTGTCACCACTTTTATTGAACACCTTGACGGTGTAGATTTTGAAAAACGTGAAACCGTTCGAATCCGTGATCGTTATGATGCGAGTGTACCGTCAGTTGTAGGTGCAGTGAGTCGTCAAAAACCTGTTTTTGTTGAAGATGCCAAATTTTTACGTCAACAGACTAAGCAACCGATCAAATGGGCGTTGCCTGGTCCGATGACCATGATTGATACGCTTTATGATGGGCATTATAAAAGTCGTGAAAAACTGGCTTGGGAATTTGCCAAAATTCTTAATCAAGAAGCAAGAGAGTTAGAAGCCGCAGGTGTAGATATCATTCAGTTTGATGAACCAGCATTTAATGTTTTCTTTGATGAAGTGAATGATTGGGGTGTTGCCACCTTAGAAAGAGCACTCGAAGGTCTTAAATGTGAAACTGCCGTGCATATTTGCTATGGCTATGGCATCAAGGCCAATACCGATTGGAAAAAGACTTTAGGTTCAGAATGGCGTCAATATGAAGAAGCATTTCCTAAGTTGCAAAAATCCAAGATCGATATCGTTTCATTAGAATGCCAAAACTCACGTGTGCCAATGGATCTGATTGAATTGATTCGAGGCAAGAAAGTGATGGTGGGTGCGATCGATGTAGCAACGAATCAAGTTGAAACACCTGAACAAGTTGCCGATACCTTACGCAAAGCGCTTCAGTTTGTTGATGCTGACAAGCTCTACCCATCGACCAACTGCGGTATGGCACCTTTAGCGCGTGAAGTCGCAAGAGGCAAACTCAATGCTTTAAGTGCTGGTGCGGAAATCATCCGTAGAGAACTTTCTGCTTAATACTCACCAAAATCGTGATCTGTAAAGGGATGAAGCAGTTTGATTGGATTTTTTCATGATCAAACTGCTTCATCCCACTCCATAAAGATGAAGTGCTTGCGTGACGGAATAGCTTGGTATCACTAAATCTCAAAACTAAGGTGCAATTTAGGAAAAATGTGATGATTGAAGCAACAGACTTTAGAAATGCAATGTCTTTGTTAACCAGTGCAATTAGTGTCGTTACTACGGCAGGCTTATCTGGTCGCTATGGATTTACTGCATCTGCTGTGTGTAGTGTTACAGATACGCCGCCGACATTGTTGGTCTGTATGAATCAAGCCTCTAGTTCACATGTGCATTTTGTAGAAAACAAAATTCTAACTGTGAATGTTTTAGGTGCACATCATGAGCATGTTTCTAAAGTATTTTCGTCTAAGTTGAGTCCAGAAGAGCGTTTTAAACATGGGGTTTGGACAGAATTGGAAACTGGTGCACCAGTTTTAAATGATGCTTTGGTGAGTTTTGATTGTGAGATTGATCAAATTCAACAGGTTGGAACACATACTATTTTTATTTGTCCTATTGTTGCAATTCAACAAAGTCAGCACGATCAAAGTTTGGTTTATTTCAATCGCGCTTATCATCAAGTGGGGCAAACGGAAATCGCTTAAAACAATTTTTGTATGTTCTTATTCGCTATAAAAATAGATTATCTCATTCATGACACTCTGCGTTTTACTAAAAGACTATATTGATTGATGTTTGTATTGTTAAGATCAATAAAACAACTCATTGCAATAGCATAGGTAAAAAAGAGAGCGATATCATGAGCAATAACAACGATTACGATATTTCTGATTCAAAAGACTGCGAAACTTATATCAATCAATTTATTCAAGATTTTACAATTCGTTCGGCTGAAATTGGTAAGGGCACCGTGATTAAACGAGCTTTGCCAAGTCGACAGAAACGCTTAGTGGGAGCGTGGTGTTTCCTTGATCATGCAGGGCCTGTAACGTTTCCGGCAGGTGATGGTTTAGATGTAGGACCACATCCACATATTGGTTTGCAGACCTTTACATGGATGATTGAAGGTACCATGATGCATACTGATAGCCTTGGTTCAAAACAGTTGATTCGTCCAAAGCAGGTCAATTTAATGACGGCAGGGCGTGGGATTTCGCATACCGAAGTTGCCCCTGATACTGAAACTAAAATGCATGCGGCGCAGCTCTGGATTGCATTGCCAGATGATAAGCGCGAGATGGAACCGAACTTTGAACATTATCCAGAATTACCTGTGGTCACCAAAGATCAGGTTGAATTTACCGTTCTGGTGGGTGACTTTTTAGAAACGTTATCACCTGTACAAGTGCATACCCCTTTGGTGGGTGTAGATCTCACCGCCCAAGCCGATACGAAAACACGTATTCCTCTTAATCCTGAATTTGAATATGCCTTTATGGCACTTGAGGGAACGGCTTGCGTCAATGGCCATGAGCTAAACATAGACAATATGGTGGTCTTGGAAAAAGGTTTAACTGAAATATCAGTGGAGCTGACAAAAGGTCATCGTGTGTTATTGATTGGCGGTGAACCATTTGAATCACCTATTTTACTGTGGTGGAATTTTGTAGCACGTACCATGGATGATTTAAAACAAGCACGCCAAGATTGGATTAATCACGATGCGCGCTTTGGCGAAATTACTGACTATCAAGGCAAGCGCTTAGAAGCACCAGTATTACCTGATCAAATGAGGGCGTCGAAATGAGTGTGATTGCGAGTGCAAAAGTACAGACTTTGACAGCACCGTGGAAAGGTGAAGTGACGAGTGGTACGCATCAATTTATTACTGATAAGCCTGAAGCTGCTGGCGGACATGACACTGGTCCCGCACCTTATGATTTTCTCACTGCGAGTTTGGCATCATGTACCATGATTACCTTGCGGATGTATGCTAAACATAAGGAAATGGAGTTGGGTGATTTTCAAGTTGAGGTCGATTTTCATAGCAATCGCGAACAACAGGAAAAAATAGAGCGCCGTGTAATCTTTACGCAACCTATTTCACAAGACTTAAAAGAAAAACTTCTAAACGTGTGTAGTAAAACCCCAGTGACTAAAACTTTGTTACGCAGTTTAGACATAGAGACCGTGATTCTTTAAGACTAAAGTGCTATTGTGCTTGGGCAAAACATAATTCTAAGTGTGATTGTTAGAGGGATCAAAAAACGGCAATCACACAGCAAAAAAGCAGGCACAAAAAATGATTACCTTACATTACCTACAATGCTCGCGTTCATTTCGGATACTGTGGGCACTAGAAGAGCTGGGTGTGGATTGCCAAGTTGAGTATTATCAAAGGTCATCCAGTTATTCAGCGCCAGAAAGCCTAAAACAGATTCACCCATTAGGTAAAGCGCCGATTTTAGTGGATGATGGGCAGGTGATTGTTGAATCAGCTGTGATTTTGGATTATCTGCAACAAAAGTATGATGAGCAACAACAATTCAAACCACAGCAGGCCAGTGCTCAGATGCAATATTCCTATTGGATGCATTATGCAGAAGGCTCTTTAATGCCGTTGTTAGTCATGACTTTGGTGATGAACAGTGTCAGTAAACATGTGCCGTGGGTGATTCGCCCGATTGCTCAAAAGATTACGGATGGGGTTAAGGCAAGTTTTGTACGTCCGCGTGTCAAAGAGCATATTCTTTATCTAGAGAGCTATTTGGCAGAGCATGATTATTTTGCAGGAGATTTTTCTTTTGCTGATATTCAGATGGCATTCCCGCTTATTGCAATTCAAAACCGTTTACATGGTAAATATCCGCATATCCAAGCCTTTGTCCAACGTGTTCAGCAGCGTTCGGCATTTCAACGTGCAGAGCAAAAGAGTTTAGATTCTGAATGTGTATAAACCATTAGAAAACAAAAAAAGGAACGGTGATCGTTCCTTTTTCGTTTTTGAGCGGATTAGCGTTTAATGACGATGGAATCAATGCCACTATGTTGTAAAGTTTGTTGTGCTGCTAAAGCGGCTTCTTGACTATCATAAGGTCCAGAAAAAACACGATACCAAGTTTGTCCATTTTCAACAGTTTTCACGACATCAGCAGACAATCCATTCAAAATAATTTCTGCACGACGCGCATCTGCACTATCAGGATCTGGATAGCTACGCACTTGTAAAATATACGTGGTCGGTGCAGGCGGCGTTTCCTCACTTGGGGTGAGGCTTGCTGAATCTTCTGTTGTTTCGACTCTAGGTGATTCAATAATCACAATATTGCCTTGTTGTTTGGTTTCGGGCACAGCTTGTTGTGGAATCGGAGTCACTTGTTGTTGTGGCAACAAGTCATAGAAACGATAATCTTTATTGGTGTTTTCTTCTTGATAGTGCTCAGAAGGCACCTGAGTTTTTGTAGGAACAGGTTGCCATGGTTGCCATAGCATCAGCATGACGATAGCGCATAGGATCGCTAGAATGGCGACAAACATGCCTAGCCATTTTGGAATAAGCGGTTTTTTGGGCTTATTTGGTCGTTCAGATACACCACGTTGCGTTTTTCCAAACACCTGAAATTCCTCTTGATTCTATTATGTTATTTCTAGCTTGAATCTTTTGGGAAACAAAGCATTATAATTAAAATAATGCTTTGTTTACTGTATTTTATCCACTGTTGTGTAAGAGCGTTGCTTTGCTATTTACATTGTCTCAGGAGCGGACACACCTAGTAATGTTAAACCATTTCGAATCACTTGCTGTACGTTTATTGATAACAATAAGCGGGCTTGTGATAATGGAATATTTGTTTCATCTACAAACTTCACACCATCTTGTGCATACCAACCATGGAATAGCGCAGCTAAATCTTTAAGATAGTTACCAATTTGATGTGGTTCACAGACATTAGCAGCTCGCACCACAATTTCAGGATAAGCTGCTAATTTCGCGAGAATTTCAGTTTCAGTATCTAAAGTCAAAAGATCAGCAACCTGTCGTGCAGATGTCACATCAAATGCAATGCCTTTTTCTTTAGCGCGATTCACAATACTGTTCACACGTGCATATGCATATTGAATGTAATACACCGCATTGTCTTTACTTTGTGAAACCGCAAGGTCTAAGTCAAAGTCAATGTGTTGCTCAGATTTACGCATCACGTAGTAGAAACGCGCAGCGTCATTGCCAACTTCTTTACGTAAATCACGCAAAGTTACGAACTGGCCTGAACGAGATGACATTTGTACCATCTCGCCACCACGCCATAAGCTGACGAACTGAACCAAAAGAACGGTTAACTTCTTTGAGTCATAACCCATCGCATCAATCGCCGCTTTCACACGAGAGATATAACCGTGGTGGTCTGAACCCCAAATATCAATCAGGTCAGTATAACCACGTTGTAATTTATTGAGGTGGTAGGCAATGTCTGATGCAAAGTAAGTGGTTTGACCATTGCGACGCTTTACAACACGGTCTTTTTCATCACCAAATTCAGTTGATTTAAACCAGATGTTGCCATCTTGTTCATAGAGGAAGCCACGTTGATCTAAGGTTGCAAGTGCTTCATCAATCTTGTCCGCCAATGATGCTTCGCTAAACCATTCATCAAAGGTTACACCGAAGTCAGCAAGATCATCTTTGATGTCATCTAAAATGGCATGTAATGCTGCCTGATGGAAAACGCGATAACCTTCAGCTAACTGTTGTTGTGAGTTTGCGATTAAACCATCGATGTGTTTCTCTTTGTCACCCGAAAGCACGACTTTGTTACCTTCGGCATCTAATTCTTCTGCGTATTGAACGTCTTCTGGTACATCTTTATAGATGTCAGCGACTGGACGAACGTGCGCATCACCATCTTGGTCAATAATACTTTGTGCGATTTCTTTGACGTAGTCGCCTTGATAAGCGTTTTTAGGGAATACCAGTGTTTGGCCAGTAAGTTCTAAATAACGTAAATACGTTGAAGTCGCCAAAATATCCATTTGACGGCCAGCATCATTGACGTAATATTCGCGGTCAACTTGAGCGCCAGTGGCTTCTAGTAAGTTTGCAACCGTCATGCCATACGCTGCACCACGGCCATGTCCAACATGTAGGCTAGAAGTTGGGTTTGCAGACACAAACTCGACTTGAATTTTTTTGGCTGCATTGGCTTGGCTGCGACCGTATTGATCTTTTTGTGCATGAATCTGATCGAGCACAGCAAAGCGTTGGTCTGCATTTAAAAAGAAGTTAATAAAACCAGGACCAGCAATTTCTGCTTTGTTAATGTCAGCGACTTCAGGCAGTGCTGCTAAAATCTTTTCAGCAAGATCACGTGGCTTCATGCCTGCCGCTTTAGAGCCGATCATGGCAATATTGGAAGCAAAGTCTCCGTGACTTCGGTCTTTGGTACGGGTTAAATGGCTCGTGTTTGTCCAATCTGAAGGGAGTACACCTTGTTGTTGAAGGGATTGTACCGCATGATCAAGAGCTGCTTGTATTGCCGTATTCATAGTTACCGAAATAAATGTCGCGGAAAAACGTTAAATATAGCAAATTTTGATGGCTTAAGGGGAGAGTCTACGCAGGGAATTCACATATTCCGATCAATCTTTTTTAAGTACTTTGTTTGGTGGCATTTATAAAGGTGCTACACCAGCCAATGGCATAGCACCTTGCGGTTTTAATCTTCCAAAATTTGTTCTAGCAATGCATCACTTGGCGCAAAATAATAAGCACCATCCACAGCCGTTGTGAAGTGCAGTAAACGGTCATGAATACCATCACCTGCTGTACCAAACATGCGTTTTAGCATCGCGTCAATAATACTTAAATTTTTGGTATACGCGACAAAGAATAAGCCTTGTTCACCTTTTCCATCGCCATAAGGCAAGCTGTGACGCAAGATTTCCATTTCCTCGCCTTCATCATCCTCAACCACTGTACGAGCAACATGAGCATTTTCAGGCTTAGTCTCATCGTCTAGCTCGATGGATTCAAGCTTGGTGCGTCCCATGACATGCTCTTGTGCATCGACTTTCAGTTGTTGCCATTTCGCTAAATCGTGGACATAACGTTGTGCGAAAATAAAACTACCCTCTTGGAAGATACCGGCTGATTCGGGTAGCAACGTTGCTTCGGCACGATCATCGGGGAATTGTGGATTTTCAGTTCCATCAATAAAGCCAGTTAAATCACGACCATCAAATTGACGGAAGCAAGCGCGCTCATCGAGTACCTCAACCTTATCTTGAATGTCTGCAAAAAAAGATTGGCTCATCGCAAAACATAAATCTGCACGTGCACTGGCAATGTGAATAAACACATCGGCAGGCACGACCGGCATATTGAAAGCCCCTTGCTGTGGGTCGAGTTGCTTAAACCCTTCTGGCATTTGTGCATGTAATTTAGGCCACAGTTCAGGGCCGAAGGCTATTGCAGTTTTGATCTGAGCATCTGGGTGTTGAGTAATCAAGCGATCACGAGTTAAAAGCAGCGCTGAAATTTGTTGTTTTAATTCAGCGATCGTTAAATCTTTTAAACGGAGAACAATAAAACGCGCATGATCAGAAGGTAGTGGAAGAATGACAGATTGAGCAGCCATTAAGATCTCCTTAGTCATTTTAAGGCGGCAAAAAAAGAAATCATTGTGCCTGATGTTGAGGGGGCATAAAAGTTTATTTATTCATTTTTTGTGGTTTTAAATGATGCAATCATGGCAAAATAAAACGATATAATTCCACCTTTTATTTCTTTAGTATTCCTATGTCTTTTCAAGTCTGGTTCACGTTTATGCTGGCTTGCTGGGTGATTAGCATTTCTCCTGGTGCGGGGGCAATTGTGTCAATGTCGAGTGGTCTAAATCATGGGTTTAGGCATGGGTATTGGAATGTTATCGGACTGCAAATTGCGTTACTGATCCAGATTATGATTGTTGCCGCTGGTGTTGGGGTACTTTTTGCGACGACACCGTGGGCTTTTCAGGTGGTGAAATGGTTTGGTGTCTTGTATTTGCTTTACTTGGCTTATTCACAATGGGTCGCACCTGTGCAGATGGTTGAAATTAAACAAGAAGACAGCCATAAGTCTGCTTCAGTTTTGGTGTTTAAGGGATTTGTCGTCAATATGAGCAATCCTAAAGCCATTGTATTTCTATTAGCAGTGCTGCCGCAGTTTTTAGATTTAAGTCGACCACAATGGTTACAATATCTGATTATGGCGATCACGATGGTGACAATCGACCTAATCGTGATGGCAGGCTATACAGGATTAGCCGCGAAGGTATTGAGATTATTACGTTCGGCAAAACAACAGAAATACTTAAATCGGAGTTTTGCAGTCATGTTTAGTTGCGCAGCGTTGTTGCTTGGGGTTATCCAACAATCTAATTAACAACGCATCGCTAGTTTGTTTTGATGTGTGGAAGTACTTTTTGTGCCGTGAAAATCAGCGCAAAGCAAAGTGCCATACATAAGACAATACTTAAACCCGTGGCAATGTTCAGTGCGGCACTTGACCATAAGCCTACAGTGATGCCGAATTGAGCCAATATAAATGCCCAAATCACCATTTGTTTAGGGGAATGTGCCAGTAAGCGGGCGCTTAGCGCAGGGATGACTAATAAGGCACCCATCAGTAATGAACCGACTGCACGTAATGCCAGTACGGTAAACAATGCCAGTAATAACATGAAAATCAGACGTTGCCAGTTCGCATTTACGCCTTCACTCATCGCCACATCTGGGTCTACCGCAATTTGAATTTGTGCGGACCATGAGCGATACAGCACCACCATTGAAGCTGCAATCACCGCAGCAAATATTGGTAATTCAGTCCATCCGACACTGAGTAAATCACCAAACAGATAGCTTAATAGTTCTGGCCGTAAGCTTGGAATTTGTTGGATGAGTAATAAACCTGAACACAGTAGTGTGGCTGAGCACAAAGCAAGCAGCGCATCATTGGGTAAGCGCGAATCGTGCAGTATCCATAAAATTGCAACCAACAATGCAGCTAAACAAGCCACCCCCAACCAAAAAGGTAAATTCAGGATACCTGCAATTGCGACTCCTAATAAGGTGCCATGAGCCATGGTATCAGCGAAGAAAGACATTCTGCGCCACAACATGAGGCAACCCAATGGTGCAGTCAGAAATACAAGCAGCGTGCCCATAATCCAAGCAGGTAATAGTAGTTGTAACCATTCCATCATTGCTTAGACCTTTGGTTCAGGGTGGATGTGAGGGCGTGGATCATGTGTACATGGTTCTACGTGATCGCTATGCCCACAATCATCGTGATGGTGCTGATAGAACATCCGTTGTGTCCCAAAAATAGCTTGGTACTCAGGATGCTGTTGAATGCTTTCAGGCAAGCCACTACAACAGATGTGTTTATTGAGGCACACCACACGATGTGTCCCTTGCATGACCCATTGTAAGTCATGTGAAACCATGAGTACGGCACAACTATATCGCTCGGGCAAGCTGCGGACATATTCATACAGTTCGGCTTCAGATTGAATATCTAAGCCTTGCATCGGTTCATCCAACACTAAAATATCAGGTTGACGCAATAAAGCACGCGCCAGTAACACGCGTTGGCGTTCACCGCCTGAGAGCTGTTGTACTTTGGAATGTTGCAATTGCTGTATGCCAGTATCCGCTATGATTTCTTGGCGCAAATGTGCTGCACAGACTTCTAAATCAAGTAAGTCTTGGACACGTAACGGTAGACTGGCCGATGGATTGAACTTCTGTGGAACATAGGCCATCTTAAGTTTTTTAGCAAAGTGAACTTTGCCTTTATTTGGAGACATGATGCCCAGTAGCACTTTAATAAGGGTTGACTTACCAGCACCATTTGGGCCAATCAGCGTGACAATTTCTTTTGCTTGTAATGCAAAATCCACATTTCTCAAAATAACACGCTCATCACGTTGAACAGAGATATTTTCAAGCTGGATGAGGGGAGAGCTTACTGCGATGTGCTGCACTGATGACATTTTCCAGAAATTTCAATGATGCTGTGTTGAGCAGAAAACTGATCGGAGGTTGCAAGTTGATCAAGTTGCTGAAGCAGCCCTTGTGCGGAAGCCTCTTTGACAGAGCGGCATTCCGTGCAGATTAAAAATGCAGCTTGATGTCCTTCACGAGGATGGCAACAAGGAATATAGGCGTTAATAGACGTTAAACGATGGATCAAACCTTTTTCTAATAGAAAATCCAGGGTTCTATATACCGTCGGTGGTGCAGCAGGACGATCTGCTTGACCTTTAATTTTGGCCAACAAATCATAAGCACCCATGGGTGCGGATGCATTTAATATCAGTTCAAGGACTTCTTTACGTAGAGGAGTTAGTCGAGCGCCAGTTGCAGCACATAAAAGTTCTGCTTCTGCGAGTCGAGCTTTAATATCATGATGACCATGAACACCGTGTAAAGCGTTGTCATGTTCATGTGAGCAAGAACTCATAAATGGACCTCATTGTTTGCCTTGAATCGGTTGATCTATCACGGATAACTTTAACTAACCAAATACCTTGTGCTGTAGATGAGCGTGCTAAGTATCTGTGAAATGTCAACGGACCGTATATCATAACATGCAATTCATTTGGAACTAACTATATAAGTCATCCAAGCAAGGAATGACGTTAAGAAGATAAAATAGACATAGGTATTTTTTAACTTTTGTTATATTATAACATGCTTTGCTAAGTTGAGTAGTGTTGTGATGTTGCGCCTTTTTCTGTTTGTCTCGTTTTCAATGTTAAGCACATGGGGCTGGACACAAAGTTTGGTCGTGTCAACACATCCAATTTATCTGATTGCAAAAGAAGTCACCAATGGGATAGAAACCCCAGTACTTTTACTGAGTGATCAAACGGGGCATGATGTGCAACTCACACCAGCACATCGTAAAGCAATTCAAGAGGCTTCTTTGGTGGTGTGGCTTGGAAAAGCACACGAAGCGCCATTAGAGAGATTGCTACATCAAAATCGTAAAGCCGTCGCACTCTTAGATATGGGTCTCTTAACGATATTGCCGCAACGTAATTTACGTGGTGCGTCTCTGGAAAATACCATTGACAGCCATGTTTGGTTGGAACCAAATAATGCAGTACGTATTGCTTTTTTTATCGCAACATTACGTTCACAGCAGCACCCTGAAAATAAAGCCAAATATTTGGCCAATGCTAGAGATTTCGCACAAAAAATGCGACAAGCTGCCCAGCAGTATGAGGGGAGTAATAAAGCCAAACCTTATTGGTCATACCATGATGCTTATCAATACTTGGAACGCGCATTGAATTTAAAGTTTGCAGGTGCGTTAACGAATGACCCACATATTGCACCGACAGCTGCACAAATTAAGTACTTAAAAGACAGTCGACCAAAGACACAAATGTGTTTATTGGCTGAAATTTCAGCCAGCAGTAGTCAGTACAGAAGACTGAATCCCATCATTTTTGAATCTGTTGATGAAAGTATGAATGGTGAGGACAATTTTATCGCTGCTTGGAAGAAATTGGCTGCAAAAACCGATAAATGTGTATTAAGTGCCCAAAATTGATCAGAAAATTAAAAAAGCGTTGACTCTATCGTCAGAAAATATGGTAACGAAAAAACCAGACTTAGGTCGAGAAAAGATTGCATGTTCAGGGGTGTAACTCTATAATGCCTGCGATTCGAAACGATCCGTAATAAAACTTGTCAAGCAGTTATGTTGTGAGTGGATAAAAAATGAGCCGGACTAGTCGATTGATTGACCGACGATTGGCAAAAGCTTTGGTCTTCTTACAAGCATGTATGATTCCAATTGCAGCTTTGCTGGCATGGATGATGAAAGATATAACTGCTGCGATGAGTGCAGCGCTTGGGGCTTCGGTTTGTTGGCTAGCACACTGTTATTTTGCTTGGCAGTCGTTTAGAGCGGCGGGCGCAAGAGCATCAAAACAAGTCATGCTCAACATGTATCGAGGAATACTCGGCAAGTTTGCAATTGTGATCGTGGGTTTTATTTTAATTTTAAACAATGTTGAACCACTATCACCGGTTGCATTGTTTGGTGGATTTATCCTTGTTCAAGCAATGTCGTGGGTTGCACCATTTTGGGTGACACGTCTGCAAAAACAAGTGTAAGACACTTTTTTGAGATTTTTGGAGGGTAGCGTGAGATATTCGCAGTTCGCAATATTCATTGCCCTTCTTTTAATGATTGACATTGACCAGGTGTGATTTATGGCTGCTGAAGAACATGCCCTGACTTCGACCGAGTATATCAAGCATCACTTGACCAATATGACCTATGGCAAAATGCCAGACGGCTCATGGAAGTTGGCTGAGACTGCTGAAGAAGCTCAATCGATGGGGTTCACTGCAATTCACTTGGATTCAATGGGTTGGTCTATCGGACTTGGCATCATTTTTTGCTTAATGTTCTGGATCGTTGCGAAAGCTGCAAATGCAGGTGTACCAACAAAATTCCAGTCTGCAATTGAAATGATTATCGAGTTTGTGGACTCAAGTGTTCGTGATACTTTCCACGGCAAATCGCGTTTAATTGCGCCATTGGCATTAACCATTTTCGTGTGGATTTTCCTCATGAACTTAATGGATTTAATCCCTGTTGACTGGATTCCATTCCTCGCTCAACAGATTGGTGCAAGCGTATTTGGTATGGACCCTCACCACGTTTACTTCAAGATTGTACCATCTACTGACCCTAACATTACTTTAGGTATGTCTTTGTCTGTATTTGCTTTGATCTTATTTTATAGTATTCGTGAGAAAGGGATCGGCGGTTTCGTCGGTGAATTGGCACTTAACCCATTCAACCCAAGTAATAAATTTGCAAAAGCGTTATTGATTCCAGTGAACTTGATTTTGGAATTAGTAACTTTCCTTGCTCGTCCAGTTTCGTTGGCTTTACGACTGTTCGGTAATATGTATGCGGGTGAGTTGATCTTCATCTTGATCGCATTATTACCGTTCTGGATCCAGTGGGCATTATCTGTGCCTTGGGCTATTTTCCACATTCTAGTAATCACGTTGCAAGCATTTATCTTTATGATGCTGACCATCGTTTACTTGAGCATGGCAAGCGAAAAGCATTAATGGTATTGCCTGATCATCAGTTGATGGTTGGGCTTAAATTTTAGTTTAATTTGGTAATAACCTAACCTCTGAGGAATTTTTCATGGAACTCACTTTAGGTCTAGTTGCAATTGCATCTGCTATCTTGATCGCTTTCGGTGCTTTAGGTACTGCGATTGGTTTCGGTCTTTTAGGTGGCCGCTTCTTAGAAGCTGTAGCTCGTCAACCAGAATTGGCTCCACAACTTCAAACTCGTATGTTCTTAATCGCGGGTCTTCTTGATGCTGTGCCTATGATCGGTGTTGGTATTGGCTTGTTCTTCATCTTCGCTAATCCATTTGTAGGTTAATAGCTTAATTCCTAAATCCACATATTGAGGAATAGCGAAATGAATATCAACCTCACATTGATTGGCCAAGCGATTGCATTTGCGGTATTTGTCGCATTCTGTATGAAGTTTGTTTGGCCACCATTAATCAATGCAATTAGTGAGCGTCAGCGCAAAATTGCTGATGGCTTAAATGCTGCTGAAAAAGCGAAAGCTGACCTTGCTGATGCACAATCACAAGTGAAGCAAGAGATCGACGCAGCAAAAGCACAAGCGGCTCAATTGATTGAACAAGCGAACCGTCGTGCAGCGCAATTGATCGAAGAAGCGCGTACCCAAGCTGCGGCTGAAGGTGAACGTATTCGTCAACAGGCGAAAGAAACTGTTGATCAAGACATCAATGCTGCTCGCGAAGAATTACGTCAACAAGTTGCTGCCTTGGCAGTTGATGGTGCAGAGAAAATTCTGAACCAGCAAGTTGACGCAGAAGCTCATAATGCCATGCTGACTCAGCTGGCTGCTAAACTTTAAGCGAGGGAAATATGGCTGAATTCTTGACGTTGGCACGCCCATACGCTAAGGCAGCATTTGCTTATGCATCTGAGCAGAATGCAACTGACTCTTGGTCAAATGCGTTACAGCTGCTCAGTGCTGCGGTGCAAGATGAGGCATTTTCCGCTTATTTAAATCGTCCTGAGCTGACTCCTGCGGAGCAGGTAGGTCTTTTTGCTAAGATTTTAGGTGAAGATCAGACTCAATCCGTGTCGAATTTTTTGACACTGCTTGCAGATAATGATCGTTTAATACTGTTACCTGAAATTGCGGCAGAATACGAACTACTTAAATCGCAGAGCAACAACACATTGGAAGTACAGATCGAATCTGCTTTTCCAATGGATGCGAAACAAGAGCATATTTTAGCTCATGCGTTAGAAAAACGTTTTAATAGAACAGTACATGTTACTGTGAACGTTGATCCATCGCTCATCGCAGGTGTTGTGATTCGTGCAGGCGACCAAGTGATAGATGACTCTGCGCTTAACAAGCTTGAAAAAATGCGGACTCGTCTTCTTGCCTAACAGCAAAAAGACTGAACTTAAAAAAGATTGAGGAATAGCGCAATGCAACAACTGAATCCATCCGAGATCAGTGCGCTCATTAAACAGCGTATCGGCGATCTGGACACCAGCGCGACCGCTAAGAATGAAGGTACCATCGTCATGGTATCTGACGGTATCGTGCGTATTCACGGTCTTGCAGATGCAATGTACGGTGAAATGATCGAATTCGACGGCGGCTTATTTGGTATGGCACTGAACCTAGAACAGGATTCAGTGGGTGCCGTTGTTTTAGGTAACTACCTAAGCCTTCAAGAAGGTCAAAAAGCTCGTTGTACAGGTCGTGTATTAGAAGTTCCGGTTGGTCCTGAACTTCTTGGCCGTGTAGTAGATGCTTTGGGTAACCCAATTGATGGCAAAGGCCCAATTGATGCAAAAATGACTGATGCTGTTGAAAAAGTAGCACCAGGTGTAATTTGGCGTCAATCTGTCGACGAACCTGTTCAAACTGGTTATAAATCAGTGGATACCATGATTCCTGTGGGTCGTGGTCAGCGTGAGTTGATTATTGGTGACCGTCAAACTGGTAAAACAGCAATGGCGATCGATGCGATCATCGCTCAGAAAAACTCTGGCATTAAATGTGTTTACGTTGCGATTGGTCAAAAACAATCAACAATTGCAAACGTAGTACGTAAGCTAGAAGAAACTGGCGCTATGGCGTATACAACTGTTGTCGCAGCTGCGGCCGCTGATCCTGCAGCAATGCAGTATTTAGCTCCGTATTCTGGCTGTACAATGGGTGAATACTTCCGTGATCGTGGTGAAGATGCGTTAATTATTTATGATGATTTGTCTAAGCAAGCAGTTGCTTATCGTCAAATTTCATTACTTTTACGTCGTCCACCAGGTCGTGAAGCATATCCAGGTGACGTATTCTATCTTCACTCACGTCTTCTTGAGCGTGCTTCGCGCGTTTCAGCTGCGTATGTTGAGAAATTCACAAACGGTGCAGTAACAGGTCAAACTGGTTCTTTAACGGCTTTACCGATTATTGAAACTCAAGCGGGTGACGTATCTGCATTCGTACCAACCAACGTAATTTCGATTACTGACGGTCAGATCTTCTTAGAAACATCATTATTCAACGCAGGTATTCGTCCTGCTGTGAACGCGGGTATCTCTGTATCGCGTGTTGGTGGTTCTGCTCAAACGAAGATCATCAAAAAATTGTCTGGCGGTATCCGTACTGCTTTAGCGCAATACCGTGAATTGGCTGCGTTTGCTCAGTTTGCTTCTGATCTTGATGAAGCAACTCGTAAGCAACTTGAGCATGGTCAACGTGTAACTGAGCTAATGAAGCAGAAACAATATGCTCCTTACTCAATTGCTGACCAAGCTGTTTCTGTTTATGCATCTAACGAAGGCTATATGTCTGACGTAGAAGTGAAGAAAATCGTAGACTTTGATGCTGCGTTAATCTCTTACTTCCGCTCTGAAAAAGCTGCGTTAATGCAACAGATCGATGAAACTGGTGATTATAACAAAGACATCGAAGCTGCAATCAAAGCAGGTATTGAGAGCTTCAAAGCGACTCAAACTTACTAAGTTAAGCTTTAGTTAAGTTTGGTTCACGGATCAACCTTCGGAAGCTCGTAAGAGCTTTCGACTACTAGGTTAAGCGTATGGCAAATTTAAAAGAAATTCGCGCCAAAGTAGCTAGTATCAAGAGCACGCAAAAGATTACTCGCGCGATGCAAATGGTAGCTGCTTCTAAAATGCGTCGTGCGCAAGAGCGCATGGCTCAGGGCCGTCCGTATGCCGATAATATGCGCCGTGTAATTGCTCACTTGGTACAAGCAAACCCTGAATATAAACACCGTTATATGGTTGAACGTCCTGTAAAGCGCGTTGGCTATATCGTAGTGTCTTCAGATCGTGGCTTGGCGGGTGGCTTGAACATTAACTTGTTCAAGAAAGTTGTGCAGCATGTCAAAGCACAACAACAGCAGTCAATTGAAGTTGAATTTGCTTTGATTGGTCAAAAAGCGGTTTCGTTTTTTAAGAATTACGGCGGTAAAGTGCTTGGTGCGACCACCCAGCTTGGTGATACACCGAGTTTGGAACAGTTAACTGGCTCAGTTCAGGTTATGCTTGATGCATTTGATAAAGGCGAATTAGATCGTATCTATCTCGTTTCAAATGGTTTCGTCAATGCTATGACTCAACAGCCTAAAGTAGATCAACTTGTTCCTTTAGCATCAGCAGAAGAAAGCGATGACCTCAACCGTACTTATGGTTGGGATTATATCTACGAACCAGAAGCAGAAGAATTGTTAAATGGTTTGTTGGTTCGCTATATCGAGTCTATGGTTTATCAAGGTGTGATTGAAAACGTCGCATGTGAGCAATCTGCACGTATGGTCGCAATGAAAGCAGCGACCGACAACGCAGGGCAGTTGATTAAAGACCTACAACTCATTTACAACAAGCTGCGTCAAGCCGCGATTACTCAGGAAATTTCCGAGATCGTTGGCGGTGCCGCTGCCGTTTAACATTATTAAGTTTGAATTGAGGAGACAGCAATGAGTAGCGGTCGTATCATTCAGATCATCGGCGCGGTTATCGACGTCGAGTTTGAGCGCAATAGCGTTCCTAAGATCTATGACGCTCTCCAAGTTGACGGTACTGAAACTACGTTAGAAGTTCAGCAACAGCTTGGCGATGGTGTAGTTCGTACCATCGCAATGGGTTCTACAGAAGGTCTTAAACGTGGTCTTACTGTAACCAGTACAAATGCACCGATTTCAGTTCCTGTGGGTCCAGCAACGCTTGGCCGTATCATGGACGTTTTGGGTCGCCCGATTGATGAAGCAGGTCCTGTTGCAACAGAAGAGCGTTTGCCGATTCATCGTCAAGCTCCTTCTTATGCAGACCAAGCTGCATCTACTGACCTTTTGGAAACTGGTATTAAAGTCATTGACTTACTTTGCCCGTTTGCGAAAGGTGGTAAAGTTGGTCTATTCGGTGGTGCCGGTGTTGGTAAAACCGTTAACATGATGGAGTTGATCAACAACATCGCGAAAGCACACTCAGGTTTATCTGTGTTTGCTGGTGTTGGTGAGCGTACTCGTGAAGGTAACGACTTCTATCACGAAATGAAAGATTCTAACGTTCTTGACAAAGTAGCAATGGTCTACGGTCAGATGAACGAGCCACCGGGTAACCGTTTACGCGTAGCGTTGACTGGTTTGACCATGGCTGAATACTTCCGTGATCAAAAAGACGAAAATGGTAAAGGTCGTGACGTATTATTATTCGTCGACAACATTTACCGTTATACACTTGCGGGTACTGAAGTATCAGCATTGTTAGGTCGTATGCCATCTGCAGTAGGTTACCAACCGACACTTGCAGAAGAAATGGGTGTTCTTCAAGAGCGTATTACGTCTACTAAAACGGGTTCGATCACATCGATCCAAGCAGTATACGTACCTGCCGATGACTTGACAGATCCATCGCCTGCAACAACCTTTGCTCACTTAGATGCAACAGTTGTATTGAGCCGTGACATCGCATCTTCTGGTATTTATCCAGCGATCGATCCACTTGACTCAACTTCACGTCAGTTAGACCCATTGGTTGTTGGTCAAGAGCATTATGAAATTGCACGTTCTGTACAGAACATTTTGCAACGTTATAAAGAGCTTAAAGACATCATCGCGATCTTGGGTATGGATGAATTGGCTGAAGAAGATAAATTGGTTGTTTACCGTGCGCGTAAAATCCAACGTTTCTTCTCTCAACCATTCCACGTTGCTGAAGTGTTCACTGGTGCACCTGGTAAATTAGTATCGCTTAAAGAAACCATTCGTGGCTTTAAAGGTCTATTAGCTGGTGAATACGATCACATCCCAGAACAAGCGTTCTATATGGTGGGTGGTATTGACGAAGTGATTGCTAAGGCCGAGAAACTTTAATTAGCAACTCTAATTTAGGAGGTTCTCATGGCGACGATGCAATGTGATGTCGTAAGTGTGAATGAGTCAATTTACTCTGGCACAGTAACGATGTTGATCGCTAAAGGTGCAGGTGGTGAGCTTGGTATTTTACCTGGGCACGCTCCACTTGTAACTTTACTCCAGCCTGGACCGATTCGTGTTCAGTTGGAAAATGGTACAGAAGAAATTGTTTATGTATCAGGCGGCGTGTTAGAAGTTCAACCTCATGTTGTGACCGTGCTTGCAGATACTGCAATCCGTGCCGACAACTTAGATGAAGCAGCAATTTTGGAAGCTCGTAAACAAGCTGAACAATTGTTGGCGAATCAAAAGAGTGATTTGGACTCTGCTGCTGCACTTGCTTCGCTTGCTGAAACAGCAGCTCAGCTTGAAACGATTCGTAAAATCAAAAATCGTGCAATGTAATTGTTGATTTGAGATTAAAAAAAGCCACCGTCAGGTGGCTTTTTTTATGGAAAAATAACTTAAAAACAATATTTAAATAATTGTCATTTTTATATAAAGTGCGTCACGCATTATATAATCAAATGAGAAATACCATAATGAAAATTTTACTTCCTGCTGTTCTTAGTCTTGCATTTGTTGGCTGTGCTACAGTGCCTCAAGCAACACCGCAATTGTCACAACAAGCAAAAAAACTGGATGCTCCAACTGAAGGTAATGCCGCAATTTATGTTTATCGCTCTAATAGTATCGTTGGTGCTGCATTGAAAAAAGATGTATGGATTGATGGCGAATGTTTAGGCGAAACGGCTCGTGGTACCTTCTTCTTAAAAGAAGTGACGGGTAATCAAAAACATACGGTTTCTACAGAGTCGGAATTTTCACCAAACCATTTGGCACTGACGACGGAAGCGGGTAAACAATATTTCATCCAACAATACATTAAACCTGGAGTGTTAGCAGGTGGAGCAAATCTAAAACAAGTCGATGAACAGACGGGTAAAAAAGCAATTGCTGAATATCAATTTGCACAGTCTGGTAAATGTAGCAAAGCAACGATTAGTTTAGATAAGAAATAACGAATCGTCACTTTAAGGTGGCTATTCTTCTATTTTGTTATTCTCAATTGGGTGAATTAGAAATATAAATCCAATTTAAGCACCTTTAAAGTTGATCTTGATATCGACCTTGAAGGTGCTTTTTTATTATCTAAAAACATAATATGATGAAGACTTAGCGTGATATGGATCACATCACGCTAAGCGATAAATAACGAGTAAATTTAATAAAAAATTAGGAAAAATATGTTAGCAAGTAATGTCTTAAAGTTGCGCTTGGATCGTATTGAACAACAGGGACATCATTTTTCTGTAAAAGATCAATTGAAGTTGGTCACACTTGCTCAACCTGAATTAACTGCGGGCTTATACAGCCATCTACTTCAGGTCACTTTGCCTAAAACATGGCATTTTCAACACGATACCACAGAAGAAATAAATTGCTCATTACGTTTAATTACATTGATTCATCAAGTTTTTATACCTGCTTATCAGCAACATGCCCATCGTTTTGCTTGGTTTGAACAATGCGTGGCATTTCGCCTGCAATATTTGACCCAAGGTCTTAGCGAGCAACAACGATATGAAATGGTAACGCAGTTAGCAAACTGTAAAGATAGCCCACTAAAATTAAGAATATTGAAGCAATTACACGCTGAATATGATGATGTTGAGATTAAGTATGCTTTAGCTGCTTTTTATCAGCGTTTAGAGGATTGGTCAGCAGCAATTGAAAACTACCGTATCGTATTTCAGCAGCAAGCCATTCAGCCTGAAGGTGTTCATTATGATTTTATAAACTGCCTATTGAGTCGAAATCGTCATCACAATGAGCAGGGTAATAGTGATGTGGTTGAAGCCCTACAGCACTTGGGAAATTTAGAACATATCCAACAACAAGCGAAACATGAGCAGTTAACCCAATGGGCTGTTTCATTGATGTTGCCTGAGCGCTTACAATCCAGTCCAGTTGAATCAACCAAGCTACTGATCGATCTACAACACCGATTAAAATATATGGGTCATTCTTTAAACCATTGGTTGGTCACCCATGCGTTTATCGTGCCTTACTATAAAAATGTGATTGAAAGTGCACCTAAGCTGTTAAATAACAGTGAGCTTGTGGTGAGCTTGGATCGGCATAAAGCGGCCAATGATGCTTTGCAGAAAATTTTAACAGGTCGAGACTTAAAATTGGTCAGTGGTATTCATCCTGCACATTATCGTCTGGGTTTTATCTGGAACTATTTACACATCAATCCTTTAGTTTTGGATGCCTTGGTCACCGCGTCCAAAGGTCATCCTGATGCTTTTTATAATCTAAAACAAATTCCAGCGCCTGATGATGATCATGATGCAACTCTGACACGCTTATCCTCTTATTTGGCAAAGCAACAAGTCGCTTATAACCTAAGCCAGCAGGGGCATACGATTGAGTTTGCAGAACACGCTCACTTAGCAGGTTTTGACCTGATTGTGGATGGTACACCGATGCAGGTGAAGTGTACTTTGGCATCGGATGCAGTAGAGTCATTTGCAAAAAGCCACCCGCATATTGCGATTATTGTGAATATTGAATTGGCGCATCTGCAAGAGAAATATGCTTCTGTTTTTGCTGATCTGGCATTGAGTTATGAGTCCGTTCACCGCACTGCCCAAACCAGTTTGCAACATGTGGTTGGTGTTGATGATTTTCTTTCAATTCCACTGATGAATACAGGCTTTGCGGTGTATCGCAATTTTGCTGCCTCACAAGCTCAGCCAGTGTCCCGTCCATATTTAGCCGATAAACAATCGAACTCCGTGATCAAAAATAGTTTGGCAATCGGCGCTGCGATTGGAGGACTTGTTTCGGGGTCTATCGGTGCTTTTGTTGTCGGTGGTTTCGCTGTTTATCGTACTTGGCGCGTGCAGAAAGTTGAGCAAGCAAAACCATTGCAAGAAAAACAACAATTGATCGCGCAGTGCAATCAGATGGTGGACTTACTCATCGATTTCGCCGAATGGTTTAATCAAAATCTCTTAAAATATCGCGTTGAATTATATGCGTATCAACTTCGACAAATTGAGATGAAGCTGATGGGTAAAATTCCTGAAGCGGTGATTTCTACGACTTTATTTGCATATAAATTTGAAGCTTATCAACGTGCATTGAAATTGCATCAGTGGATGCAACAACAACTTGCTTATGAAAATCCTAAGCGCAGAGTACAAGCGGGCTGGGTTGCTCTGGCACAGTCAGATCAGTTTATGTCGATTGAATTAAAACAACGTGTCATTCAACTCAATGCTGAACTCATAAAATATAAACAGATGACACAACATGGTTTGCAATTATCGAAAGTTCAGCATGCATCGAATGATGTTGCTAAACCTGCTTATCCGATGCAAACAATGCAGATTTAGATATCTGTCTGAGCTTCTGTATCTGCTTTTCCTAATACGAGTGTTGCCAGTTTAAGCATATCCATTTGAATACGATTAAATTGTTGCTCAATTTTTTCAATGTCTAATTGGCTAATATCCAGTTGACCATGAAGGAGTGGCATTTTTAAAAGTTGTTGATTTGCATTAAGTAAGCGCTGACGAATTTGATCGACTTCATGACTCTTTAGATGAAGTGTTTGTAAGGTATCGTGTAAAGCATGCAAATTTTGTTTGAGATCTGCTGTTGTATTTTGCAGTTGCTGGGTATTCTTTTCTTGAAGCGCTTGCTCAAGCTGGTTTTGTGAGCTTTTGAGCAGAGCCGTATAGTCATCGGTTTTTAGCTGTAGTTGTGCTACATCACGTACGATATTAAATAGGTTACCACTGCTTAGCTTTTGAATATCCTGCGGTGTTGTTGTATTGGCATCATCGCTGATGTTTGGTTTAAACTCTGTGTTTGGTTCAGCAACTTGTTGGTTTTCTTGAGGCACTTGATCACAACCGACGAATGCGAATGTTGTAACAAGTACTGTTGCAGAGAAAATGGCTTTGATGGCTAGATTTTTCATCGTGGCTAAACTGCACCAAAATATGAGAAGATCGTCACTATAATGAGAAAGTATGAAGAAAAATGTGATTTTTGCAATTCATTAACATTTTAGTCAAAGAAAATAAATAAGAAAGGGTGTTTGGGTGATGCAAAAGAGAAGGAGCGTAATATGATCCTTCTCTTCTATGGGTTTGTAACTTATTTGGCTAATTCAGCTTCAATTGCAGTCACGATACGCTCATCATCTGCAGTAATATCTGGTGCAAAACGAGCCACGATCTCACCATTCTTATTGACTAAGAATTTTTCAAAATTCCATAATACTTCAGGTGGATTATTTGGTGTTAGACCATAATCAACTAGATCTTTCCACCAAGGGCCTTCACCAGTACGCTCGGGAATTGCTTGGGTTAAAGTCTGGTACAAAGGATGTTTATCGTCGCCAGCGACTGAGATCTTGGCAAATAATGGGAAATGCACATCATAGTTGAGCGAACAGAATTGTTGGATTTCATCATTTGAACCTGGTTCTTGTTCTAAGAAATTATTGGCAGGGAAACCTAAAATTTCTAAACCTTGCTCTTTCTTGGCTTGATAGAGTTTTTCTAGGCCTTCATATTGTGGTGTTAAACCACATTTTGAAGCAACGTTAACAATCAGTAGAACTTTGCCTTGATATTGGTCAAGATCAACGTCTTGACCTTTGATATCCTGAACAGGGATGTGATAAACCGATTGGCTCATGAGATAGATCCTAATTTATTGTTGTGACAAGTCTTGATTGTTTTAACTGCTATTGGCTGAGAGTGCAATCCTAAAGATATGAAAGTATACAAATAATATTTATATTGCAGCATTTTTAAGTTGAATTGGCGTCTGTCCAGTATAGCGTTTAAAAAATTCGATGAAGCTAGAACTATGATGATAGCCCAACGCAAAGGCCAATTGTTTGATGGTCATGCCTTGACGGATTCGGTGAATCGCAAAAATGATTTTCGCTCGATTTCGCCATTCGGATAATGAAAGTTGTAGCTCTTGTTGACTCAGGCGAAGCAAATGACGGTCGCTGACAGAAAAGTTGTGTAAAACTTGCTGCAAGCTGAGGTTGAATAATTCAGGATCGGATAATTTTTCTAAAATTGGTACCAAAATAGGGTGGCTACTTTGTGGCAAATAGTGCGAATGGGCTGGGGCTTGTTTGAGTTGATCAAATAAAACTTGCAGTAAATGTTCAAGGTATTCAGGTTTTGCCGCTTGTTTTTGTTGTTCTAAAATCTGCACGACCAAAGCACGAAAAAAAGGTTCGATACTAAAGCAACGACAGCTATTGCCTAAAAACTGCCCGAATTTAGGGTGTATCCGAATACAAATATAATGAATTTTATGTTCAACAGGCAACGATTGATGTTCGGTACGCGGTGGTAGCCAAAGCCCATAACTGGGTGGTGATAAATAGTACTTTCCTTCAATGTCAAATTCTAAAGTGCCGTTTAAACTAAAATTAAAGTCACCCCAAAGTGAAGTATGCGGACTGACAACATCATCTTTTTGATAAAGAAACTCATGTACTTCGATACCATTCAGAAAGGGAAGTTGTGCAGTGATGTCATGCTTCATTGGGGCGCTCATGCTTTCTAGTTTTCGCAACTGACCTTTGGATTGTTTAAGCCTTTTGCTAAGGTGAAAATACTAATCAATGCTAAAGCAACAAAACTAATAACACCATAAATTAAGATATTTTCATTGAAATGATCCACCACATAACCGCCAAGCAGGGAACCTGTGGCAATCATGACTTGGAACATTCCCACAAATAATGGCATCCCTTTTTCAACAGCTTGAGGTGCATGCACAAACATCCAAATATTTGCAGAGGTTGGAAATGCGCCAAAAGCAAAGCCCCAAAGTGCAGTTAATACAATCGCACCGAATTCGTGAATCGCAAAAATAGGGAAGCCGAAAAACACGATTGCAAAACAGATCCCGACAAAAGCAAGGGTATAACGCACATTTAAATTGCCGCTATAACCTGCAAAGGCATTACCAAATACACCTGCGATGCCATAAAGTAATAACAATGAACTAATGGTCGCACCATTAAAACCTGCAATATTTTTGAAGAAAGGTGCCAAGTAACTAAACGCACAAAAGTGAGCCAGACCGATTAATAGAACAATCAGCATCCCGCTACGGGCTTTTGGAATACGCAATAAAGCAGGTAAATCTCGTAAATGGATCGCAGACTCGGGTTTTAACTTGGGTAAGAAAATCATTTGCAGAATGAGAACCATCAACCCAATCGCTGCGGTAATGCCAAAAGCACTGCGCCAACCATAAAATTCACTCAACCATGTTCCAATCGGCACGCCTAATACCGTCGCAAAGGTCACACCAGCCATGACCACAGCCGTTGCTTTGGCAATGGGCAAATGTGCGGGCGCGAGTTTACCACTCAATGCAATTGCGGTTGCCCAGAAGCCACCAATTGCAATGCCAAGCACTAAACGACTCAATAACAGCACATTAAAATTATCGGCAAAAGCGGTAATGGTATTAGCAATGACCATAATCGCAGTCAATGCAATCAACAGGTAGCGGCGATCCATTTGTTTTACTGCAATAGGCAACAACGGAGCAGCGATGGCTGCCATTACGCCGGGTAAAGTGATAATTAAGCCTGCCGTACCCACCGAGATATTCAGATCAGTCGCGACACTATTTAAAACACCAACTGGTAAAAATTCACTGGTGACCAGTGCAAATGCACCAATCGCAACAGCTAAGATGGCAAACCAACTGCCTTGTGTTTGGCTTGACTGAATGGGGGGTATTTCGCTAGAAAGGGAGTTTTCCATAAAAATTCCTTTATTGTTAGTAAGATAACAATAAAATTTGAAAATGAATAATGTTTTGTAACGATCGTTATGAAATAAAATAGTTGATAAAAGTCAATCAGTCAATTATTTTATAGTGAACGTTATAAAAATATTTGTGACCCTTATGACTCATCCAGATACGTCGCTGCCGTCACCTTGTGATGACACGCTAAAAAAGAAGCGTGGACGTCCAAAGTGTTTTGATGAACAGCAGGCTTTAGAAAAGGCGATGTTGTTATTTTGGGAGCATGGCTATGAGGCGACTTCGATTAGTGATTTAACTCATGCTTTAGCGCTTACGGCTCCGAGTCTCTACAGTAGTTTTGGTGATAAAACAGGATTATTTTATAAATGCATTGATTACTATCTTGCACATGAAGCTTGTCCAATCGAAGCGATTTTCTTAGAAGCCAAAACCACAAAGGTGGCATTTGAACTTTTTCTTTATGACAATGTTCAGCGCCTAGCACAACCCGATAAACCTTCGGGTTGTATGCTGGTGGTTGCAACCATGAATTGTTCTGATAATGCCCAAGCTATACAACACAATATTCTTGAAAAGCGTCTGAAAACCAAACAAAAAATGCTGCAACGTTTACAGCAAGGCGTTGTTGATGGTGATTTGGCAGCCATAGCACCATTAGCAGAAATGGCCGATTTTTACTCAACGGTTTTGCAAGGCTTAACCATCCAAGCACGAGATGGGGCAACGGTCGCACAGTTACATAAAGTGGTTGAACACGCGATGCGGACTTGGGAGTTATTCTAATCGATGTCGTAACCGCGATATAAATGTCTGAAATACGATATTTCAATTAATTTGGACATCTTTCACAATAGCCACATTGCTGAAATATTGTGAGAAAGGTGATGGGTCAGTTAACAAAATATCAAAAATGGGCATTTGTGTTGCCCTTGATAGCGGTCTTAATTTGGTCACTGAATATTGTGGTGACCCGTTATGTGGCTGATCTGATTTCACCTGTCAGTATTAGTTTTTATCGGTGGTTTGTGGCTTTTCTTATTTTGACACCGTTTATGTTGCCGAAAGTTTGGCAGCAACGCACTTTAATTCGTCCATTGATCGGTAAGTTAGCCATATTGAGTGCATTTGGTATGGTGTTATACCAAGGCTTGTCTTATACCGCGGCACATTATACCACTGCTACTAACATGGGTATTGTGAATGCTTTTGTTCCTGTATTTACCATATTTATTTCTTATCTGATTTTGAAAGATCGACCGAATCGTTTTGCGATCTTCGGTAGTCTGTTGTCATTTGCAGGTTTGATTTATGTCATGAGCCAAGGGCATATTTCCAGTTTATTTGCCCAAGGTGGGCACTGGGGCGATGCGGTGATGGTCATCGCTGTTGGTTTCTATGCCTTCTATGGTGTATTCCTAAAAAAATGGCAACTGCAATTGCCTTTAATGACCAGTTTATATGTACAAATTGCATTTGCGTTGTTGTACCACCTGCCATTTTTACTGTGGTTTGGGCTAGACAGCATCAATGCTGATAATGCCGCAAGTGTATTGTATGCAGGTATGTTTCCATCATTGATTGCACCATTATTATGGATGCTTGCTGTGCAATCGATTGGTCCAAACCGAACCAGTATTTTTATGAATTTAATGCCAGTGTTTACTGCCATTATTGCCAGTTTCTGGTTGGCAGAAAGCTGGACGATTTATCATACTGTTGGAGGGGCGATGATTCTTGCAGGTATTGTGATGGCACAGAAAAAAACCGTGAAATTATCGTCCCAAGTGTTAAAGCCGACGATTTAAGATGTATTTAAAATGCGTGTTTGTTTAAAAAATAGACAAACGCGCAAAATAATAGATATGAAGACAATTCTTTCTATTTGATATTAAACGTATATTTTGAAGAAATGCTAAATTTGTGATCAAAAAAAAGCTGAATAAAAATAGAAATATAATTTTATTGAAAATAGAGAAGTGACAAAATTGGTACGCTTTTCACCTTTTTTGCACGGCAAATAATATATTTGTATAAATAGGATGATTGATCCATAATAAGCGCGGAAGCAAATTGATACTTTTTAGTGTTTAGATTGCTTGCCGAATTTGTGAACCCTCTGGATGTGATTATACACATCCTTTTTATGCTCAGTTATCCCTATATAACTGAGCTTTTTTTTGTCTGCGTTTTGGCTCATTTTATCTGTTGTTTTATGCCCGAATCACTTTGCCTGTGAGCGCATCTAAAATTCGACTCGGTTCTTGGCTCTGTCCTAAATCACCTTCTAGATAATTTAATGTGGAACCAAAATAGCGTTGTGCCTGTTCTAAGCTATGCGCAGGCGTTAAACCTGCTGGATTGGCACTGGTCGAGACAATAAAGCCATCAAAAGCATTGCACAGCTCGACACACAATGGATGGGTGGTGACACGCACAGCAACCAAAGGATGTTGCCCTTTAATCCATGTAGGAATCTGTTGATCAGCAGGTAGTAACCACGTGGTTGCGCGTTCAACTGGAGTGCGGTTAGACCAGCTATTGATGACTTGCTGGCGTATTTTGGGAGTCAAACTTTGTAATAAATGTTCGACTTGTGCGATTTGCCCAGCCAGTAAAATTACGCCTTTTTCGATTGGGCGATGTTTTAGCTCAAGTATATTTTGAAATGCCTGCTCATTCTTTGGGTCACAACCCAGTCCCCAAACGGCTTCTGTCGGATATGCCAATACTTGACCTTGTTTGAGCAACTGAGCAGCTTCGGAGATGGAGGACGTTATCATGTGAGAGTGTAAAAATAAAAATAAGCGGAGGTGTTAGTTTAAAGCATTGGGCGACAACGTAAATAGCGTCCGCCTTGTTGTGTGCACAATCCTAATAATTCGAGTTCCATTAATTGTGCCGTTAACGCTGCAATAGCACTTTGGTTACGTTGAGCGAGTTGATCTAAGTCTTGACCGACCCAGTCTAACATTTGATAGAGGCCAATCAGATGTTGCGGAAGACTTGCTGCGGTGGGAGTAGTATCTTCGACTTGCTGTTGCTGAGTTTGCCACTGTGTAGGCAATGCCAAATCTTCAATCACTTGCTCAGGATGGTCGACTAGAATCGCACCTTCACGAATCAGTTGATGGCAACCTTGATGGTGTTCGCTATAAATATGCCCAGGGATTGCAAATACCATTTTGCCCTGATTGGCTGCCTCGTTTGCGGTGATCAGAGAACCACTTTTTAATGCAGCTTCTACCACGACCACACCGAGACTTAAACCACTGACGATACGGTTACGCCGTGGAAAATGTTGTTGTAAAGGCATTGTGGTCGGTAGAAATTCGGTCACAATCGCACCTGACTGAATAATCTGTTGCGCAAGTTGTTTGTTTTGCGCTGGATAAACGGTATCTAAACCTGTGCCGACCACGGCAATGGTGCGCTGATGAGCGAGTCCACCTTGATGCGCGGCTTGGTCGATGCCATGTGCTAAACCACTGCTAATATAAAAACCTTTTTCACTTAAATAATAGGCAAAATCATATGCGACTTGCCGCCCATGTGGACTGGGCTTTCGGCTGCCAACCATGGCAATTTGTGGTTGTAATAGCGTGTGCGCTTGACCTTGTCCAAATAAAATTGGTGGATGATCAGCATAAGGTAAAAGTTGGGTGGGATAGCCGATATCGTCAGGAGTTAGAATAAAATCGCTATGCTGACAAATTAATTGAACCAGTTGTTCAAACTGTTGTTGCCCTTGAGTTGTTTGGAATGTTTCTACGCGTTTTAAGTGATTGGCATGTAAGCCGAGTTGTTGCCATTCTGAAAAACGATGCGCTTGGGTCGCTTGTTCACAATCACCAAAATAGTGGATGACTTTTTTGAAACTAGAAAGCGAATGTTGAACCAAATACCACAACAACACAGTGTGGTAGTGATGAGGTGATAGTTGATTCAACATTTCAGATCAGTGCTCAGCCATCAACTAGTCTTCAAGACGAGGTGGTTTGATGTTTGAGCCGACTTTAATTGGTAAATCGCTTTCAAGTACATAGGCATAACTAAGACGATCAAAGCTCTTAAAGATCATCACATTACCTACATATTGTCCGGGTAATTTGACCGTTTCTTTGGTTTTAGGATCTTTAACGGTTTCGCCGTCTTGATAAGCATTAAAGACTTGCCCGATTTCAATACCGTCAGTGGTACCGCGATCAACAGTGACGACACCATTTTTAGCAGCAGTACCGATTGAGCCCATGACTCGAATGATTTTACCGCCATCTTTGACTTGATCTGCATCTGTTGGATAGAACAAGGTCGGTAACATTGCATCTTGTTCAGCCATCACACGATCACCACGACGGACTTCACCATTGTAGCTATCGGTTAACTCAACTGTGGTGATGTCATTTTCATTGCGAATGGCAACACCTGAAGCCACTTGAGTGAGTTCGATGCCGAGGTTCTGCTTTTTACCGTGTTCATCAATAATGATGTAGGGTTCGCCTTCGCGGAATACGCCATAGCGCTGACCATTTTCTAGCCCTTTACCACGGACATAGACACTTTGACCTTTGCCCGCGAGGACACGCTTGTCAGCTGTACCCAAAATGTATGGAGTATGTGCAATAGTTTCCACTGGAAGAATCGAGGTGCGTTCTAACCATTGTTGAATATGCGCCAGTGGAATCACGGGGACGCTATTATTTAGGGCTTCAACACGAACCTGTGGACGTAAGGTTGAGGTATTGCCAGTGTGGCGACGAATGATCCCAGCACAGCCATCACCCTCATCTTTACCAATTAAAGGTTTACCGTTCAATGTACACAATAACAGACGATCGCCCGGATAAATCCAGTGTGGGTTTTTCACATGTTTATTGCTTGCCCAAATTTCTGGCCAGCGCCAAGGTTTGCTTAAAAACTTGCCTGAGATATCCCAAAGGGTGTCACCTTTTTTCACCACATAAACATGGGGTGCACCTGCTTTGATAGCAGAAGGGCTGACATTTGGACTTGCAGCATGGGCGATATTAACGCTCATCCCCAATCCCGCGCAAATTGCCACGGCAATCAGTTGTTTTTTTAACCCCAAGGCATGAAATGAGTGTATGCCGTTTAAAACCTTTTTCATTATCATAATTCCTAAAAATTATGTGCGTAGTTGCGTTATAATAACGACATTACCCACATTTTTTTTTGATCAAGCATTCCCTTCAGTCGGTTTTCTGATCAACGGCATAAGTTGAGGATGTCAGTATGGCCTTATTACCTATTCTAAGTTTCCCTGATCCCCGCCTTCGCACCATTGCCAAGCCAGTCGAAGAAGTCACTGATGATATTCGTCAGCTTGCAGCAGATATGCTTGAAACCATGTACGAGGCACCGGGTATAGGTTTAGCGGCATCTCAGGTTGATCATCATATTCAGCTTATTGTTATGGACATCTCTGAAGAGAAAAACCAACCGATGGTGTTCATTAACCCCAAAGTCACTCCGCTGACTGTAGATACTCAGCCTTATGAAGAAGGCTGTCTCTCCGTGCCTCAAATATACGACAAAGTTGAGCGTCCGTCACGCGTAAAAATCGAAGCAATTAACCTTGAAGGTCAAGCATTTGAGTTAGAAGCTGACGAACTTCTCGCTGTTTGCATCCAACATGAAATGGATCACTTAAATGGCAAACTTTTTGTGGATTATTTATCGCCATTAAAACGCCAACGTGCCCGTGAAAAAGTGGAAAAATTGGTTCGCCAGCGTGAAAAAGATAAAGTTGCAGTTAAACGTTAAACTGTAAAAAATCATTTAAAGATGTTTTCTTTGTTTCGTTGTGGGTTGCTACTCGCATTCGCCGCGGTCTGTTTGCAGATCGCGGTATTTTTGCAGCCATTACTCCCGAGGCAATATCAAATCGCACCTGTGTGTGAAACCATTACCCAAGCTTTGCTATTACCTAAAATACAAGTCCTATCAAGCCAAGCCGTACATTCTTCGCATCATCACGCACATCAGCTTGAACATACTCAAGTTTCGATGCCGCAACATGATCATCATGATCCGAATCATCAATGTCAGTATTGTACTGTCTATGCCAATTTGATCCTGCCACCTGAGTTGGGGATTAAAGAGGTCTTAGTTCGGATTCAGATCCGTTTAGTGGCCTATCAACATGCCTTTAGGCATGTTTATTTTGCGCTACAACAACTGTTTTTATTGCCCCAAGGGCGAGCCCCGCCACACTTTACATAAATCATTGCTTTTTAAATAGGGCGAATCCATTTCGCCGCTACGAGAGTTTGTAAATGTGATTTTGCAAGCTCAAGCCGTGTTTATGTTTTAAGGGAAAGCTCTTATGGCTCAGCCTAAATTTTTATTACAACCGCTTATGGTTGCGATGCTTGCTGTCTCAAATACCGCGATGGTGTGGGCAAGTACGGAAACTCAATCAACGCAACAACCTGCTCAAGTCGTGCTTGCACCGATCGTCATCACTGCACAACAACCCAATCAGAGCAACGGATTGGTCATTCAAGCTGATCCGAAGCAACCGATTCAGCCAGTGCCTGCAACCGATGGCGCAGATTATTTACAAAGCATTATGGGATTCAATGCCATTAAAAATGGAGGCAGCAACGGCGATGTAACCTTCCGTGGCATGTTTGGTTCGCGCATTAAAATGTTGGTGGATGGCAGTGAAAACCTAGGTGCTTGTCCATCTCGGATGGATGCACCAACCTCATATATTCAACCTGAAAGCTTTGACCAAATCACGGTGATTAAAGGGCCGCAAACGGTTCAATATGCAACGCCTGGGTCTGCGGCAACCGTGATTTTTGAGCGTCAACCTGAGAACCTAAGTAAAGATCAACCTTATCGCGGTCAAGCCAGTGTTTTGCTCGGCTCTTATGGACGTTTAGATCATAATGTTGAAACTGCAATTGGTGATGAAACGAAATATGCACGTTTGAATGCCAATCGTTCTGTGGCGGATGATTATCAAGATGGTGACGGGAAAAATGTTCATTCCAATTGGGAACGTTGGGGCGCGGATCTTGCCCTAGGTTGGAAACCGACTGACGATGCTTGGTTAGAACTTCGTGCAGGTAAAGGCGATGGTGAAGCTGCCTATGCAGGTCGTGGTATGGATGGTGCGCAATTTAAACGTGAAAGTTTGAGCTTACATGCCGAGCAGAAAAATCTGAACAACGTGATTAAAAAAGTCCAAGCACAAGTGGACTATAGCTATAACGATCACATCATGGATAATTTTAGTTTACGTACTCCGCCGATGACCAATATGAATATGCACGACATGCAGATGATGGTACCGAATAAGATGTCGATGCGTGTCGATCGCCGTACGTTAAATACCCGTTTGGTGGTCACGACAGATTGGGATAAATTCAGCGTGGTTTCAGGGTTGGATAGCCAGCATAACAAGCACGGTGGTGACATGATGATGTATGCCATGCCTAAAATGAGTTCGCCTTATGCTGAAAATCTAAAGTTCCAGTCTTATGGTGCGTTTACTGAATGGACTTATAACGTTGATGCCGATCAAAAATTAGTTGCAGGTATGCGCGTCGATCAAGTCAAGATTGATCAACTTCAAAATGGTAAAAACCGTAAGGATACCGTACCAAGTGGCTTTATCCGTCTTGAAAAAGCGTTACCTGAACATGGCGTGAAAACCTATGCAGGCGTGGGCTATGTTGAACGCACCCCTGATTTTTGGGAGTTGTATAGTACTTCAACAGATCGTGGGGTCGGAACAACCGATATGAAGGGTGTCACCACCTATCGTATGATCGATAACTTAGACAATTTGAACAATGAACGTACGGCACAGCTCGATATTGGTTTTCAAGCGGAACATGGTGCATGGAATACGTGGGCTTCTGCCTATGCAGGTTTAATTAAAGATTTCATTTTGTTGGAATATCATACGCCTGATAAGCGAAAACCTTTGGCACGTAATGTGGATGCAACCATTGCTGGGGCAGAAGCGGGTGTTGGTTATCAATTTACTGATCAGATCCAAGCGGATGTATCAACTATGTATGCTTGGGGGAAAAATACCTCTGATGGTCGTGCTTTACCGCAAATTTCACCTTTAGAGGGACGTATTAACCTTCGCTATATCGAGGATAAATATAGTTTGGGGCTATTATGGCGTGTGGTTGCTAAACAAAATCGTATTAGCCTAAATGAAGGAAATGTGGTTGGCTATGACATGAATCCAAGTAAAGCGTTCGATACTTTGGCTTTGAATGGGACATATAAGTTAACAGATACTGTTGATGTGTCAGTTGGTGTCGATAATGTCTTGGATAAGACCTACACCGAACATCTCAATAAAGCGGGTGCGTCCATGTTTGGATATGGCGCCAGTGAACAGTTCAATAATATTGGTCGAAATTACTGGATGCGCATGAGCATGAAGTTCTAATTTAGGATAGGGACGGTCAGCTCAATGCAATGCTTTGGGCTGATCGAAGTTGATATAGGATGAAGCATGCCAAATATTTTGGATCAAAAAATAAGAATTATTCAAGAATTACAACAACAAGGATATTGTCGCATAGTCGTTAACGAATGGACGGATGAAACTCGGCAAGATTTAGTAAATTTGTTGGAACAAGTCGGTGTAGAGAATTATCAGTTTCATAAAATTAAAAATGAATTAAATGCTTATTTGATTGTGCAAGAAAATTTAATTAATACAGTCCCTTATGAATTAGAAAAAGCTTCTAACCCTAGACGTTCATTTTTAAAGATATTGCCATTAACGCTGGCTCTAATGGTGCTTGCTTTTACAGTTTTATTGAGTGGTTATTCCAACGACTTGATGTCCTCTATCATAGTTATCCTGATTCCTTTGATTCTCGGGGCATTATTTGAATATATTATGATTCGAGAACAGGCGAATTCTATTCTTTTATCCAATATATTTAAGATTCAGCCCTTAGTATTGGTGATTGTGATTGCTTTTTGTGTGATTGTTTTAAGAGAAGGAATTATCTGCCTAATTATGTTTTTGCCAATTTTACTGATTGGCTTGTTAGTCGGGGCGGCGCTCATCCGCTTGATTTGCCATTATCTAGGGAAGCCAAGTGTAAAAATATATTCCATTGCGTTATTACCACTCATTTTATGGCTGTTATTACCTGACTTTAATCGGACGCAATATGAGCAAACACAACGCTCAATGGTTATTCATGCCCCAGCAGAAAATGTCTTTCATGCGATTAACAATATCGGGCAGATTCAATCTCAAGAAGTAAAAAATAGTTTTATCTTTACTATGGGGTTTCCAAAACCTATTTCTGGTATGACGGAACAGAAAGATGATCAGATTATCCGTACCATACACTGGGAGCGTGGCATAAAATTTAAAGAAAATGTCACAGCATCTTATCCACCTTATTTATTGTCATGGAATTACCAGTTCGATCCAAACTCTTTTCCTAAAGGATTCTTGGATGATCATTTGGAGATAGGCGGACGTTATTTTGATTTGTTAAAAGCAGACTATGAGCTTGAAGAAATTGATGATACAACGACCAAGTTGACACTGACTATTGATTATCGGATTTCGACAGAATATAACTGGTACAGTAAATTATGGGCGAACTTTATCTTAAATGAATTCAGTGATGTCGTGATGAATTTACATAAGCAGCGATTGGAGAAATAGAGAAAAGAATTCTGTTTTCGTTGTTAGGGGCTAGATTGAATGTTGAAACAAGGTGGACTTTCCACCTTGTTTGATTTTGCATTAAGCTAAACAATCTTGTTTTGGCATTAAACTATCGCAATACAGCGGGTTTAATGCACATTGCAAATCATCAATCTGTTCTTGAGTGACATAACCTTCAGCTTTAAGATATTCTGCAACACGGTCATCACGCAAACTCAAGAATGCAGCATCATATACGCCTAAATCAACAAATAATGCGGCGGTTTCTAGACTATTAAAGTGATCTAAAAAGACGTCATTTTCATACATTAAAAAAATATGTTCAATTTCAGCATTGCTCTCAATTTTTAAGCGCTGTGCTAACTGTTCAGGACGGGTTTTGATAAAAAGCAAATCTGAAAGTTCATCAAATTGAGTTCGATCAAGCTGATTTTCACCTGCTTTCACATGCCCCAACCACGCTTTAAAGACCAATACCGCACCACCGCGCAATAACATGCTCCACATTTGATGGCGAGTATCTTGATCAAGATGAGACGATTCAGTTTCGAGTGCTTTTAAGAAAAGTTCTTCTTGTTGGGCTAGTTTTTCAAATAAACCTAAACCCTGTGGCTGATAAGCAGCAGGTGCGAATACATCAAAATGTAGCTCATCGAAAACATTTAAAGCGAGAGGAACTGCAGCTTGATAGAGGGTATTCAGTGCACGTAAGTGGGTGTCATTTAATTTGTTTTGAGCAAAGATAGTTTGCCAGTTGAGTTGTGGTAAAAGCGCATTGGCACTGTATTGGCGATAAAATTGTTGTGAGCGATGTTCAGGAGTAGGCTGGGGGCTATTCATGATCAATATCCTTTCTGGCTGTATTATTGTGAGAAATCCTAAAGACGTGCAAATAGGTTTCTATTGATTCGCATAAATTTATGCTTTATTCAGAAAGCAAGTAGAATACGACTAAAGTCTTATATGGCGTTTTTTTATATAAAATTTCAATTAAAACAATTCATTATAAAATTGTAAGTAAGTGTACAAACGTTCACTAATGTAAGTGGACTTTTTTGCCATAGTCAAAAATCATTTGAGCACTTTGGTCAATTTTTTAGCAACTCAAGTGCTGATTTTTGATGGTTCTTGCCTATATTTAAAAATATTATGCTATTTATTCGACTTCTTTCCAAAATCCCTTTGCTTTTTCCTAATAGGAGAAATACACAAAGGGTTAAATAATGATGAAAGAGCTCTATTACATCGGCATAATTTTTAAACCCGACAACCAAGCACGTAAACCTGCGGGTTTGAGTGGTTTTTTCAGTAACACAATATTCTGGTTTTTGAGTCGTTGTGGCAATTCAGGATCTGAATCCGCCGTGATCAGTGCCACAGGAACATGTGCGGGCCGATGTTGTTCAATAAAATCTAAACCTCGTTGATCATGATTTAAATGCTGATCAATTAACCAGACTTGAATATCATGTTGTGTGATCAGTGTCAGCGCTTCTTCGGGTTCGGTTGCTGTGAAAATTTGATAGCCCCACTTGCCGAGTAGGGTGCGCATTCCTTCTAAAATGGTTTCATCATTGTCTAAACACAGGACTTTATAGGCGGTATGCTGTAGTGCGGTGGTGTGTGTGGCAGGGGCTTGAGTTTTTGTGGCTTCTGTCAACGGCACTTCAATCATAAAGCACGACCCTTTGCCTAGTTTGGAATGAACGTGGACTGGGAAATCTAAAAGAGAAGTCATGCGCTGCACAATCGCGAGCCCCAACCCCAACCCTTGTTCGCCCCAAGGCGAGGTGTGTCCACAACGCTCAAATTCTTGGAACAATTTAAGCCTTTGTTGCTCGTTTATGCCCGGCCCAGTATCCCAAACCCCAATCCGAATATGATTTGGTCGTTGCGCTGAACGTAATACGCCGACCACAACGCGACCCTGTGCGGTATAGCGGAGGGCATTGCTGACAAAATTTTGAATAATACGTCGCATCCATTGCGGGTCGGTATCGACCCAAAACTTGGTGTCATGGACTTTAAATTGAATATCGCGTTGGGCCGCAATCGATTTGAACTGTAATTCAAGGTCATTGAGCAAATCATGCAATGCATAAGCTTGTCGTTTTGGCTGAATGGTGCCCCCTTCCAAACGCGCAATATCTAACAACGCGGATAACATGCTTTCAGCACCATAAAGTGCTCGATCAAGTTGTTGTAAGGTTTGTTGGTCTTCAGTCGAGTGTATGCTTTGCTCTAGCGCCGTACTGAACAATCGTGCAGCATGCATCGGTTGTAATAAATCATGGCTGGCAGCCGCAAGGAAACGACTTTTGGATTGATTGGCTTTATCGGCCTGTTCCAACGCCAATTGTTGTTCAGTCAGTGCATCTGCGAGCTGTTGGGTACGATCATGGACGCGTTCTTCTAACACGGCTTCATTGGTACGGAAGGCAGTGATATCTGCAAAAGTTGTGACAAAACCGCCCCCTCTGATGGGATTGCCACGCATTTGGATGACCACACCATCTTTACGAATACGTTCAAACTCATGCGCGCTACCCACTTTCATCCAGTGAATCCGTTTACGGACATGCTCTTCAACTGAACCCGGTCCACATTCTCCACGTTCAGCGTTATAGCGAATCAGATCGGCAATTGGACAGCCAACATAAACCAGATCTTTAGGATAATCAAACAGGGTTAGATATTGATTATTCCATGCCACCAAACACATATTTTTATCAACCACACTCACGCCTTGAGTCATATGGTCAATCATCGTCATGAGTAAGTTTTGGTTAAAACGTTGCCATTGGGAGGCTTGGTCTAGAATGTTGGCGACTTGCCCCAAAGCTAAGCCATTATTGATCATGGCTGTGGTCAGCAAGGTACGCGCGGATGCTGCCCCAATAATCCCTGCGAGATACTGCTCGGTGAAACGCCACCACATGCCATTGGCAACATGGTTTTCATTTAAAATGACATGATTTTGTTCACAGAATTGTTGAAATGCTAAGCGTGTGGGCTTTTCACCTGTAACCCGCTTTGCCAAAGCCAGTAAGTCGCCGACTTTCAGACGAGCAGCATTTTGGTGTAAATCCGTCAGATCAGCGGTAGATTGAGCGGAAGGCAGCGGCTTGCTTTCATAATAAAAGAAGCTTTCTGCCTGAATTTGTTCTGCAACACTAGGACGATAAAGACGAGAGATCCAGATATATAAAGCAAGGTTGAGACCCAATGACCAAAGTATCCCATGGGTAAGCGGGGCAAACGATTCAAAACCGAGTAATGCTTCTGGACGCAAGCTATGAATATCAAATGGGCCAAACAAAAGGATGTGTTGCGCAAAGTTCTGATAATGTTCAGGCAAGCTACGCAGCAAGGTTGGAAACAAAAGGGTATAGCTCCACATCGCAAAACCCACAATGAGACCGACATACACCCCTTGGCGACTTGCTCCACGCCAATATAACCCACCAATCAGTGCAGGTGCGAATTGTGCAACTGCACTAAACGCCAGAAGACCGAACACAGAAAGTTGATTAATATCATTGAAGAAATTAAAAAATAAAAAACCCAGTAACATGACGCTCAGGATGCTAATCCGCCGTGTCAGCTTGAGAACTTTAGGCAACTGTCGGTCATGGCGAGAAATAATTTTGAAGCGCCATAGCGCAGGCATGATCAAGTCATTACTGAGCATGATCGAAAGTGCGACTGATGAAACCAAGAGCATGCCAGTGGCAGCAGAAAAACCACCTAAAAATGCCAATAAAGCCAACCAGTCTTGTTGATAGCTGAGCGGGAGCGCTAAAACAGCAATATCAGACGAACCAAGTGATTCAGGGAGTGCATGTAATGCCCAGCTGGCGATTGGAATGATGGCGATTATGGTTAGAATTAAATAAGCTGCAAACCAATGCCGTGCACCACGAATATGTTTTTCGTCACGGAGTTCAACCACAGCGACATGAAATTGGCGAGGTAAACAGATCATCGCCAGTGCAGCGAGTAAGGTCTGCACCCAAAAGGTTTCGGGTACGCCGAGTTCTTGTAAATTATAAAAATGTTGTGAGACGTCATTGCTGACTTGTTTAATATTCTCAGGCGATTGTAATAAGAAAAAACCTGCCACACAGAGTAATGCAAATAGTTTAACAAAGGACTCAAATGCGACTGCCAGCATCAGACCACCGTGTTGTTCGGTGTTGGCAATATGTCGTGTGCCAAAAATCATTGCCAAAATTGCAAGTACCGCAGTCAATAACAAAACGCTATTGGTGGTGGTATGTATATTGGCGTTTTGATCAAGAATCACTGCAGCACTGAGTGCAATTGCGTGTAACTGCAGTGCCAGATAGGGCACAATTGCAATCACTGCCAAAATAGTCACAAGGGCGGCCAAGCTACCACTTTTGCCGTAACGGGCAGCAATAAAATCGGCAATCGATGAAATCGAGTGGTATTGGCGAATACGACCTAAACGTTTCCAAATATCATAACCAAACCAAAGAAATAGCAATGGCCCGAGATAAATAGGTAAGAACAACACTCCTTCACGAACTGCTGCGCCAGTGGCCCCATAGAATGTCCAAGATGAGCAATATACACCTAGGGTTAAGCTAAACAGCAACATTCGACCACGCGTACTGAGTCGACTGGCATGTTTTTCTCCAAAAAATGCACAGCCAAATAACAGCGCGATATAAAGCGCGAGTATGCCAAGAATAAGCCAGCTATTCATATTGCTCACGTGATCAATTCCATTTTTTATCATACCCGAAGCGTGGGCATAGTGAAGCGTACAGATCTGCTTGTAACGACCAAAGTCTAAGTTACGGCATCATCATAAACTTGCTAACTTGGATAGTGAAGAATCCCATAGAGAAAAAGGGGTCCATGGTTGGACACAAAAATAAGGAGTTGATTATGGATGATTCACAAGTAGATCAGATTCTACGCAATCCAAAGTTTAAAGAAATGGTGAGAAGGAAAAGTATTTTAAGTTGGACACTAACAGCAATCATGTTGTTTATCTATGTTGGTTTTATGCTTTTGGTTGGCTACAACAAAGAGTTCTTATCAAGCTCATTTAGTGGTGGTGTAACCACTTGGGGCATTCCTCTCGGATTAAGCATTATCGTGTTGTCGTTTTTATTATGTGGTGTGTATTCCTACATTGCCAATAATAAGCTTGACCAACTCAATGAAGAGGCACTCAAGGAAGTTGAGGCGATTGCACATAAAAAAGGGAAGCACTGAGATGAAAGGGACATCATTTAAAGCGACACTCTTGGCGTTGACCAGCATGTGTTGTTCAAGTATTGCATTTGCAGGGCCTGATCTGGGTACAGCAGAACAACAAGCGACCAACTGGCCTGCGATCATCATGTTTATGATTTTTGTTGGTTTCACTTTGCTGATTACTAAATGGGCTGCTAAAAAGACGCAATCTACACAGGATTTTTATACCGCAGGCGGCGGTATCAGCGGTTTCCAAAATGGTTTAGCGATTGCAGGTGATTATATGTCTGCCGCATCGTTCTTGGGTATTTCCGCGCTTGTATTTATGTCAGGCTTTGATGGTCTATTGTACTCACTTGGTTTTATGGTTGGCTGGCCGATTGTTTTATTCTTGGTCGCGGAGCGTTTACGTAATTTAGGTAAATATAATTTATCAGATGTCGTTTCATTTCGATTGGAAGAAAAACCAGTCCGTACTTTAGCAGCCATTAGCTCATTGGTGGTGGTGGCATTCTATCTGATTGCTCAAATGGTGGGTGCAGGTCAGTTGATCAAACTGTTATTTGGCTTGAACTATAATATCGCGGTGGTGATTGTTGGTTTATTAATGATGGCCTATGTCATGTTCGGTGGAATGTTAGCTACGACTTGGGTTCAAATCATTAAGGCGGTGATGTTACTCAGCGGTGCAACGTTCATGGCCTTTATGGTGATGAAAGCGGTTGGTTTTAGCTTTACCAATATGTTTAATCAGGCGATCGATGTTTACGGTCAAGCACATAATTTAAGCTGGGATGAAGCACTCAGAATTATGGGGCCAGGTACACTCACAGCAAATCCAATTGATGCAGTTTCACTTGGTTTAGCCTTAATGTTTGGTACCGCAGGTTTGCCACATATTCTAATGCGTTTCTTCACGGTCAAAGATGCAAAAGAAGCGCGTAAATCGGTTGTAGTTGCGACGGGCTTTATTGGCTACTTCTATCTGTTAACCTTCATCATTGGTTTTGGTGCAATCCTATTCGTTGCAAACAACCCACAATTCCTTGATCTTGCAAAAATGGCAGTAACTGGCAAGTTAGAACTGATGGGGGGTAACAACATGGCTGCAGTGCATCTAAGTGATGCAGTTGGTGGCGATTTGTTCATGGGCTTCATTTCAGCGGTGGCTTTTGCAACAATCCTTGCAGTGGTTGCAGGCTTGACCCTTTCAGGTGCATCTGCGATTTCACATGACTTGTATGCAAACGTGTTTAAAAAAGGTAAAACCACACCTGCATCTGAGTTACGTATGTCAAAAATGGCAACTTTAGGTTTAGCTATTTTTGCGATGATCTTAGGTATTTTGTTCGAAAAGCAAAACGTAGCATTTATGGTTGGATTGGCATTCTCTGTCGCGTGTTGCGCAAACTTCCCAATTCTTGTGTTATCAATGTTCTGGAAAGGTTTAACGACTCGTGGTGCAGTGATTGGCTGTTTGGTTGGTTTGGTCGGTGCTGTAAGTTTGATTATTCTTTCTAAAGCGGTTTGGGTGGATACGTTGGGTATTGCAGAAACAGCGCCAAATCCATTTAATGGTCCAGCATTATTTGCAATGCCATTATCATTCTTCTGCTGTTGGTTCTTCTCTGTAACGGATAAGTCAGCACGTGCAGAAAAAGAGCGCAAAGCATTTGATGCGCAGTATGTGCGTTCAATGACAGGTGTCGGAGCTACAGGTGCTTCAGATCACTAAACACATTTGATCCTTAAAAATAAAACCCTCATATCAAATGAGGGTTTTTTTATATGTTTATTGATGCATGCTCGCGAGCTGTTTTGATTGGTTCTGATACAAAGACAATCCTGATTTTTGCATGTGACGGCCGTTACGCTCCAACAAAACATTCAATTGAGGAATGAATCTTGCGCCTGTATAAAGTGTCAGATTGCGCAACAGCAGATAATAAGCAAACCAAGATGCGAATCGAGGGGCAAGTCCCAATTTTTTCATTTTTTTACGTCCAATAAAGAACTGGGTCATTTCTAAATGTTGTCGATACGCTAGCTTTTGTTGGAATGTACCTAGATAGCGATATTGCCGTTCAAAGGGTTCTTTAGAAAGACTCGAGCCAAGTGAAATACTACTGGAATCTGATTGTGGATGCGCGAACTGCATCCAATAGATCAGTTTCCAGCCATCTGATTCTTTATCCACTAGCCATTTTTCATCGATCCCCATCAACCAACCTGCATATTTCCAAAAATGCAGAAAATTGTCTACTTCTTGCTGATTTGGGAAAATTCCGAGCGCACGAATGCCAATCAAAACCACACCACTAAATGCAATATTAGTCATCGCTTGATCGTACTGGTTAATCGGTACACCCCACGTTTCAGCGTCCCATTTCTCCGATTTTTGCAATTGATGACGAACCAAGGAATGAATGAAACGGACATAGATCGTTGAGGTAAAGCCTTTGCTGAAACGCTCAAAACCATCTTGTTCGGTGATATCGACCCACCATTTGGTGGTTTCAGCCAAACGTGTTCCTGCTTGTTTGTTTAATGCGCCTGTCAGTACCAAAGGTTGATTAAATCCGGGATACATATAACCCGTCATTAAGGATAAATCTCTTAAAATGAAACCATTATTGGCACCTAAACGATAGGTAAATTTAAGTGCGGCATCTATTTTACTTTGCTCGTACCAACTAGGGGTTTGTTGTACCAAATCAAAAAATGTAGTCAGTTCTGGAATCTCATGTGGCAACTGATCTAAGCCTTGATACAGCGCCGTTTCAAAATACTTCCGATGTTGTCGAGGATTGAGCATTACCCATCGCATGACTTTATCCATAGGTTCATCACCACTTTGCAGTGCGGTGTTGAGGGCGAGATATTCTTGATAACTCGGTTGGACTGTTTGATTCGTCATATAACTTAAGATTGTAGTTTTCATATTTGACTGAATCATTTCCGCAAAGGAAGCCAAACGTTTTGGTTTAATCATACTTTGCATTGCATAACGCCTCTGATTGTTATTTAATCAAAGCATAATATGAATAAATATTCGTATTCAATTCGCATTTAAATTGAGACGAAGTATGAGGAAGCAACCACAGCAACAACGTGCCAAAATGATTGTGGAAAGTATTTTGGAAGGAACGCAAAAATGCATTTCAGAATATGGTGTATTGCATGTCACCACGCCAAAAATTTCTGAAAAATCAGGCGTTAGTGTTGGATCTATTTATCAGTATTTTGAGAATAAAGAACAGATTATTGCTGAATTATTATTACGCAAAAGCGAAGATCTAGGACAAGCTTTAAAACAGTTGGTGACCTTGCAGCAGCAAGCGTCTATTCAAGACATCATCACATTAAGCATTGCGTTTGGCTTTGAATCTCTAAAATCTGATCAAGGTTTTTTTATTGAAATTTTAAAAAATTGGCATGCTTATAGTGATTCAGATGCGGCACAGCTATTGGAAAGACATTTTTTAGAAATCGGGATGTATTTATTTGGGCGTTATTATCCACATTGGGATTTTGAAACTTTGAAACATAAATCTTTTGTGATTATTAACAGTACTTTATTTACCATGATGCGCTATGTCAGTAAGAACACTTTTTTGATTGAAGAGCAACGATTGCAACAAGAACTTGGAAAAATGATTATTGCTTTTTTAGACACAGTCTAAGTTTATGTTGTCACGCCTGATTTGATGAAATGTGTAGTGTATTGGTGAGCAAAGTGGTTGATGATTAGCTGTTCAGTACATTCTTTGTTACCCTAAAAATAACCGAAAGAAAGGTTTTTATTGGAAAGTTGTCAGTTTTGTGTGAGCAAGATTGGTACTTCCATTTGATAAACTCTGATGAGTTTTTTACATATTAGACGTTTTTTATTATTCAATTTCCGTCTTCTAGTGTGCCTAAGCCAAGCAATAGCTATTAGAACAGTATGGAGAAAATATGCATTCCAAAACATCATCTTGGTTGGCTAACGTTAACCGAAATGTTTTCTTTAGTACGGTATTGATCATTGTCGTTTTTCTTTCATTTGCAATCATTGCACCTGATCTCTTTGAAAATTTAACTGCACAAGCAAAACAATGGATTACGGACTCTTTTAGTTGGTTCTATATTTTGTGTGTTGCCATCTTCCTTGTGTTGTTGGTTTATATTGCGTGCTCATCAAGCGGCAATATTAAATTGGGACCCGATCATAGCCAGCCAGATTATAGTAACGGCTCTTGGTTCGCGATGCTGTTTACCGCAGGGATGGGGGTTGGATTGATGTTCTTTGGTGTGGCAGAACCTGTCATGCATTATGTCACTCCTCCAAGTAGTGATCCTGAGACAGTTCAAGCAGCTAAAGAAGCAATAAGAATCACCTTTTTTCACTGGGGTGTACATGCTTGGGCCGTGTATGCCTTAGTGGGCTTATCTCTCGCTTATTTTTCTTATCGCCATAATTTACCTCTAAAAACACGTTCTGCATTGTATCCACTGATTGGTAAAAGAATTTATGGTCGATGGGGCGATGCCATTGATACCTTTGCCACTGTTGGGACGATTTTTGGTGTCGCAACGTCATTGGGCTTTGGTGTATTACAGGTCAATGCTGGTTTAAATTATTTAGTAGGTATCGAGCAGAGTACCGGCACACAAATTGGTTTAATTATTTTCGTTAGTATCTTGGCTGCTTTGTCGGTTTTTGCTGGGTTAGATAAAGGTGTAAAGCGCCTATCAGAACTTAATTTAATACTTGCAGTAATATTGGTGGTTTTTGTTTTCTTGGCAGGACCAACGCTACACTTACTCCGCACTACCGTTGAAAATACGGGACAGTATCTTTCCAACTTATTTGTGATGACTTTTAATTTACAGGCCTATGAGTCGACGGGTTGGATCGGCGGCTGGACGGTTTTTTATTGGTCTTGGTGGATCGCTTGGTCGCCATTTGTTGGGATGTTTATCGCGCGTGTTTCACGCGGTCGAACCATTCGAGAATTTATTCTCGGCGTTATTCTGATTCCGACAGGTTTTACCATTGTTTGGATGGGTTTCTGGGGAAATGCCGCACTCTTTAGCATCATGCAAGAAAACAATATTGCGTTGATGCAAATGGTGCAACAAGATTCATCAGTGGCACTTTTTGAGTTTTTAAATCATTTGCCGTTCTCGGCTGTGATGAGTTTATTGGCGGCAATACTGGTTTTACTTTTCTTTGTGACCTCTGCGGATTCAGGTGCTTTAGTTGTGAATTATCTCACGGCTAAAGATGAAAACACACCTGCATGGCAGCGTGTATTTTGGGTGGTGTTGATCTCGATCCTCACTATTTGTTTGCTCTTGGTTGGTGGTCTGTCCACGTTACAGGCTTCAATGTTGGTGAGCGCATTACCATTTGCCGTGATTATGTTGCTGATGGCTTGGGGCTTGCTGAAAGCGTTGAATCTCGATGCTACCAAATCAAAAATGTTGACCGAAGCTCGAACCACGCCAAGAGCGATGAACAATCCACGCAGTTGGCAACAGCGTTTAGGCTTGATTATGCATTACCCTCATACGGAAGATGAGGTGAAGCAATATATTGCAACTCAAGTGCTAAAAGCATTTGAAGCAGTACAGGCCGAATTTAAACGTCGGAAGTTAAGCGTCGCTATTGATGAAACCGAACAAGGTTTGCGTTTGCGTGTCGATCATCACCAAGAAATTAACTTTGAATACACTGTTTTTTCAAGCAAGACCACGCCACCGAGCTTTATGCTGGGGCAGGGTGAAGCGGATGATAGTGAATATTTTCAAGCCGAGGTGTTCTTGCGTGAAGGTGGGCAAAATTATGATGTAATGGATTGGACACAGGAAGACTTGATCCAAGATATTATTGATCAATACGAACGCCACTTATATTTCCTTAACGTTGTGAGAAGCTGATAAAAGTGGCAAACAAACAAAAAAGAAGTCCTCAGGGACTTCTTTTTTGCTATTTAAGAGCTAAAAATTCATATTTATGCCGATAAAAGCACCAAACCAATCGTTTTTGTAGAAAAAAGAAACAAGCAAAAGGAAAAGTTAAAAAAAGGGGTTGTGTGGAGTTGGAAATGCTGTAGAATGCACATCCATCGGCGGTGATGCGGATAAAAACTTGTTGAGAAACAAGGATTTGGATTGAAAGATTTAAATCTTGTGTTTAAGAATAAGTTTTAAAAATATCTAAATTGC